>NZ_CAMEFJ010000024.1 GCF_945915485.1 uncultured Agrococcus sp.
CCCCGTCGCCACCCCCTGCAGCGAGCGGGTGAGCGCACTGACCTGGGTCAGAATGCCGATACAGTACTGCTCTTCGTCGATCATGTTCGCGATGCCCCGGGCCTAACCTTCGATTCGTTTCATGCGCTGCAGGTAGCGCTTCTTATCGCCGATATACCCGTGGTGCGACGCGTGCGATTCAGTGGTTGATGACATGTGCTGATCCTGGGCTGCGTGAGGTCAGTTCGCGCGTTCGAGCACGGCGCGAGTGCTGGCTTCTGGGCTGAGATCGATGCGGCGCAAGAGCTGGGCATTCAGCGCCACGACGATCGTCGACAGCGACATCAGAATCGCTCCGACCGACATCGGCAGCACGAACCCGACGGGGGCGAGCACACCGGCGGCAAGCGGCACCGAAATCAGGTTGTA
Source organism: uncultured Agrococcus sp. (assembly GCF_945915485.1). Classification (GTDB taxonomy): domain Bacteria; phylum Actinomycetota; class Actinomycetes; order Actinomycetales; family Microbacteriaceae; genus Agrococcus. Next base: position 409 of record NZ_CAMEFJ010000024.1, read on the forward strand.
CCCTGCCGCCCACCACAGGTTCTGTTTCATCTTGCGGTAGGCAGCACGTGAGAGTTCGATCACTGAGAGCACCGAACGCGGGTCAGAGCTGGCGAGGATCACCCCTGCCGACGCGATCGCCACATCGGTGCCCGCCCCGATAGCGATACCAACATCGGCTTGCGCGAGGGCGGGGGCATCGTTGACACCGTCGCCGACCATCGCGACAGCCGTGCCTTCGTGCTGCAACTCGGCCACCTTCGCGGCCTTATCTTCGGGGCGCACGCCAGCGAACACACGGTCAATACCGAGTTCGCGAGCAACCTCCCCCGCGACGGCTGCAGCGTCACCGGTGATCATCACGACCTCAACACCGCGCCGATGCAGTGCGGCGACGGCATCGCGCGACTCCGGGCGAATCTCATCGGCGAGCTTCAACCCGCCGATCATGATTCCGTCACGAACGACATGCAGAATGATGGCACCTTCGGCCCGCCAGGCATCGGCTGCACCGATCTCGGGCTGCTCGGTTTCTTCCAGAAGCCGGGGCCCACCGACCCGAATCTCTTGGCCGGCCACGGTGGCGGTGACGCCAACCGCCGGTGAAGAAGAGAACCCGGTGGCGGGTGCAAGGCTGAGGCCTCGGTCGCTCGCCGCGGCGACGATCGCTTTGGCGAGGGGGTGCTCGCTGTCGGCCTCGGCCGCGGCGGCCAGGGACAGCAGGGCGTGCTCGTCAACATCGCCGACTGGCGCGACGCCGGTGACAACCGGTTCGCCCTTGGTGAGTGTGCCCGTCTTGTCGAAGAGCACCGCGTCGACTTGGCGCATCGTCTCGAGCGCGAGACGATCTTTCACGAGCACCCCGCCGCGGGCCGCGCGCTCGGTGGCGATGGAAACCACGAGCGGAATCGCCAAGCCGAGCGCGTGCGGGCAGGCGATCACCAGCACGGTAATGGTGCGCATCACGGCCGCATCTGAGTCGCCCACGAGCATCCAAACGATCGCGGTGATGACCGCTGCGGCGAGGGCGAACCAGAACAACCACCCTGCAGCCCGGTCGGCGATGCGCTGCGCCCGAGACGACGAGTTCTGCGCGTCGGCGACGAGTCGGTTGATGCCGGCAAGTGTCGTGTCGTCTCCGATGGCGGTGACTCTGACACGCAGCCCCGAATCGGTCGCGACCGTGCCGGCGGTCACCGCATCGCCCTCGCTGCGGGTCGCGGGGTGCGATTCGCCGGTGATCATCGATTCATCCATGGCCGCACGTCCGTCAACAATCATGCCGTCGGCCGGCACGCTGCCGCCCGGGCGCACGATCACGAGATCATCAACGCGCAACTCCGCCGGGCTCACCGTGACGGCCGTTTCACCCTCGACCCGCTCGGCTTCGTCGGGCAAAAGCGCCGCGAGGGAGTCGAGCGCAGAAGTGGTCTGGGCGAGCGAACGCATCTCGATCCAGTGCCCGAGCAGCATAATGACCACCAGCAGCGCGAGTTCCCACCAGAATTCGAGCTCGTGATGCAACAGCCCGAGTGTTGCGCCCCACGATGCGAGGAATGCCACGGTGATGCCCAGGGCGATCAGCAGCATCATGCCCGGTTTGCGGGCCTTGATTTCGCTCACCGCGCCCGTCAAGAATGGGGAGCCGCCCCAGACATACATCACGGTGCCGATAACAGGTGCGATCCAGGTGGCCCAGCCTGGTACTGAATAGCCGAGGATCATGGCAAACATTGGCGAGAACGCGACGACTGGCACCGCGAGCACGAGATTCACCCAGAACAGGCGCCGAAACTGTGCCACATGATCGCCGTGGCCCATATGGCCAGCGTGACCACCATGGCCAGCGTGACCACCGTGATCCTCGTGCCCAGCGCGCTCGTGGTGCTCGTGGTACTCGTGGTGCTCGTGGTGCTCGTGGCCACTGTGAGGCCCGTGGTCGCGCCCGTGGCCCGCGTGTGGCTTCGTCATGGGTGTCTCCTCTCGGCTGGGCGACCGGGCCCGGTGTGCTAGGTTAGGCCGCCTGCTTGGTGATGGACGTGGAGCCGCGCAGACGCAGGCTGTTGCCAACGACGAAGACGCTCGAGAACGCCATCGCCGCGCCGGCGAGCATTGGGTTGAGCATACCGAGCGCTGCGACCGGAATCGCTGCCACATTATAGGCGAACGCCCAAGACAGGTTCGTCTTGATGGTGCCGAGCGTCTTGCGTCAGAGTCGGATCACATCGACAGCGCTCCGCAGATCGCCGGGCTACTGCCTCTACTCACCGACCTTCAAGCAGTTCGTCTTCCGACCCAGACTTGTAGAGCAAATGGCAGAAGCTGTTGAGAAGTACCAAGCGCTACTTTGCCGTGCGCCGGTCGCAAAAGGTTCGGTCAAAGTCTGACGGGTTGCAGAGGAGATCGAGTGACGTCGCACTGGCGGCGTGACTAGAACTGTCACCTATCCGTGCAGCAGTCCCGCTCCTTGAAACAGGGCACATCCAGGAAGTTTCATTCGGCGACCTCATTGAAGATACCGAGGCGGTGGAACCAGAAGATATTGTGATGTCGAGAATGCTGCAGCAGATACTTGTGCACCTCTTTGATTTACTGACTGAGCGTGAGGCCGGCATCATTCAACTGCGCTTTGGCTTGTGGGATTGAACCCCAAACACTCGAACAAATTGGGGAAATTTTGGTTTGACGAGAGAGCGGATTCGTCAAATTGAGTCAAAAACCATGGCGAAGCTGCGCCATCCGTCGAGGTCAGACCAGCTTCGCGATTATCTCGAGTAGGCCTCCGCGGTGGCTGCGCGCCCCTATCAGACGACTGTTCAAGCGGGGTGTTTAAGCTCTGTTGCAAGGCAGGCGAACCGGCGGCGACGAGGGAAACGCGTACCTGCTTCCGGTCGACGCCGAGCGTGCGGGCAATCGCGCGCATCGAGACGCCACCGCCGTGCAGTTTTACTGCCTCTGCGGCTTCCTCGATTGTGAGGCCGTGCTGACGTCGCACGACGTTGTTCCGGGTGAGATGTTTCGAAACTGTCGCACGGTGCACACCATACTTCTGAGCCAAGTATCCGACGCTGAGACCAGCGAGGTAATCGTCGACCAGGCGCTCTACTTCTGCGGGGGTGAGAAAGGTTTGAGGTTTCCCAATCCTCTTAACGCAAGGACCTCGCACGTCCTGAATCGGAGTGTTATCGGTCCGCAGAGACACCCGGTATACCCCTCGTTTCCAGCGAGAAATCAATGATTTCAGCTTCGGGGTGGGGTTTGAGAACTGTCTACGCAGGGACCCGGAAAGTAGGAGAGGTTCAAACCCTCGACAGGAGTTAGCGCTCTTGTCGGGTTTGAGCCTCTCCCTCATTTTATGCCTCGGCCACGCAGCTCATGGATGCTCTATGGCAACGCGTGTGGCTACGGTCTAGTCAACCAAATGCCCGAGTTTCCAATCACTACGCTTGGAATGGAGTCGGATCGTGGCCAACCCGGAAACTTGCAATCGACGGAATACTAGCTGCATTGCACAACCGCCCTGCCCGCCGCTCCGAGAGCTGGCACTCGAGCGGTTAGTCTTTCTCAGCTTTCGCAAGTTTTTATCGCGCTCCGGCTGCTTCTCTTCTGCTGCTTGCGCTTCACCTTTCAGCGTCGCATCGGCGATGCCGTCGAACAATTTGGTTGGTCCTTCTCGCAACACACGTGCGTACCGAATGCGGCTGAAGACATCAACCATGCGGGAATTCAAGAAGTTGATCGTGATCTTCCCCAATAGCCAAGCAGTCAGCGCTCCATTGAGCACGCTTGCGACAGGCCTCAGAGCGGGAAACCACAGCGAGGTCGTGATCCCAAATCCAGATGATTATGCCAGCCGTAGGTAGCAAGCCAATGGCGGCTGCGGTGAGTGTGATCCATCCGTGCAGCACAATGTTTTAATGAAGGCTGCGTCCCCGTTACCCCAAATGGGCAATCTTCGCGAGCGCTGTCCTTGTGCAGTCGTCGAGAGGGATGAAAGTTTCGAGGCAGAGCTCGGAGGCGGTCACATCACGAGGTTCCGTAAGGTATGCGCGGATACTGGTCAAGGTGAGCACGTCGCCGTCGTACTCCAGCAGCAGCGGCAAGACCGGACTGGACATAGAACGCTCATCGCTGCGACCAGTATGTGGCCGTGCAGTAACCGACTCGGCGGTCGCGAGAAGAGCGGGATCGCCGGTCTCGGCGGCGCGCTCGATGACCCAGTCAGCCATGTGGGAATGCCACACGTCGCGATTGACGATTCGATCGGCGATCCCGTCCTGCCCTAGAACCAGACGGTACGCGTTCAACGGCTTCTGCTTGTCCGCAACATCGCCGACAAGCTCCAACAACGTGTCGTTGGCCAGGAGAATGTCGCCCCTGAAATCGACCACCATCGCGGGGAAAGGTGCATGCGCCCGAACCATCTCAGAGAGTGACCGCTGGACGATCTGCAGCTCAGGCGCGGTCCATGGAGTGCTCGGATAGGTGGGTGAGTATCCACCAGCCATCATGAGGCTGTTGTGTTCACGCAGACTGAGGTCGAGGGCGATCGAGACACTGGACAGTGTGGCTCGGCTGGGGTTGGAACGGCCGGTCTCCACGAAGCTGAGATGGCGAGGAGAGATCCTAGACTCCAGTGCAAGGTCCATCTGGCTCATTCGTCGAGCCGCTCGCCAACGCCGGATCAATCCCCCGGCCGACTGACTGACATTCGATTGCACATCGCTCTTCGTAGGTGTACTCACAGCTGTACTCTCGCCGAACTGCTTCTTCGATTCCACTACCTCGGAGGTAATCGACTCCACTACCCCCACGTCGAGAGACTGGGGCCATGGACTCCACTACGTCATCCCCGCCCCTACCCGCGCAAAGCAAGAAACGGTGGTTGCGCGTCGCCATGTTGTCGGACGCTGCCGTCACCGGAGCAAACGGCATAGCTTATATCGCCGCGGCAACACTGCTCACCACTCTGCTCGGGCCTCCTGCGCCCTTCCTGGTCGGCATCGGCGTCTTCCTGACCTGCTACGCGTTCGTGATTCTGCTGGTCGGAACTGCGCGGTCACTTCCTCCGGCCGGCGTATGGTTCGCCATTGTCATGAACACCGCATGGTCCATCGCGTCTGTTCTCTACGTGATCACAATCGACTGGTTAACCTCCGTGGGCACGGTATGGGCTGTGTTCCAGGCGTTCGTTGTACTCGGCTTCGCCGTTGCCCAGGTGATCGGCTTGCGCCGGACCAGCATCGGCGAACCCGCTCCGCGAAGCGAACAAGCCGGTTCCAGCCACAACGAGAACACGGAGGGCAGAGATGTTGCGAGCAACACTCCCTTCGGAAAAACAACAATCCGCTGATACCAGCCAACAACTGTCAGCGGGAAATTGGCCCAGAAAAGGGAAGAAGGCTTGCCCACACTCTTAGCATTCGCATAGGATTGAGGGAGACTCCACTCGCACCGTTCTGATATCTTGCACCGGCTTCGCTTTGCGGTCGCTGGGGAGTCACGCACCAGCATCCTGGAAGGCAATCATGACTGACAAGACCGCACGACCGAAACGGTTTGGTGCGTTGAAACTGGGATTCGCCGCCGTCGCAGCGACGGCGCTCACTTTCGGCGCCGTAAACCCCGCGTTCGCGGCTGACTACAATGTCGGCCCCGATGACATCATCGGTTGGGAGAACGGGGACGAGGGCTCCCCCGACTACAACTACGACCAGTGGCACGTCGGCAACGTCGACACACCGGGCACAGCCGTGGATGCGAGCCTCGAGTTCGGCGAGTGTTCAGTGACGACGCTCGCTCCCGTCGAGCGGACCGTAACGCAGGTGTTGAGGGGCTTCCCCATAGCAGAGCGCCCCACCGCAGACCCGGACGCCAGCGTTGAGGACAACTTCCGTTCGGTTCTCGAATCCATCGAAATCGATGTCGCGGAAGGCAGCGTGACGCTGCAGATTCCGTATTTCGCCTATTTCGATGGTGAGACGGATGAGCAGCCGTTCTTCACGACCCTGCGCAATACAGAGGGCTTCGGCCCAGGCGTGCACACGCTGGCCGATGTCGTGATGATCGACAGCTCTGGCTACTTCCCCGAGGACGGCCACACTCTGGATGAGATTCTCGAGTTCCTGCAATCCGACATCGATGTCTGGGGTGACGTCATCGAGCTCCTCGGCATCGGGTTCACAGGCTCAGAGGGCGCCGTCATCAACTCGATCTCGTTCAACGGAGACACGCACTACTTCGGGACAGGCGACTGCGCCCCGGACTCCGGTGACGAAGATGAAGACGACGAGGACGAAGACGTCGAAGAGGACGACGAAGACGAAGAGCCGACACCTCCTCGCAAACCGGACCAGGTTGACACAGGCCGGTAACTCTTTGTGAAACCGAATGGCGGCCCCGAGCGGGTCGCCATTCGCGTCTCATCGAAAATCGCCGCGAACGACAATCGATCGTCTGGGAGGATTACGTACCCGGCGACGCGCTCTGACGGCCCACAGCGAAGAGGGAAACCATGAGTAAACCCTGGATCTACACGCAAGCGTTCGCGAGCGTGTACCCCGCCTATATTGCGAAGGCCGAAAGGAAGGGGCGAACGAAACAAGAGGTCGACGAGATCATCGTTTGGCTGACGGGGTACGACGACGCCTCCTTCGCTGCGCGGCTAGCCGATGAAACCGACTTCGAAACCTTTTTCGCCGAGGCTCCAGCGCTCAACCCGTCCCGTTCACTCATCAAAGGTGTGGTGTGCGGCGTCAGAGTCGAGGAGATAGAAGAGCCGACCATGCGGGAAATCCGATACCTCGACAAACTCGTCGACGAATTGGCGAAGGGCAAAGCGATGGAGAAGATTCTGCGGAACTGACGTCCCCGCTCAAACGACGGGCAGCGCCAGCTCAGCAGCGCGGCGCATCTATCTACTCAGGTTCTTGAACTGGCGAACGGCCAGCGGGACGAACGCCAGCGTGATCAGCGCCGGCCACACGAGAGCCCCGATGACAGCGTGCCCGTCGATCCAGTACTGCACTTCAAAAGACTCGATGCCGGGCGTATGGAACAGTTCCCGAATAGCGTTAGCCGTTGACGACACTGGGTTCCAGGCAGCCAAAGCGCCGAGCCACCCGGGCATCATGCCGGGAGGGGCGAAGACCGACGAGATGAACCCGAGAGGGAAGACGACAGCGAAAAGATTGCCCGCGATCTCGGTGTTGTTGATGAGCAAGCCCAGATAGACGCCGACGAAGATCAGCGCCAGGCGCAACCAGAGCAGCAGACCGAACGCCAGCAGAGTCTCGGCCAGGTTTCCGCCGGGGCGCCAACCGACGACCAGTGCTAAACCGGCGATAATCGCCAGGTCGATCGCCGCATGCAGAAGATCGGCAACGCCACGCCCTGTCACAGCTGCCGAGGGAGACATCGGCATGGAGCGGAAACGATCCATGAACCCCTTCTCCTTGTTCAGCGTGACCGCGAACGCGGTGTTCATGAGCCCGAACGCCATCGTCATCGCGAACATCCCCGGCATGGCGTAGTCGACGTATCCCTCGCCGGCGCCCATCCCGGTCACGTCCATGGCCGATCCGAAGACGTACACGAACATCAGCACCATGATCACGGGCATCCCGAGCTGCCACGCGAACGTGCCAGGCTGCCGCACCAGATGCGTGAACTCCTGCGCCACGATCGTCCAGCAGTCTTTGACGGCCCAGAGCGCACGCGAGGCCAACGTCTCGACGGGCTCGAGGCCCCTGGGGGACATTGCGTCTGCGTCCTGTATCCCGGTGTTCTTCTTACTCATCGCTTGCTCCCTTCGAGTGCGGTGTCACCGACAGGCTGCACGGATCCGTCGGTCAGTTGCAGAAACGCCTCATCGAGCGTTGGTCGCCGGAGACCGATGTCGGTTATGCCAACGCTTTCCGCTCGCACGGCCGCAGCCACCGAGGTGAGCGCTTCGACGCCGTCGGCAACGGGTGCGGTGACGGTGTTCTCCTCGCGATCGACGACGGGGTCGGTGCCGGTGATTCGACCCACGAGCGCTCCGGCACGCTCGAGTTGGTCGGGATGCGCGATCGAGACTTCGAGCTGCTCGTCACCGATGCGCCGCTTGAGCCCAGCCGGTGTGTCTTCCACGAAGTTCCTCCCCCGGTCGATGACGCTGACCCGGTCGCAGAGCTTGTCGGCCTCGTCGAGGTAGTGCGTCGTCAGCAGCACCGTGGTGCCGCTGGTCGCCATCGTTCGAATCGCCTGCCAGACTTCTCTGCGACCCGCCGGGTCGAGCCCCGTCGTCGGTTCGTCGAGGAACAACACTTTGGGCGCCAGAATCAGGGATGCCGCGAGATCGAGCCGCCTGCGCATCCCGCCGGAGAACCACTTCGGGCTTCTCCCCGGCGCCTCTTCGAGCCCGAAGAACTCCAACAGCTCATCGGCTCGGCGTCTGGCGGCCGCCCGATCGAGCCGAAAGAGCCTGCCGAACATGATGAGGTTCTGGCGTGCGCTGAGAAGGTCATCGACAGTAGTCTGCTGCCCCGTCAGCCCGATGTTCCTGCGCACCTGCCTCGACTGTCGCTGTACGTCGTATCCCGCGACGCTCGCAGTGCCGCCATCAACTCTCGTGAGCGTGGTCAGTATTCGCACGGTCGTCGTCTTCCCGGCCCCGTTCGGCCCGAGCAGTCCGTGCACTGTACCCGCGGATACCTGCAGGTCCACGCCGTCGAGCGCGACTTTCCCGCGATATCGCTTCGTCAATCCGTGGGCCTCAATTGCCCATGTTCGCCCTGTCATCCGAGCCACCTCCACCTTCTGCGTTCAGTGTACGCATTAAAATAGCGTACACTGAACGCAGAAGCAATCACCGCGTCAGGGAGGCAGCGTGTCAGTACAAGAGGGCGACGGTCCCGAAGGATCGACACGTGGGCACGCGAAGCTCAGACGCACGATGTCGCGGCTTGAAAACAAGAACGTGGAATCGCTCGCACGAGGGCATGCACTGCTTTGGAACGGCCTGCCGCAATCCGGCAAGGGCCCGAAACCATCGCTCAGTCTGGAACAGATCCTGACCGCGGCGATCGCCATCGCTGACGACGAAGGCATCGACGCGCTCTCGATGCGGCGTCTTGCAAAGGATCTGGAAGTTGGCGCAATGTCGCTCTATCGCTACGTGCCTGGCAAACTCGAACTGCTGAGTCTCATGCTCGATCAGGTCATGGCGCTTCCGGTGGAGACGCGTACCGACGCGGCGTTCGAGACCGAACAGACCGAGGGATGGCTGCGGACTCTTGAGCTATACGCCTGGCAGCACCGGGCGCGATATCTTCGCCACCCGTGGTTTCTGCATGTCAGCATCGCCAGGCCGATGCTGGGGCCGAACAGCGTCGCTGAGCTGGAACGAATCGTCGCCGAGCTCCGCACACTGCCGCTGAGCGACAGAGAGAAGATCGCCCTCGTCACGACCATCGACGGCTTCGTCACCGGCACGGTGCAACAGCGGGTCATGGAAGAGAGCGCGGCCCAGGAGACCGGTATTTCGGATGAGGAGTTCTGGGAGCGTCAAGCACCACACCTGATTCAAGCGATGGAATCAGGCAGGTTTCCCGTGCTGGCCACAATGAGTGAGGATATGTTCGATGGCAGCTGGGAGCAGGACTTCGCGTTCGGTCTTCGGCACTTGCTGAACGGCTTCAAGCTGGAAATCGCCGCCCGTCAGAGTTAACCAACGAGATCTTTCGCGAAGAACAACTCCACGTCGGGATTATCGTTGTAGCGCCGCACGCGACGGTATCCGGCTCGCTCGTACAGTCGGATCGCCTCTGACAGTGCACCGTTGGTATCGAGCACGACTTCCCTGTACCCGTCTTCGGCCGCGATCTCCTCCAGACGCCGCAGTAAGGCGGATCCCAACCCGGACCGTCGCCACTGGTCGTCCACCCACATCCGCTTGACTTCCGCGGCTGCCAGACGTGTTGGCACCGGTCGGATGCCGCCATATCCAACGACCGTGTTGTCGTGCAAGATAGCGATGAATCTGGCGCCCTCTTGAGGCTCGTCGGACGTCGGTATCGAGAAGCCGAACCGCTCAAGGAGTTCCGTGGCGTAAGCGTGTTGAGCCTCCAGTGCCGCCGGTTCCGTCACCTCCACCTCTCGCACAGCAAGGATCCGATCGTCTCGGAGATGCAGTGCAGTGTGCAGTGGCGCACCCTGCGGTGCGAACGATTCCGGATGCTCCATGCCGTCAGAATACTGTGCCATTTTGAGCTTTCGCTACCAGCGGCGAGGCGAGCCAAGGTCAAGGTCGAATCCGCGAAGATCAGAGTATGAGAACCGGGAGCACAATCGTAGCTGCACTCGTCTTCCTCGGGCTCGCTGCCCTGCTCGGTGGTCTCGTTGCCGGCAGTTCCACCCAGGCCGACGAGTGGTGGCACGCGATAGTCGCGGACATGCGTTCGCCGGCATTGGTCTCCTTTGCGCTCGGTTTGGATCTGCTCGGAGGAGGATTCATCGGGGTGCTGATCGTGCCGCTCGGAATCGCGGTCACGGTGTTGATTGTGAGGGGTTGGCGCAGCGCACTGTACGCAGTGACGGCGTTTGCGTCCAGTGCACTACTCGTGCAAGTCATGAAGTCGCTCTTCGGACGCGTGCGACCGGAAGATCTCCTCGTCGCCGCCGACTTCGGATCATTCCCCTCCGGCCACACCGCGAACGCGGCAACCATCGCCATTGTGCTCGGCATCCTGTTTCCCAGATGGACGATCTCGCTTGCAACGTGCGCGTGGGCGCTGCTCATGGCTTTCACAAGGACGCTGTTGGCCGCTCACTGGTTGACCGACACGCTCGGAGGCGCCCTCCTGGGCATCGCCGCCGCTCTTCTTATCACCGTGATCATGCGCGCATGGATCGAACACGACCGGCCGGCAGTACGCGAATCCGTGCAGCCGCTGAGAGGATAGATAACGTGACACTCGAAGATTTCCTCCCGGGCCTCACGCGGCACGCATCCTGGCAGCTGCGACTGTACACAGACCTGCACCGGCAACCGGAGCTCAGCGGCGAGGAGAAGAAGACCGCCGTCAGAGTCGAGCAGGAGTTGCAGGATCTCGGCCTCGAAACTCGAAGATTCGGCGGAACCGGCGTTGTCGCCGCTCTCGAAAACGGCGAAGGCCCCACCGTTCTCGGTCGCGCCGACCTCGACGCACTCCCCGTCATGGAAGCAACGGGGCTGGACTACGCATCGGAAACACCCGGTGTCATGCACGCGTGCGGCCACGACGCCCACGTCGCAGGTCTGATGGGAGCGGTTCGGGCACTGCACGAGCAGCGAGAGCACTGGCGAGGCACGTACATCGCGGTCTTCCAGCCTGCAGAGGAGCTGGGATCCGGGGCACACGCGATGGTCGCGGACGGGCTAACGCACGCCTTCCCTCGACCCGACGCTTGTTTCGCTGCTCACGTCCTTCCCGGCCCTCCAGGGCAGGTATTGTCCGCGCCCGGCCCCGTCATGTCCGCCCTCGATGTGATCCGCGTTGTCGTGTACGGGCGGGGTGGGCACGGATCAATGCCGCATCTGACGGTTGATCCCGTTGTCCTGGCCGCCGCAATCGTGCAACGGCTGCAGGGCATCGTGGCACGCGAGATCGCGCCGGGCACATTCGCAATCGTGACGGTCGGCTCACTGCACGCTGGCTCGACATCGAACATCATCAGCAACTCCGCTGAACTGCAGGTCGACGTTCGCAGCTACGACGAAGACGTGCAGGATCGCCTGCGAGCAGCAGTCGAACGTATCGTGCGCGCTGAGTGCGCAGCCTCCGGGTCGCCTCGCGAACCCGAGTTCCATTACGACGTACCGTGCCCGGTCACGGTCAACGACGCCGGGCTGACGGCAACGGTGTCCGCGGCTTTCCGTGACGCGTTCGGCCAGGATGCGGTGCCCGCATCTCGAGTAACGGCCTCGGAAGACTTCGACGCCATCCCCGCTGCGTTCGATTCACCATACTGCTACTGGTTCGTCGGCTCGACACCGCACGAGCTCTGGGAAGCGGCCACCGCCGGGGAGTTCGGAGCAGACATTCCGAGCAATCACTCCCCCGCCTTCGCACCGGCTCCCGAGCCGACCCTCGAACGGCTCAGCGCATCCCACATCGCAGCCGCACTGACCCTGCTGCGGCGGTAAGGGCTGACCGGCTGCAGAATGCCGTTCCTCGCGCTGACTCCGTCGTCACACAAGCGTCGGACCTCACCGGTAGTCTGATGCGAACCGACTCCCCCACCGCAGCGAGGAACAGTGTTAGAAGCAACGTCGTATTTCGTCCGAATCGATGACCGCACATTCAAGGCCACCGAGCACGTTTCAGGCGCATGGAACGTCAATGAGCAACACGTCGCGCCATCGTTCGGGTTGCTCGCGCACCTCATCGAGAACGACCACGCGGGTCGCCGCGACGACCGCCTCAATATCGGCCGGTTGTCATACGACATCCTCGGCACCTTCACGCTGGACGAGATCGAAGTCGACATTCGAGTGCTTCGACCCGGCAGGACAATCGAGCTGGTCGAGGCGACGCTCTCGCAGGGTGGCCGCGTCGCGGTCATTCTTCGAGCCTGGTTCATGCAGGCATTCGACACTGAAGCTATAGCGGCGAACGAGCTGCCGAGCATCTCGTCACGCGAGGAGATGGGCCCCGGGCGCATAACGGACGAATGGCCGGGAGGATGCGTTCGTTCGATCGAGGTCAGCAGCAGAGAGGAGCACCCCGGTCGCGCGTCGTCGTGGGTTCGCCCTCTCGTACCGCTCATCGAAAGCGAGCCGACGAGCGATCTGGCTCGCATCATCGGCATGGTGGACTTCGCGAACGGGCTGACGCCACGGCAGGCGATCAACACGGTCGCCTTCCCCAACCTCGACCTGACGATCCACATGATCCGTGAGCCGAAGGGCGAACGACTCGGATACGACTCGTCGGTCTCCTACGGTGAGCGCGGAGTGGGCCTTACGCACACCGTTCTGCACGACGAGTCCGGGCCCTTCGGCACCGCAGCACAGTGTCTGACGGTGCGACCGCTGTAAGCGCTAGCCACGGAGTCACGCTGACCAACGCCTAAGCCGAAAGTGCATATTGCACAATCGGCAACGGAGTTTGTGCTCAGCGCATATTGTGACGGTTCCGACGGGCCGATAGCTTTTCGACACTGGTCCCTTGAAGCGAGGAAGCACATGTCAGAACAGCTCGGCGAAGACTTCGCACTGTCGAGGGTGAAACCCTCCGCACAAAAACACTGGTTCGGAATCGCAGTTCAGCGGTTCGGCCAGGTCTCGGCACTCTCCCAGTTCCTTCTCGGTGCGACTCTCGGTTACGCGATGTCATTCGCAGATGCGTTCCTCTCGCTGATCCTCGGCGCCGTGCTGCTCGAGATCATCATGGTGATCGTCGGCATCATCGGCCAGAAGGAGGGGCTCAACACCTCACTCCTCGCACGGTGGACAGGGTTCGGGGAGATCGGCGCATCCATCGTGGGACTTGCGATCGGCATCAGCCTCATCGGATGGTTCGGCATCCAGTCAGGAATCTCGGCACAGTCCCTGGACGTCCTCATGCCCGGAGTCATGCCGGTGTGGGCTTGGAGTCTGCTCTTCGGCATCGCCGTCACCGCCATCGTCGCCTTCGGCTTCATCGGCATGCAGTGGTTGGCGAACATCACCGTGCCGCTCTTCCTCATTCTCGTCGCCTGGTCGATCACGAGCGAACTGCTCCGGCACGACGTCGTCGAGCTCCTCACGAGATCCGAACCCGCGGGCCCCTCCCTCAGCATCTGGCAGGGCACCGCAATCGTGGCCGGCGGGCTGATCGTCGGGGCGATCATCACCTCCGACATGACCCGGTTCAACCGCAGCGGAGCGGATGTCGTGAAGCAGACGGTCGTCGGGGTCACGCTGGGAGAACTCGTGATCGGCGGGGCGGGCGTGCTTCTTGCACACGCGGCCCGCACTGGCGACATCGTCGCGATCGTGACATCATCCGTCGGCATCGTGGGCCTGTTCGTCGTGATCACGGGCACTCTCAAGATCAACGACTGGAACCTCTATTCGTCGACGCTCGGCCTTGTGAACTTCATCTCCACGGCGTTCAGCAAGAACCTCAACCGTGTCACCACCACCTGGGTGCTCGGCATCGTCGGTTCGATCCTGGCAGCAGCGGGCATCCTCGACAGGTTCACCGAGTTCCTCATGATCTTGGGCGTCGCATTCCCACCCATTGCAGGCATCATGCTCGCCGAGTACTTCATCGTGAAGCGATGGCGCGGGGATCTCGACGAGTCACGAGCCAAGGGCGTCCTGCCCGCCGAAGCTCCTCGAATCGTCCCGGCAACGCTGGTGATCTGGTTCGCCTCCGCTCTCGTCGGGTATTTCCTCGAATGGGGCATCGCCCCGTTGGTCTCGCTCTTCACCTCGATGATCCTCTACGTCATCGCGGGAAAGCTGGGGCTGGTCCGCGGGATCGGGACAGCCAAGACACTGCAACCCGGTTCGGAAGCTGAAGCAGAGGATCAGCAATCATCCAAGCGGTGATTCGCCGGAACGCGGAGGTTCGGAATTCTATCCGAGCCCATATCGAACGAGAAGGATAGACACCATGCACATTGGCATCGATGTCGGTGGCACGAACACTGACGCCGTGCTCATGAACGGCACAGCAACGTTGGCCGGCGTCAAGCACTCCACGACACCGGACGTCACGTCTGGAATCGTGCAGGCAATCGAGGAGCTCAAACAGCAGCACGCGTTTCAGGGCGGCAGTATCGACGCCGTCATGATCGGTACGACGCACTTCATCAATGCGTTAGTGCAGGCGAAGCGGCTCGCGCCGACAGCGGCGCTCCGACTCGGACTGCCCGCGACGGCGGCGCTTCCGCCGCTTGTCGACTGGCCGGATCACCTCAGGGAAGCGATCGAATCCCGAAGCTATCTCGCGCACGGCGGATACGAGTTCGACGGACGCCCGATCTCTCCCCTGGATCCCGAGGAGATTCGACGTCACGCCGCCGATATGAAAACGCACGGAATTCGATCCGTAGCGATCTCCTCGGTCTTCAGTCCCGTCAATCACGATCTCGAACTACAGGCCGCCGAGCTGGTTGCAGAAGTGCTCGGCGAGGACGTTGCCATCTCGCTGTCGCACGAAATCGGCAGAATCGGGCTGCTGGAGCGCGAGAACGCAACCGTGATCAATGCTGCTCTGCGCGAGCTCGCGATCGAGATCGTCGACGGATTGACGAAAGCCGTTCGCGATCAGGGCATCGAGGCCCCCATCTTCCTCAGTCAGAACGACGGAACACTGATGGATGAGGAATACGTTCGGAAGTACCCGGTGGCAACGTTCGCCTCCGGCCCCACGAACTCGATGCGAGGCGCGGCCGCGACGAGCGGCCTTTCGAACTGCGCTGTCGTGGACGTCGGTGGTACGACTGCGGACATCGGCCTGCTCATCAACGGCTTCCCACGCGAAACGGCGAATGAGGTGAAAGTAGCCGGCATCCGCACGAACTTCCGCATGCCGGACGTCCTCTCCATCGGCATGGGAGGAGGCAGTATCGTCGACATCGAGACCGGTGAAGTCGGCCCGGAGTCGGTCGGCTATCGGCTCACCAGCGAGGCCCTCGTCTTCGGCGGATCAACGCTCACCGCTACCGATATCGCGGTTGCCGCCGGGAAGGCGAACATCGGTGATGCGAGCAAGGTCGCACACCTCGATGCAGAACTGGTCGATCGTGTGCTGCAACGCATCTCCGAACGTATATCTGAAGCCGTCGATCGCATGAGGACCTCCCCCGACCCGATTCCCGTCGTTGTCGTGGGTGGGGGCTCGATCATGATTCCCCGCGATCTGCCACTCTTCGGCGAGGTGCAACGGCCGGAGAACTTCGCCGTTGCCAATGCCATCGGCGCTTCCATCGCACAGGTCGGAGGAGAGGTCGACAAGGTCTACTCCGTCGAACCCGGCAAACGGGATGAGACAATCACCGGTGTTCGCGAAGAGGCCAGACAGAAAGCCATAGCCGCGGGGGCGAAACCGCAGAGCGTCTCGATCGTCGACTTCGATGAAGTACCGATCCCCTATCTGCCAGGAAACGCAACGCGAATTCGAGCCAAGGCCGTCGGCGACCTCGAGATGGGACCCCTGACGTGAGCTGGACGATAACGGAGGAACTCATCCCTGCACTCGCACGCGGTGCCGCCGTCCTCGGCACCGGCGGAGGCGGAGACCCTTACATAGGAGCATTGCTCGCCGGGCAGGCGCTGCAACAGTACGGCAACGTAGAAGTCGTCACACTCGATGAAGTTCCCGATGATGCGGTAGTCGTCACGGTCGCCATGATGGGCGCGCCCACCGTCATGGTAGAGAAACTCCCAGGGCTGGACGAAGTCGTAACGCCGGTGAAGGAGCTCAGCGAACACTACGGGAAACCGGTCACGCATATCGCCCTTGCCGAAGTCGGAGGTGTGAACTCCACGATCCCGATCGCTGCGGCCGCTGCCCTGGGGCTGCCGCTGATCGACGGCGATGGCATGGGGCGCGCCTTCCCCGAGCTGCAGATGATCCTGCCGACACTGTACGGCGTTGAAGCCTCTCCTCTGGCGTACGCGGATGAAAAGGGCAACGTGGGCGTAATCCGCGCTATCAGCAATCACTGGGTCGAACGCATCGCCCGAGTCGCGGCAGTGGAGATGGGATGCTCGATCATGATCTCCGGATTCCACATGTCCGGCCGAACGGCCGGGGAATCGCTCGTCAAGGATTCCCTGAGCATGTGCCTGCGAGTAGGCCGGGAAATCTCGAACGCGCGCGAGCAGAAGATCGACCCCGTCGAGAAGACCGTCACGGTGCTGGGTGGGCGACTGCTGTTCGAAGGGAAGGTCACCGACGTGGAGCGCGCCACGACAACCGGCTTCGCACGAGGTCGCGCATCGATCGACGGCGCCGCCGGCACGATGACCCTGCAGTTCCAGAACGAGCATCTTGTTGCTCAAATCGATGGCGACACCGTCGCAACGACACCCGACCTGATCATGGTGCTAGATCACGAAAACGGAGAACCGATCACGACGGAGGGCCTGCGCTACGGCCAGCGGGTACGCGTTATCGCCGCACCCGCGGACGAACGGTGGCACGCGCCCGAGGCGATCGAGATGGTCGGCCCTCGATACTTCGGCTATGACCTCGAGCCACACCGATTCGACGGATCCGTCCGACCGGGACAGGTCATCGCATGAGCTGGGAACTCAAGGCGGCGGATCTGCCCGATCTCGCCCGCGGAGCAACGCTGCTCGGAACGGGAGGCGGCGGTGACCCGCACATAGGTCGCCTACTTGTCGAGCACGTTCTGGGCGACGGCAGCATCACGATTCTCGACCCCGATGAACTTCCCGACGATCTCTTCGTGATCCCCACCGCCCAAATGGGTGCTCCGACAGTCATGGTCGAGAAGATCCCGGCAGGGACGGAACCGTTGCTGTCGCTCCGCATCCTCGAAGAGCATCTTGGCCGGAAAGCGGAAGCCACGATGCCCATCGAATGCGGTGGCATCAATTCCATGATTCCACTGATCATCGCGGCGCAGACCGGGCTCCCCGTCGTCGATGCGGACGGTATGGGGCGCGCATTCCCAGAACTCTCCATGGAAACCTTCGCCGTGTACGGGATCAACGGCTCGCCGCTCGCGCTAGCGGGCGAACGCGGCGAGCGCGTCATTATCGACACCGGCGGAGACAACCGGCAGATGGAGTCCCTCGCGCGTGCCGTCACCATCCGCCTCGGCGGTGTCGGACACATCGCCGAGTATGCGATGACCGGCGCCGATGTTCGTCGGGTGTCGGTCCCCAGGACCATCTCCATGGCACTGCAACTGGGGCGTGCGATTCGCGAAGCACGCGAACAGCACCGTTCTCCTTTCGAAGCCATCGCGCGCGTGCTCGAGACGACGCTCTACACCAACCTGCGTGAGCTGTTCGTCGGTAAGGTTACCGATGTCGAGCGTCGTACTACCGAGGGGTTCGCAAAGGGCCGCGCCGTCATCACTCCTCCCGAGGGTGCGCATGACGGCGAGTTCACGATCGACTTCCAGAACGAGAATCTGGTTGCCAAGTCGAACGGAGATCTCGCCGCCATCGTTCCCGATTTAATCTGCATCGTCGATTTCGAGACGGCCGAGCCGATTACGACCGAGGGGCTCCGTTACGGACAGCGCGTGCGAGTACTCGGGATTTCGACGCCCGAGATGATGCGTACGCCGGAAGCCCTCGAGACCTTCGGGCCGGTCGCTTTCGGACTTGACGACTCCTTCGTGCCGATCGAACAGTTGCGACCCGAACCAAGCTGGTAACCGGCGAGATCGCTCAATACACTGAACGAATGTCGTTGACGCTCGAACGCGATTCGCTTGCAGCGCTTTCGCTCGGTTTCTCCCTCTTCGGTTCGGGTGGCGGTGGATCCCCGCATCTTCTTCGGCTGCTGCTCGAGCAGAGCGACGATTGGCCGATCGAAATCTCTTCGGTCAACGAGCTGGAGCCATCGACTCCGTGCTTTGCTCCCGCTGTTGCGGGATCAACGTTGCTGTTCAGCGAACGCCTCCCCGGGCAAGACGCCTTTGCACCCCTCCTCGAATCCGCTGAGCGTTGGCTCGGTACGCGCATCCCCGCGGTATGCAGTGCGGAAGGAGGTGGGATGAACGGGCTTGCGCCGTTGCTCTTCGCTCCGGGAAGGACAGTCGTCGATGCCGACTGTACCGGTCGAGCAGTGCCGTCACTCGATCAGTTCTCCTTACTCGTCGACGAAGTACCGGGTTTGATCGTGGTCTGCGACACCGGTGCGAACGGCATCGTGCTCGTGCAGTCGGATCGGCCGGCCGACATCGAGAAGATGGTCAGGTCCGCACTCGTCCAAGCCGGCGGTGTCGGCAACGTGCTCGTCGCGGGATTCACGATCGATGATCTCCGAAGGCATGCGATCGCAGGTCACCTGGAACGGGCGCTCGAATTGGGCGAGACCTGGATGGAGTCGTCTTGTCGAGCCGATTCCAGTGCCGGGGTCATCGGTGGTCTGCGGCGTATAGGCGCGGGCAGGGTCACTTCCATAGTGCAGGATCTCGATGACGAGCACGTCCACACCGCTCAGATCGTCGGCGAGCGCGGTGAGGTGTGCCGACTGATCGCAAGGTCGGAGTTCCTCGCGTTCGTCGTTGACGGCAGAGTCCACGCAGCGGCTCCCGAATGCTTGGTCGCGGTTGATCCCCTGACTTCGGAAATCCTCGAAGCGACAGCGCTGAGCGTGAATCAACGCATAGAAGTCTGGTCGTTGCCGGTCGACGATTGGTGGTACCGACGAGAGCATCGACTGCGAAGGGTCACACCCGCTGAGTACCGCCTCGCAGGGCTGGATATCGCGCGCCCCGACTCTACGCGTGCGGGAGGCAACGATGTCCGCTGAACTCTCCACCGAAACACTGTTCGCGCATTCTGACAACGGCGGACTCGCATACGTAGCCGGGCCGGTAAACCGTGAGTGGGAAGGTTCGGAGATCGTCGACGACATAGGAGGACTCGAGAATCGTACGCACTCCGATGCGCTGCTGATCCTCACCTCGACACTGCCGGCGACTCCGTGGCAGCAAGACGCGCTGCTCCGAACGGTTCGCGACCGAGGCTTCGCCGGAATCGCGTGCCAGAATGCGCGCGTCGCCGATGATGGTGCGAAACGGCTCGCTGAACGATTCCGCATCACCGTGCTCGAAACCGACGACCCTTTCAAACTTGCGAAGGCCTGCTGGCACCTCCTCGAAGCTCGCGACGCGCTCACGCTGCACTACATACGCAAAGTCGCCCACGCGATCGAGTACCCGGCAGCTGAATTGAACGACCTTCTCGCCCATTTTTCGGCCAACATCGGTCATTCCATCGCCCTCATCGACGAGGGCGGACCCCTGCTCGAAAGCCGAGAATCTCTGCCGGCCGACCTGCATCGAGAGATCGACTTCACGAAATGGCTCTCAACAGCCGCATCCGGCCGGTACACGGCTGTATCCGTTCGTGTCGACAGCCCTGCAAGACAGGGGCTTCGGCTCATCATCTACGGCGTCGGTATCGGGGATCGACAGCTGCACGCGCTCGGAACCGTCGCCGAAGTGATGATGCCCGCTGTCGCCGCGAGAATCATGATCGACGAGCATGCGACTGTCAGCGACTCCGCGGAAGCATCGCAGCTGATTCGTGATTTTCTCGAGCCACGCTCGCGCCACGACCCGCACATCGAGCGCAGGATGCACCAACGGGGATGGGGCACCGCGGGTGCACACGTAGCATTCCACGTTGCTCTCCGAGAGCCCGCCGCTACCTACAGCGTGCACAGGGCCATTCGACGCCAACTGGAGACGAGCGGATTGCCGGCACCCCGCACTTCCACGCACGAACAAGGAGTCCTCGGCTGGTTGACGTTCGCCGAGGCACCTTCTCCGGCCGCGCTGCAGTCCCATCTGACGACTTTGCGCCAAGCGTTTTTCTCCGTGAGAGAGCACCTTGATGTTGCTATGGGTGTCGGTTCACTCAAGTTCGGTGCCGCGGGCCTCGTCGACAGCATCAACGAGGCCACGGGTGCTTCGAGAATGGCAACCGGTCTGTCGAAGTCCGGTTACCTCGTACAGGTCGAGCGTTATGGAGTCGAAGAGCTCCTGCTGACCTGGACGACTAGTGATGCTTTCCTGCCCGCAGCGGAAACCCTGCTCGCGCCACTCAATGCGGAGTCCGGAGCGTTGGTGGAGACATTGGCGGAGTACCTCGACAACGGCTCGATCGTGCAGGCCACTTCGCAAGCGATGGGCCTGCACCGCAACACCGTGTCGATGCGCATTCAGCGAGCGCAGCAGTTGCTGGGAATCGATCTCTCGTCTTCCGAGTCCAGGCTCGCGCTGCATCTGGCATGCAGAGCGGTACTCGGAAGGCGCTGAGCTCCGCGCTAGCCGCAATACGGTTCAGTTTGACGATGACCGCTGCTGTTTGGGTGTGATTGCTTCGGATGGGTTTTGGAGGTTCAGACGGCTTTTATCGGTCTAGACGCCGTCTGCACCCGTAAAAACCGTCTCGAACTGCCCTCAGCTGAGCGACATCCGCGCTAGCCGAGTATCCCCTCGTGCAGCGCCCGCAACACTGCGTTCGTCCTGTCGCGTGCCCCGAGCTTCACGAGCAGTGTCGAAACGTGATTCTTGACCGTGCCTTCGGCAAGGAACAGGACTTCGGCGATCTGCTTGTTCGCGTATCCCTCGGCCATAAGACGCAGCACTTCCGTCTCGCGTTCCGTCAGCGACTGCAGAGGAGGTGCGTCGACACCAACCGGCGACGGCCCCGTCGTGATCGCCCGTAATAACCGATCGGTTATCGAAGGAGCAATCAGCGTTCCCCCGGCGGCCAGAGAACGCACAGCGTGGGCAAGCTGTTCAAGCGTGACGTCCTTCAGCAAGTAGCCGCGAGCGCCGGACCTCAACGCATCGAGCACCAGAGTGTCGTCATCGAAGGTCGTGAGCACGAGCACCGGCACATCGGAGCCCCGCTCGGCGAGCTGCGCGAGCGCCCAGAGTCCGTCGTACTTCGGCATCCGCAAATCCATGATTACAACGTCGGGTGTCGTTTCATCGATCACCTCGAGCGCGCGGGCTCCGTCATCGGCCTCCCCCACGACCTCGATTTTCGCGATCGTCAGCAGCGTGCGAATGCCCTCCCGCACGAGCGCCTGATCGTCGACGATGACGACCCTCGGCCGTGCAACGTCCTCGGCCTCGGCGCCGCTCACGTCGCCGACACCCGCTGTGCAGCGCCGGGGATGCGGGCGACGATGCCGAACCCGTTCGAACCGTCGAGCGCGACATCGCCGCCGACCGCGTCGAAGCGCTCGATCATGCCGAGCAGTCCGTTGCCGGGTGTCGGGTTCGCGGACCCTCTTCCATCGTCGCGAGCCTCCAGTGTCACAGTGCCGTCTTCGTCTTCTCGCACGGCGATGCGAAGCTTTCGAGCCTCCGCATGCCGCATCGCGTTCGTCGCGATCTCCTGCACTGCGCGCACGAGAACTTCCTGCACTTCTTCCTGTGCGCGTACGTGATCTTCGACGTGAACGCTGATGTCGAGACTGGGAATCCCGTCGACAACGCCGCGCAGGGCGGCGGTAAGGTCTCCGGGCTCTTCCCGCATTTCGCTTACGGTGGTCCGGAGGTCTCCAAGCACTTCGCGAGCGACGCTCGATGCCTTGTCGATGTGCTTTCGCGCATCCTCGTCTTCGCTGTGCCGAGCCGCTTCGAGTTCGAGGCTCAGAACGGTCAGCTTGTGCCCTATCGAATCGTGCAGATCCCGCGAGATCCGCAACCGCTCCGCGGTACGAGTGCTCTCCTCGAGCAGAACTCCGGCGGCCTGCAGTTCGATGTTCTTCTCGGAAAGCCGTTTGCGTATGTCCTGTTCGCGGATGATGGCGAGCGAAGTGAGTGCGGTGCCGAGCTGCAGCAGAAGATAGAGGCCCGTCACGAGGACGATCTCCATGGTGTTCGCGCTGCTCAGATACGAGGCGAGCGCCAGCACGACCGTGTTACCGAGGATGACGCAGCCGACAAGAAATCTATGGACGAGGTAGACGCTGACCGCGGCGAACACCACGGAGATGATCGCGAGAAAGCCCGAACTGCCCACGGTCGTCAGCAACAGTACCCACGAGGCAACGACGCTGGTGCAGAACATGACAGTTCCCCAGCGCTGACCGTCGCTCAGAAGGCTCAACATCACAGCAGCGAGCATCCCGACGAAGACTCCAACCCATATGAAGTAGGGGATGGAAGGGTCGATGACGCGGAACAGCACAGGGTACGCTGCGCCGACCACGACGGCGACCATCGCCAGGCCGGCCCAGTAGTCGGCAGGAATCTTCGTCACACCTTCAGCCTAATCGGACCGGAGGTCCCGGGCCCCTGCCAAAAGTCATGCGCGTTGTTCGTGACCCTCGGCACAGGCGCACGCGTCTCCTCGAGGAATAGCGTCGACCCATGACGAAAGAACTAGCGATCGAGACGACCAATCTCCGCAAGAGCTACAAGGGCAGGACCGTCGTTGACGGCATCAGCCTCGATATCGAGAGAGGCGCAACGTTCGGCATCCTCGGGCCCAACGGCGCCGGCAAGACCACGACGGTAGAGATGATCGGGGGCCTTCGTAAGCCCGACTCCGGTGCTGTCTCCGTGCTGGGGCTGCATCCTATTCGCGATCGATCCCGCCTTCGGCAGGTACTCGGCATACAGCTGCAGAGTGCACTACTGCACGATGCACTGACGGCAAAGGAGCTCGTCGACCTCTATAGGAGCTTCTACCCGAACCCCCGCTCGACGAAGGAGACGCTTGGCCTGGTGCACCTGAATGAACAGCGGAACACGAAGTTTCAGAAGCTTTCCGGGGGTCAACAGCAGCGGCTCTCCGTCGCGCTCGCGCTCGTCGGTCGCCCCGAGATCGTGATCCTGGACGAGATCACGACGGGGCTCGACCCGACGGCACGACGGCGCATTTGGGCGACACTCGAAAGCCTCAGGGATGAGGGCGTGACCGTGCTGATGGTCAGCCACGCAATGGATGAGGTCGAGCGCCTCTGCGACCGGGTCGCACTGCTGAAGGATGGCCGCGTCCTGGCCGAGGACACTCCGGCCGGCATAACGCAGATGGCGGAAGCAACGAACCTCGAAGAAGCGTTCGTGAGCCTGACCGGAACAGAAATCTTTGAAGGAGAAGCAGCATGACCACGACCCAGTCACACATCACCGCACGCCGGCCGGGCCCGCGCTCCTGGGGAATCCTGATCAAGTCCGAGGCGAAGACGCTGGCACGCGACTATGCGAGCTTGCTCCTGCCACTCGGCCTTCCGCTGCTGGTGCTTCTCACGAGTGCGAGCATGGCTTCGTCCGAAGCGATCGGCACGGACGGCTTCACTGCGTTCGAGTTCTACGTTCTGCCGATCGTGTTGACGATGGTCTTCGCGTACATCGGCATGCTGAACATGCCGACGTACCTGTCCTACTATCGGAAGTCGGGAATCCTGCGCCGGCTGGGAGCAACCCCCGCTTCGCCCATGATGGTGCTCGTTTCGCAGATCGTGGTCAATGCGCTGCTGTCCCTCATCGGTATCGCGCTTGCGCTCTCGGTGTCGTTCGTGTTCTTTGATGCCGTCGCTCCGGCAAGTGCTCTCGCAGTTGCAGGGGCGATCCTCCTGGTCATGGTCAGCATGTACGGCATCGGCATGATCATCGCATCGCTCGCGCCGACGATGAACGCGGCGATCGCCCTCGGTATCATCCTGTTCCTCGGGCTCGGTGCGCTGGGCGGAATGTTCGGGGGCAGGAGCATCCTGCCGGAACCGTTGCAGGAGGTCAGCCAATACTTGCCGTTCGGGGCCGCGTCCGACCTCCTCGCGGCCACTTGGACGGGCCAGCCCGTAGAACCGACGATGATCATCCCGCTCGTCGTAGCGGCAGGAGCAAGCGTGCTGATTTCCCTCGCGTTCTTCCGCTGGGAGTGACGCGACCGAGGATCAGGAGTCGAGATACTCCGCGAGCCGCCTCACGGCGACGCGACCAGCACGGTTCGCGCCGACCGTTGAGGCGCTCGGGCCGTAACCGACCAGGTGCACGCGAGGCTCGCCGGCCACGGTCGGCGGGTCCATCACGATCCCGCCACCCGGGCCGCGCAGCCCGAGCGGGGCAAGGTGCTCGATGTCTGCACGGAACCCCGTCGCCCAGATGATGACATCAGCCGGCTGAAACCCGCCGTCCTGCAACCGGACGCCGTCCGGTTCGACACGGGTGAACATCGGCTGTCGATCCATCGCGCCCCTACGCTTGGCGGCCAACAGCGTCGGAGTCCAGCGCAACCCCGTGACCGCCACAACGCTCTTCGGCGCCAGCCCCTGACGGACGCGTTCATCAACACGCTCGACGGCAAGGGTCAATTGCTCGCGACGAAAATCGCCATCGACGAACTCCGGCTCTCGACGAGTGAACCAGCTGGTCGTCGTCACTTCTGACAGCTCCGCCAAGAAGCCGACAGCTGAGATTCCGCCGCCGACGACGGCGACGTGGCGGCCCGCGAACCTTTCGGCCGCCACGTAGTCCACGGTGCGGAGATGTTGCCCTCGGAAATCGCGCATGCCCGGAACGAATGGCACGAACGGCTGCCGCCACGTACCGGTAGCGTTCACGAGCGCACGGAACCGGATCGCGCCCGTCTCCGTTTCGGCCAGCAGCATCCCGCGCTGGTCATC
Source organism: uncultured Agrococcus sp. (assembly GCF_945915485.1). Taxonomy (GTDB): domain Bacteria; phylum Actinomycetota; class Actinomycetes; order Actinomycetales; family Microbacteriaceae; genus Agrococcus. The sequence goes on from NZ_CAMEFJ010000024.1 coordinate 25,707, forward strand.
CGGCTCTTCGAAGTGCACCTTCTGCACTCGCATCGGTCGCTGGACATCCAGGTCGAAGCGCTGCTCGAACCTCGCGAAGTACTCGGGCAGCACTGTGCGTGAGGGAAGGCTCTGGTCGACAACCTCCTGCGGCATACCGGGCAGGTCGTGAATGCCGTTGACACTCGCCATCGTGAGACTCTCCCACCTGTTCCGCCACGCTCCGCCGGGACCCGGCTCGGCATCCAGCATGAGGAAGGAGCGATGCTCGGCCGCGCGCGGCTGAGGCACGAAGCCTTTTCGCACGAGATGGTAGGCGACGGAAAGCCCGGCCTGACCGGCGCCGATCACCAGAACGTCGGTCTCGCGCATTCGGTCACTCTATCGAGATACGTGCTGTAGGAGCGAGGGCGCGCACGCGACGTAGGCTTGAGTCATGCTGGACATGGATCTTGAGGCATTCGAAACCCTCGTCGTCGAGGAGCTCGATAAGCTCCCCGATGCAATGTTCGAAGGGCTCGACAACGTCGTCTTCATGGTCGAAGACCGCCACGAGACCGAAGAACTGTTGGGCATCTACGAGGGTGTCGCGATAACAGACAGGGGTCAGTACGGCTTCGGTGAACTCCCAGATCGCATCGTCGTCTACCGCGAAACGCATCTCGCGCGACATGCCGATCTCGACCAGCTCCGTCACGAGGTGCACACGACGCTCGTGCACGAGATCGCACACTTTTACGGCATCGACGACGACGAGTTGCACCGATTGGGATGGGCATGAACTACGACGACGTGCGACGCTACAGGCTCGATCACGACTGGCTCTGGGACGCTGAGGCAGGGTCCGAGGGTCTGGTGGCGACCCTGCGACTCGTCGTTTCCGACGGCGATACCGAACGCGCCGAGGATGCCGTGAACGCCTGGATCACGACCCTTCGGTCCGACGAACACGGTTCGGTCGGCGCAGATGGCTGGAACGTCGCAGTAGTCAATCGCAGCCTGCATTCGGTCACGCTCGACTTCACATCGAGCGGTCGCGACGTCGCCAAGAACATCGCAGATGCCGCGGATCGAGCCTACGCAGCGCTGGGCGACGGTCACGAGCTCGATCTCCTATGGATGCAGTTGCCACTGAGGCCGTAGTCGAGCAGCTACCCCTCGTTCAGATACTCCTCGGCCCACCGCAGAGCCGTACGCCCGGTGGCGATGCCGTACTGCAGTGTGGCGAGCTGATAGTGCGCCACCTCTTCGAAGCCCTCGGGCACCTCGATGCTCGGCAATTGCGCATCCAGTTGCTCCAGCCGGTTGAGGTCTTGCCGGATACGGTCATGGACGCGGTGCGCGGCGACAGACCGGTCTTCACCCTCGAGCAGGCCCAGGAAGAATGTGCGGGCCAAGACCGCTGTTTCCCCGTCTCCTCCGCGCCCCGGGTCGAGCATCCATCTCCGGAACTCGGCGCGCCCCTCTTCTGTTATCGCGTAGGTTTTCTTGCCTCTGGGCCCCGTAGCAGACTCGACGGAGATGCGCCCAGCGGCCAGCAGACGATCAAGTGCTCGCTTAATGCTGCCCGTGCTCGCACTGTAAAACAGCGATACCCCCGCTTCGAAGTGCTTCGTCAACTCGTAGAGGCTCTGGGGCCACAGCATGAGGAGACCGAGGATGACGTGAGCCATGTGATTCAGCGTAGTCCTTGACCGCACGGTTGTCTATCTAGTAGATATATCCTATAGATAGATGTAGACCATGTTCAGAGAGGCGTCCCGTGAGCATAGACAGCGCCATCCGAAAGACCATCGAAAAGCTGGAGCGGACATCCAGCAGGAGATACCCTGTGCCGCCGACTGCCCTCGTGCACGGGCCGAAGCTGCAGTTCTCCTCCGGAGACATCGACCAGCCATTCTGGATTGCGAGCATCGACAAAGTGTTCATCGCTACGCTCCTCGGCCAACTGTTTGATGAAGGCTATTGCTCACCCGATACACCGATTGGGCGACTGCTGCCGTCAGAGGATCTTGCACCGCTCCCCGCAAAGGAAGGTGTCGACAATGCGAGAGATGTCACTGTGCAGCATCTCCTCTCCCATACCTCGGGCCTGCCCGACGTCATGCTGCCTCCGCGCGGATACAACACAGCTTGCTCCATCAAGGAGATCCAGCAGGACCCGGAGCGCGTCTGGACGATACCCGAGTACTTGCAGCAGGCAGAGCGCCTGCCGCCGTTCGCGCGTCCGGGCGAACGGTTTCTGTACAGCGACACCGCCTACTTTCTGCTGATCCGCATCATCGAGGAGGCTCACGGCTCGGGCTACGGTGAACTGCTGGGCAGTCGCATCTTCGAACCGGCGGGCATGACCGATTCGATCGAGTGGGTGAATGCTGACGGCGCAGCGCTCTCCAGACTCGTGCCGAGCCTCGCCCCGTTCTGGCTCGGGAGATTCGAGCAGGACGACCGGGTCGCCTTCGCACCGAACCTGACGTGGTGGAACGGCATGGGCGGCGTCTCAACAGCGAATGACCTCGTACGATTCCAACGCGAGCTGCACAGCGGTGGTCTGTGCGATCTACAGTGGGTTCGATACTTCGGCACACCTCGCAGCCGATTCCGCCCAGGCATTCACTACGGGACGGGGATGGTGACCATCAAGTTCGGTGGCTTCCTACCGCTCATGCGGAACTACCCCCAACCAACGGGAGGGCTCGGGTACACCTCGACCCACATGTTCTACTATCCGGAGCAGGAGACCCACGTGGTGCTGAACTACCACGCGCACTGGCGAATGAATGCGAGCTTCCAGATGCACATCCGAATCGCGGGACTCATCAACCGCTACGGGTGACTCCGCGTACGAGCCGTAGCGGAGAGGATTATCCGCAAACGGATGAGACCGGTGAGCATCGGCTCCCAGCAGGGTCGACGACTCTGTTCCCATGAGGCGCGGGAGAGGCTACTCCCCCACGGCCGATTAGACGGCCGAACATAAAGTTGAGACGATCACCCATGGATCATCCAAGATGGCCGCGGTTCACTGGATGCATGGCGCAAACAACCAAGACTCAGCAACCACACGGCACGCGACAGACCGACGACCTCATCCTTGTCCTCGCGGCAACAGGCAAGACCGGACGCCGGGTCCTCGATCGCCTACAGGCCGCTGGCGTGAACGTCCGCGCTGCCTCGCGGAACAGCACGGTTCAGTTCGATTGGAATAACCGGGCCACTTGGTCGGCAGCTCTCAACGGAGTGTCGACCGTCTACGTCGCCTTGCCGCTGACCCCCGTCCCGGTAGAAGATTTTGTAGATCAGGCTCTCGCTGCGGGTGTCAGGAGATTCGTCGCCCTCTCCGGTCGAGGTGCCGATATCTGGGAGAACCACGGTCAGGAGATGGTCGACCTCGAGCGCGCGGTACGAGGATCGGGCGTTGATTGGTCCATCGTCCGGGCGAGCAATTTCGCACAGAACTTCGACGAAGACGTCTTCCGGGAATCGATCATGGCAGGAGAGCTCGCACTGCCGGTCGGCGGCATGAGCGAGCCCTTCGTCGATGTCGAGGACGTAGTCGATGTGGCTGTGACGATGCTCACCCAGGATGTGTGGGTGGGGAGCACCGTCGAGGTGACCGGCCCAGAGTCTCTCCGCTGGGAAGACGCTGTTGCCGAGATCGCACGTGCTTCGGGCCGGAAGATCCAGTTCATCGATGTCTCACCAGAGGAGTTCGCAATCCGTTTGCGTGCCCAGGGCCTCCCCGACGCCGACGCAAAAGCTTTGGACGCCATGTTCACCGAGATTCGTCGCGGCCGATTGACAGAACCGACCAAGGGCGTACAAGAGGTCTTGGGGAGAGAGGCGCGCGCGTTCGCGGACTATGCGGCCACAGCGGCTGCCGCGGGGGCTTGGGCTGAACAACCGTCGTAGCGATCCGAGGTCGTCGGCGGCTCCATCGCAGTGCTGCGCCACCCGCTCCGCAAGTAAGGGCCGTATCGGTGTTTGGGCGGCATTCGTTTCAAGTTTTGGTTGAGACTTTGGGGTGTTTTCGTCGTGTAATCGGTGTTGATGTCGGTGGTGCCGTCCACACTGATCAGTACGTAGAAGAGCACGCGATGTAGCGGCGAAACGAGGTGAACGGTCATGGCGATGGATGTGCAGGTGCATTTCGATATCGACCCGACCTGGAGCGCCCGCGATGTCGTCGAGCACGCCGATGGCTCCTGCTCGGTCGATGACGTCACGTTCGCGTCGCTCGAGGCCGCGCACGCGCACATCCGCCTGCGGAACGAACTGGATCTGACGCTGGCGCGGTTGCAGGAGCTGGAGCGCGATGTGGAGAAAGTGCTCGCGCTACGCGAAGACTTCCGCGGCGCCGCCTGCGATCTGATCGATGACATCAGCACCGGCCCCCACGATGCGGCGGAGTTGTTGTTCACGCAACTGCACGAGGATGCCGTCACCGGCCTGGCCGCGTCGTTGCGGAAATCGGAGCGGGCCGTGGAAGGCCAGCTCGACGACGCCGCCGCGCTGCGCCGCGATTTCCCCGCCACGCATGTGGCGTGGATGGATGGCGAGATCCACCGCGGGCACGTGCGCGTCATCAGCAACGCCGCGCACGACCTGCCCCCGGAACTCCTGCCCGACTACGAAGCGCGCTTGCTCGAGGCTGCCCGCACGAGAACCCCAGCACAGCTGGGCCGTGTCGCTGCCCGTATCGCCCGCGAACTCGCCGGCCCGGCAACCCCTGAAGCGGTCGAGCAAGCAGTCCGGGACCGCGCCGTCTGGACGACGCAGCACCCCGACGGGATGACGCACCTGACGATCAAAACCACACCCGTCCTGGCAGCAGCCGCCTACGACCGACTCCGACAAACATTCGGGCAACGCGACCGAGGCGACGAACGCGGCCTGCACCAGCACATGAGCGACACCGCCATGCGGCTCCTCATCACTGGCACCACCCCACCAGCAGACGAGCCCGACAACCGCGACAGCGGCCCCGTTGCGCACAACGGGATCGGTGCGCTCAGCGGGATCGACGCACTCAGCGGCGGCTTCATGGCCGGCATCAGCGC
>NZ_CAMEFJ010000025.1 GCF_945915485.1 uncultured Agrococcus sp.
ACGCCGTCCGCGCCGCCGTCTCCATCACCGCACGAGCAGCGGTAAACGACGACGCAGTCGCCTGCAAAATCTCCGACAGCGTCTCGTGCAGCTCAGGCGAGCCACTCGCGCCCGGCACCTGCTGCTGCGTTGCGGTCATCGCGTTCACCTCCCCGTGAAACACTCATCGATCTTGTGCTGCGTATCGTCGTCAACTTCGACAACGAAGAATCTGTTCTTCTTATTGTTATTGGGACCTCTGACATCACTGCCGAGTCCGCTGATTCTGCTGTTTGTTCTATTGTCGTTCGGACCACTGACATCGGCGTCGTGGCCGTGACCGAAGCTGTTCTTCTATTGTTCTCGCGACCTCTGACATCAACGTCGTCGCCCGCTGCCTTTACTGTTCTTCTATTCGCAAGTGGACCTCCGACATAAGCGGAGAGTCGTGACTGAAGCTGTTCTTCTATTGTCGTTCGGACCACTGACACGATCGGAGAGGGTCGTGGACTGGAGTTGTTCTCCCATTGTTGCCGGAACCTCCGACATCAACGCAGCTCACGGGCCCGCTGAAAGCTCGTCTCGGACAGACCGCTCACGGCAATCCCGGCTCAACAACAGCGCCCTCATCGCTTGGTGGCAGCTAAGAAGCGTCGCAACAGTCATTCGAGAGGATGACGCAGATGCGCCGCAGGACGGACGCACTGCGATCGGGCGCTTGATTGCATGGAGACATGCATTCACATCAGACCTCGAGCACCAGCACTGCAGCACACGACGAGGCAATCGCACCTCGAACCGGGCAGCCTGCCTCGATGCTTCTCGACCGCATAACGCATTCGTTCGGCTCGGGGGAGACGACGGTGACGGCCCTCGACGATGTCCATCTGGAAGTTCAACCGGGGGAGTTCGTCGCAGTCATGGGCCCATCCGGTTCCGGTAAGTCCACGCTGCTCGCCTGCGCGGCCGGGCTGCTCGCGCCAACGCGAGGAACCGTGAGCATAGGCGGGCGACAGCTCAGCGGCTTGAACGACGATGAACTCACCGAGGTGCGCAGAACGCAAATCGGGTTCGTCTTCCAGAGTTACAATCTCGTGCCTTCGCTGACGGCGCTCGACAATGTTCGGTTGCCGAGCATCCTGGGCGGCGATGCACCCGACAGCGAGCGTCTACAGCAGCTCGCAGACAGATTGGGCATCACCGACCGGCTGCAGCACCGTCCATCGCAGCTGTCGGGCGGTCAACAGCAGCGCGTCGCAATAGCCAGGGCGCTCTCGATGGTGCCCAGCATCGTCCTCGCCGACGAGCCGACGGGCGCGCTCGACACGGCAAGCGCCCACAGCGTCCTCGACCTGCTGGAGGAGGAATCGAAACGGGGCCAGTCGATCGTCACCGTCACCCACGACCCACTCGTCGCAGAGCGGGCCGACCGTGTCTTGTTCCTGCGGGATGGAGCGGTCGCAAGAGCGACGGACAAGCTCACGGCACGGGAAATCAGCAACGTTCTGCTCGAACTCATTGAAGGCAGTGCGGCATGAGCGGCGGGCAGCGACTCGCGCTTGCCGCCACCTGGATGGCGAGCGCGATGACCGTAACGCTCATGACACTGAGCGAGCACTTCAGGATCGTCCTCATCGATGTGGCGCTCCAGGTCGACTCGGGCACGATGGCGGTCATGGCGGTTCTCGGCGAGATCGTACTCGTGTGCGTAACCGTTGTCGTGGCGACCGTGGTCGCGCAACTGGCCTTCGGTCAGGCGGTGGATGAGCTGCGCCAGCAGATCGCGCTTCGTCGGCTTGTCGGGTCGAAGCGCGCAGCCGAGCGGCGCGGTCTATTCGGCAGATTCGCGGCCACCGGTGCTATCGGGGCCGTCGCCGGATACGGCACGGGAGCAGCGCTGTCGGCGCTCGCAACTCAGGCGTTGCGTTCCGCTCTGCCGGAGTGGAGCGCCGCACCCCTGCCGAGCCTGCAGCCCGGCGCCATCATCCCCGCTGTCGGGGTGGCCATCGGCGCGCTCCTCGCGGCCTGGGGTGCCAGCCGCAACGTTCTCGGCGTCGCTCCTCTGGAAGCGCTTGCCGACGCGCAGGTCGACAGTCGATTCGCACGACCTGCCCGACTGACGGGCGGTCTCGTAACGGTGAGCGTGGGCGTCGCGTTGCTTGCGGCGGGTGTAGCGTTGGGCTTCTTCACGCCGCAGGCAGTCCTCGTGGGCGTCGTAGGCGGCGCAGTCACCGTGTTCGGTATCGTCGCGCTAGCAACACCTGCGACATCCGCCATGCTCAAGCTGTTCAAATGGCCACTGCAAGGCAGCGCGGTCGGACGGTCGGCTTACGGTTCACTCGTTCGCGCCCCGCACAGAGTCGGTGGCATCACGATCGCCCTCACGGTGGGCATAGCGGCGGTCACGATGTTCGCTGTCGCAGGAGAGACGGCGCAGTCGGTCTTGCTCGGGATGGTCGATCACGTCGACATTCGAGCCGATCAAGAGGCGGCGCTGAACGAGATGACAGCGCAGCTCATGACGGTGGTTTCCCTAGCCGTCGCGTGCGGCAGCGGCGTTGCAGTGTTCGGATTCATCGCCACCATGCTGATGTCCGTGAGGGCGAGGACTCGAGAGATCGGCCTCATGCGGCTCGTGGGGATGCGCGTCAAGCAGGCGAGGTCGATGATCGTTGTCGAGACGGCGGTGATCGCGGCGCTGGCAATGATCGGTGGACTCGCACTCGGCATCCTGTTCGGCTGGCTGGGAACATTCATGATGCTGGGCAGCGTTGCAGGCATCGGCGTCATGCTGCCGCAGCTGCCGTGGTCACTCGTGCCCGCATTGCTCGTGGCGACAGCACTCGTGGCAACGGCCACGGCGGTGCCTGCCGCGAGACGCGCCTCCGGCATCCCGCCACTCGCCGCCGTCAACGCCGCGTGAAGCCCGGATCAGGCCGTTTGCAGACCCGTCAGTTTCTCCGGGTTGCTGAGCCCGAAGACGGTGCTGATCGCGCCCTGCTCATCGAGTTGGAGCGTGAACACTCTGACGACCCCTCCTGTTGTGAAGCGGCACGCGGGTGCACCGTTGACATCGATCATGTCGAGGCTGACGGCATCGTCCGGGACGGATCGCCGCGTCTTCTCGACGACACCGACCAAGAACCTCACCACGCGCTCCGCCCCCAGCACCGGATTGAGCGCAGCGCGTGTACGGCCACCGCCGTCGGTGAGCAGCACAGCGTCAGCGCTGATGAGCGCCACGGCGTCTTCGACTCGGCCCTGGAGCACCGCCGAAACGAGTCGGTCGAGGGCCGAGCGCTGATCACCGTCGGACAGCCGCGCCGGCAGGTCGCCGATCTTCTGCTGAGCTCGATGCCCCAGTTGCCGACACGCTGCCGGGGCGCGACCGACCATCTCTGCAATCTCCGGGTAGCTGAAGTCGAAGGAATTGCGGAGCACGTAGACGGCACGTTCGTAGGGCGTGAGCCGTTCCATCAGGTGCATGAGCGCGAGCGACAGCGTCTCTCGCTGTTCGACGCTCTCGTCGGGGAGTCTGGCCTCGTCAACAGGCTCCGGCAACCAGGGGCCGATGTAGTCCTCGCGTCGACGGACGGCAGTACGCCACAGGTCGAGGCTGATTCGTGTGGCGACGGTCGTCAGCCACGCTGCCGGTTCGCGCACCGTGTCGGGGCGTGACGTATGCCAGCGCATCCAGGTGCGAGAAGCTATCTCTTCCGCGTCGGCCCAGGAACCGACTATGCGGTACGCGACGCCGAGCACACGGGTGTTGAGAACAGCGAACTGCTCGGGGCTGAGATCGAGTTCGCGTCCGGATGCCGAATCGAGATCGGCACCCGGACCCGCAACCCGCTTCGGCTCCGGTGCATTCACAGGTCGGCGGCGGTCAGACCCGTCGAGATCGCGATTCGATTCCACACGTTGATGGTACTGATCGCGATGATCAGGTGACCCATTCCCTGCTCGCCCCAGTGCTCCATCGCTGAGTCCCAAGTGGAGTCGCTGACGCCATCTTCGCCGAGCCTGGTGACCTCATCGGTGAGTGCGAGCGCGGTCTCTTCAGCAGGCGACCAAAGGTCCGCTGCACGCCAGTCGGTTTGCAGCGCTTCGATTCTCGCGTCGGATTCTCCCTGTTTGCGCGCGTCACGAGTGTGCATGGCGATGCAATACCCGCAACCGTTGATCGCAGATGCGCGAATCTTGACGATGTTGTAGGTGGTCTTGTCATTGTTGCGCCGAGCGTAGGTCTCGAGTGCGAGCACCGGTGCGTAACCGAGCGGTACGACTTTCTGCATCAGCATGCGTGGCATAGTGGATTCCTTTCGGTTCGGCGGCGGGCCAGGATGGTCCGACCCTCAACGTCCGCCCTACTCATGTGACGTACGGCTGCTGTCGATTGTGACAACGGGCCCTCCCGGCGCGATTCCGACGTGCGCCCGAACTGCGTGTAATGTAAAAGACATGCAGATCAGCGTGCTGCTCCTTCGCCGCCGCGGCGGGGCCTGATTGTCCGGGCGCCCTCGTCGCGGAGGCAGTGTTGCCCGGAAACCTCAGTAGGCAGCAACACAGGAGCAATCAATGGAGAACATGCAGCAACCGAGTGGAATGCCCTTCCACCGATACGTACCGTTTCATGAGCAGATCAAGGTCGACCTGCCGGATAGAACGTGGCCGACCAAGCGCATAGATAAAGCACCCCAATGGTGCGCCGTCGATCTGCGGGACGGCAACCAGGCACTGATCGACCCGATGTCGCCGGAACGCAAGCGACTCATGTTCGATCTGCTCGTCCGCATGGGCTACAAGGAGATCGAGGTCGGGTTCCCGTCGGCGAGTCAGACCGACTTCGACTTCGTTCGTCACCTCATCGAAGAGGACGTCATCCCCGACGACGTCACGATCCAGGTGCTGGTGCAGTCGCGTGAGCACCTCATCCGTCGAACCTATGAATCGATCAAGGGTGCCAAGAGCGCCATCGTGCACTTCTACAACTCGACGAGCGTGCTCCAGCGCGATGTCGTCTTCCGGAGCGACCGAGAGGGGGTCAAGAAGATCGCGACGGACGCAGCAGCGCTGTGCAGGTCGCTCGAACATCTGGTCCCCGAGACCAAACTCACCTATCAGTACTCGCCGGAGTCGTACACGGGAACCGAGCTCGACTACGCGGCCGACGTCTGCAACGCCGTCATCGAAGTGATCCAGCCGACGCCGGAGAACAAGATGATCATCAACCTGCCGGCAACGGTCGAGATGATCACACCGAACGTGTATGCCGACTCGATCGAGTGGATGCACAGGAATCTGGCGCGGCGCGACTCCGTCGTGCTGTCCCTGCACCCCCATAATGATCGCGGCACAGGAGTCGCGGCCGCGGAACTCGGCTACATGGCGGGCGCCGACCGCATCGAGGGCTGCCTGTTCGGCAACGGTGAGCGCACCGGCAACGTAGACCTCGTCGCACTGGGGCTGAATCTGTTCACGCAGGGCGTCGACCCCGAGATCGACTTCTCGGACCTCGACGAGATCCGCCGCGTCGCCGAGCACTGCAACCAGATGAAGGTGCACGAGCGCAGCCCGTGGGCGGGAGACCTCGTCTATACGGCGTTCAGCGGCAGCCACCAGGACGCCATCAAGAAGGGCTTTGAGCGGATGTCTCAGGATGCCGAAGCAGCGGGCGTCACAGTGGACGGGATGACGTGGGCCGTCCCGTACCTGCCCATCGACCCCAAGGATGTCGGGCGCGATTACGAGGCCGTCATCCGCGTGAATTCGCAATCGGGCAAAGGCGGTGTCGCGTATCTGCTCATGGCGGATCACGGCATGGATCTGCCGCGCCGGCTGCAGATCGAGTTCTCGAACATCGTCCAAGCGCGCACCGACAGTGAGGGCGGCGAGGTTACGAGCGAGCAGATCTGGAACATCTTCGGCGACGAGTACCTGCCTTCCGACCCCGGCAACATCGATGACGGCTTCAGCCGCTGGGGGCGCTTCGAACTCACTCACTTCCAGACCGCATCCACGTCGACGGGGGAATCCAGCATCACCGGCGAACTCCGAGCCGGTGATGAGGTATTCGACTTCACGACGACGGGTAACGGCCCTATCGATGCGCTCCTGAGCCTGCTGCGCGATGAACAGCGTGTGCAGGTCGAGCTCACCGACTACGTCGAGCACACACTCAGTGCCGATCAGACAGCCCGCGCGGCCGCCTATGTCGAGCTCAAAGTGAACGGTGTCGACGTCTGGGGTGTCGGAGTCGATCACAATTCTCAGAATGCATCGCTCAAGGCGATCATCTCGGGTGTGAATCGCGGCCTGCGGAGCAGAGCCGTTGCCGACGTATCGTGATGAGGGTGTGGTCCTGCGCACTCACCATCTCGGTGAAGCGGATCGCATCGTAACCCTCCTGACACGGGCGCACGGCAAAGTGCGTGCTGTCGCGAAGGGAGTGCGCAGGACATCCTCGAAGTTCGGAGCGCGGGTCGAACCGTTCATGGTCGCCGACATGCAGCTGGCGCAGGGGCGAAGCCTCGACATCATCACGCAGGCCGTGACGATCGGCAGTTACGCACCGGCGATCATGGCCGACTACAGCAGATACACCGCTGCCGCTGCAATGGTCGAAACAGCAGACCGGCTCACCGACCACGACGCGTCACTCCAGCAGTACGTGCTGCTGGTCGGTGCGCTGCGGTCGCTTGCGAGGGGGGAACACGTGGCTTCGTTGACGCTCGACGCCTACCTGCTTCGCGCACTCGCGATCGCGGGGTGGGCGCCGACGTTCGGTGATTGCGCAGTCACGGGGGAGCCAGGGCCCCACACCGCATTCTCGCCGCAGATGGGCGGGATGGTCGCGAGCTCGGCGGCGCCTCCCGGGACGGTGCGATTGAGTGCGGAGGCCGTCGAACTCCTGGGTGCTCTTCTGGCAGGGGAATGGGAGATTGCTGACGAGAGCGGGCAATCGGCACGCTCCGCCGCATCCGCAGCGGTCAATGCATACGTGCAGTATCACCTGGAACGCGGGTTACGATCGTTGCAGCACGTGGAGCGAGAGCGGCTGTGAGGGTTGTGCGGTGAAGATTACACACCGGGATGCGGTGCCGTACCGCGAAGAGGATTGGACGGGGGAGCATCCTCCCGACTACTCGCGCGGGCAGGTGCCACGTCACGTGGCCATCATCATGGACGGCAACGGACGCTGGGCCAACAAGCGCGGCCTGACGCGCACACAGGGCCACGCTGCCGGCGAGGAGGTGCTCCTAGACGTTGTCGCAGGAGCGCTCCAGGCCGGGGTCCGGCACCTGTCGGTGTACGCATTCTCGACGGAGAACTGGAAGCGTGACCCCGCTGAAGTGCGATTCCTCATGGGCTTCAACAGAAAAGTGCTGCACAGAAGGCGCGACCAGTTGAATGCGTGGGGTGTTCGCATCCGCTGGGCGGGCAGACGCCCGAAACTCTGGCGCAGCGTCATCGATGAGCTCGAGTACGCGCAGGAACTCACGAGCGGTAATGAGCGGTTGACGCTGACGATGTGCATCAACTACGGCGGTCGTCTGGAGATCGTCGACGCAGTCAGATCGATAGCGGAGGACGTCGAAGCCGGCCGTCTGCGGCCCCGAGGGATAACGGAACGCGTGCTGGATGCGCGGATGTACGAGGCCGACATGCCTGCGGTGGACCTCTTCATCAGGTCCAGCGGAGAGCAGCGGATCTCGAACTTCCTCACCTGGCAGGGCGCCTACGCCGAGATGGTGTTTCTCGATACGCTCTGGCCGGATTTCTCACGGCGTGACCTGTGGCATGCCATCGACATTTATTGCGGCCGTACCCGGCGATTCGGCGGGGCCGTCGACACTCCGGAGCGGGAGAGTGAAGAGTAATGCGTGTCTTCGGCCCCGAGAAGGTTCGTTCCGCTGTGACGCCGTCACTCGCGAGGGAACAGATGCGACTCGCGGCCATCGCTGCCTGGCGCGGTGCTCTCACCGCTCCCGCGCGGCTGAGCTCTCCGCTCGGGTCACGAACGCTGCGATTCTCGACAGGAGCCGTACGCGGCGACTGGTTCGGGTATCGCTCGTACGCGGCTCCGGGCGCCAGCGACCACGACGAAATCGTCGTGGTCTGCGACGACGACACGGAGGCGGTGCGGGCGATGGCCGTTTCGGGCGGCTTCGGACCGCTTCGCTCCGGCGCCATCGGCGCGGTAGCCCTCGACGCGCTCGCTCCTCAGAATCCGAATGGCATAACGCTGATCGGCGCAGGCAGACAGGCCTGGCATCAACTGTGGGCGCTGCCGGATCGATTTCGCGAAGTTCCTATCAGGGTCCGTGCGAGAAACGAGCGCCGCACGGAAGAGTTCGCAATCGCAGCGTCCAGCATTCTCGACCTCGAGGTGCTCGCCGCACCGTCGGTTGAGGAAGCGGTGCAGGGCAGCGACGTGGTCATCCTCGCAACCTCCTCGAGCGAGCCCGTTGTGCCCAACGAACTTCTGCGAGACGTGCGGTACATAGCGACAGTGGGGCCGAAGGTGCTGGGGTCCGCCGAGGTCGCGGGCGATCTCTTCTGCGCATCCGACTGCCTCGTGGCGGACTCTACGGAGCAGCTGCAGCGCTACGACCCCGCCCATGTCGTTGTTGCCAGTGGGCTGGAGGAATCGGTCGTGCACTTGGGTGCTCTCCTATGCCACGATGCCGTCCCGCAGGGAGACCGTATCGTGATGATGAATGTAGGGCTTGCGGGAACCGAGGCCTGGATGCTGAACGAGTTGTGGCGGCTCGAGGGCGGCGGATGACCGAGCAGATCGAGCTCTCAGAGCGGGTTCCGGATCCGGCCGAGCTGGTCGAACTCTACGATTCGGTGGGGTGGAGCGCCTATACGCGAGACCCGGCTCGATTGATGGCGAGCATCGAGGGGTCGTCGTTCGTCCTCGTGGCGCGGAGGTCGGATGCACTGATCGGGTTGATTCGCGTCATCTCGGACGGACACACGATCGCGTACGTGCAGGACATCCTGGTGCGTGCTGAAGACCAGAACAGCGGCGTCGGCAGCCGGATGCTGCGGCAGGTGCTCGAGCACTACCGGCACGTACGGCAGGTGGTGCTGCTGACGGATACGGAAGAAGCGCAGCGTGCGTTCTACGAGCGTCACGGGTTCACGGAAGTACACGATCACGACCCCGAACTGCGCTCATTCGTGCGGATGGAGCGCTAGCCTCACAGGAGTTCGACAGTCGGTGCTCCCGGCTCATTCCACCTGAACAGCGTGAGGTGCCAGAGCCCAGGGCGTTTGCGGGAGGGGTCGATGAGCCCCTGCGCTCCTATATCTTCGGCCCTGTCGCGAACGCTCCAGGATGCAGGCCGAGCATCACTGGCGAGTTCTGCTTGCCAGTCACCGAAAGCCTCTTCGGGATCAATGCCGTACTCCTTGCACGAGCGCGCGTCGCGCAGATCGAGGATGTCGGTTGCCGCGACTCGGGCGGCGACGATGGCTCTTTCCGGATCCCCGGGTGTCGTGTGCTTGATGAGCGCGGCGGCAACCCCGTCTCGTGAAGCGCTGAGGTACAGCGCGCGCTGACCTCCGGCGTTGTAACGTCCGGCAGCGATGGAGCCGTCGAATGCCGCTCCGATGCGTGCGGGATCCACCGCGCGGTAGAACGTGCCGTTGACTTCGATCATCAGTGCAAGTCAACCACGTACGTCAGACTGGAGGAATGAGTGTCGCGAAAATCCTCCTGGACGAGCTGTCGTTTACCGTTCGACGAGCAAGGACAGGTGACGTCGACGAGATCGTTGCCCTCTTGCGGGACGACGATCTCGGGGCATCGAGAGAGTCGGAGGACTTGGGGCCGTATGCGAGCGCCTTTCGACAGATCGACAGCGATGCCAACCACTTCCTTGCGGTGATCGAGAGCGAGAATGGGGAGCTCGCCGGCACAATGCACTTGACGCTCCTACCCGGACTATCGAGAAACGCAGCGACGCGATTGCAGATCGAAGCGGTGCGGGTAGCCAGAAGCGCGCGGGGGACAGGGCTGGGAACCGCGATGTTCGAGTGGGCTCACGACTTCGGCAGGGAGCGAGGCGCGCGGCTCGTCCAACTGACGACGGATAAAAGCCGACAGGATGCCCACCGCTTCTACCGCGCGCTCGGGTATTCCGACAGTCACGAGGGATTCAAGCTGGAGCTCTAGCCCGTCAGACCAGAATGTCTCCGTAGCGGTCGACGAAGCGTCGCACCGAGGTCACGAGCGCTTCGCAGTCCTCATCGGTGATGGAGAGGTTCAGCGCAACCATTGTGCGGCGGGCCAGCCAGAACCCGTCCGCGAGCAGGTGGAAGAACAACAGCTCTCGCACGCTTTCGCGCGATCGTTCGAGATCGGCACGCGAATGCACGACACCGGTGAGCGGATGAATCGTGAGCATCGAGCCCAGTCCCGTGACGCGAAGCGGTGCCCCTGCCCGTTCGAAAATCGATGTCAGGGATTGGCGGAGACGGTCGCCGCGCTCATTCAACTCGTGAAGGGCATCCTCGGTCAGCACATGCCGCAAACCGGCAAGACCGGCGGCCATCGTGAGAACGTTGTTGTTGAAGGTGCCCGGATGCGCCCACGCGCCGGCCCGTGAGGGGTCGAAGCGCTGCATGAGTTCTTCTCTTCCGCCGAAGGCGCCGAAGGACATTCCACCGCCGAGATACTTGCCGAGCGTCGTGAGATCTGGCTCGATGTTGCTTCGTTGCTGCATGCCGCCGAAGGAGAGCCGCGACGTCATGACCTCGTCGAAGATCAACAGTGCCCCCACGCGCGTCGTCTCCGTGCGCAGACTCTGCAGAAACTCACGATCGGCCGGGATGCACCCGCCGCTTCCCAGCATCGGCTCGACCAACACTGCCGCGAGCGAGTCACCCAGCTCCCGTATGAGCGTCGTTGCCCCCGCGGGGTCGTTGTATTCGGCAATGTGGAAATCGTAGGGCGCGTTCGTAGGGGAGTGCCCATCCGAGAATGCGAGGACGCCTCCGTGGTAGCCACCACGGAAGACGACGACGGCATCGCGACCCGTGCCGGCGGTTGCAGTTGCGAGCGCCATGAGATTGGCCTCCGTGCCGGAGTTCGTGAAGCGCACGAGGTCGACGGACGGGAAGCGTTTGCACAGCTCGTGCGCGAACGCGGCCTCGTAGTCGTTGTAGCCGCCGAGAGTCAGCCCCTCGTCCACGATTTCGTGGATGGTCTTCACGATCTCCGGATGCGAGTGTCCGTAGAGGCCCGCCGTGAAGTCGCTGAGGAAATCGGTGTAGTCGTCACCGTCGATCGAAGTGAGGGTAGCTCTTGCCGCGCCGCCGAACACGAGGGGAAACGGATCGTAGAACAGTGTCGTTCTCGTGTTGCCACCGGGCATAGACGACCGTGCCCGTTGATGGCGGGCTTCGCTGCGCGGATTCCCCCGCGCGTACGCCTCTTTCAGTTCCGCGATCGCGCCCTCGAGATCGGACATCCCCGTACCGGTCTGCATGCAGCAAGTGTGGCAGATGAGACAGCGTCGGCAACAGCCCGAATTCCACCTACAGAGAGAGCATGGCTGTGTTACTGTATAACAGTTAATCAAGCTTCACGTGCTGCTCGTCACCGACCCTCGGAAGACCACAGAGACGCAACGTTCGGCTAATGATCACAATTCGATGGGGAGTTGACTTATGAGACGCAAACTAGCGGTAGGCCTGTCGCTCGGACTGGTGGCCTCGCTTGGCCTGACGGCCTGCTCCGCAGACGGCGGAGGAGACGGTGACTCGATCACGATTCAATTCGGCAATGTGATTTCGCCCGGCGACACGCAGAACGTCGCGTACGAGATGTTCGCCGAACTCGTGAATGAGCGATCGGATGGCCGCATTACGGTCGAGATCTATCCCGACAGCCAGCTCGGTGGCGAGAACGAGATGATCGAGGCGGTGCAGGCGGGCCAGATTCAGATGACGGCACCTTCCGTCGGAGTGCTCGCGAATTTCGATGATTCGCTGACCGTCTTCGACTTCCCCTTCATCTTCGAAGACGCGGAGACCGCGTACCAGGTGCTCGACAGCGAGCTCGGCGATGACATTCTGGCCGGTCTGGAAGGCAGCGGACTCCAGGCGCTGGGATGGGGTGAGAACGGCTTCCGAAACCTCGCGATGACCTCGGGCTCCGTGACCAGTCCGAGCGAGATGCAGGGTGTGAAGCTGCGTACCATGGAGGTTCCCCTGCACATTGCGTTCTGGGAGAGCATCGGTGCGGCACCGACGCCCATGGCGTTCCCAGAGGTGTACACGGCATTGCAGCAGGGAGTCGTCGACGGCGTCGAGAACCCCTACGAACTGTTGCACTCTGCGAACTTCACGGAGCCTGCGAACTACCTCACGGAACTGCGGTGGATCTACGACCCTGAAATCATCCTGATCAGCGAGTCCTTCCTCAGCGGACTGTCGGAAGAGGATCAGCAGATCATCCTCGACGCATCCGACGAGATGATCGAGTACCTCCGTGAACTCAAGGTCGGTGTCAGCGACGAGATTCGCGAGGAGATCGAAGCAGCGGGCGGTACGATTACCGACCTCACCGACGCCGAGCGACAGGAGTGGATCGACGCGGCCATCCCGTTCTACGAGCAGTACGCGGACAGCGTCGACACGGAAACGCTCATCGCGCTGCTCGAAGCGGCCGGCAACGACACCTATCTGGACGTTATCCAGTAGCTGCTTCTTGCACGGTGGCGTCCCCGACCGCCCGGGTCGGGGACGTTTCCGCTGAAGACATAACGAGAGTTGTCCAATGCTCAAACGCATCTATCACCATTTCGACGAGCATGTCGAAACGTATTTGGCGTCGGTCGCGCTCGTGACCTTCAGTGTTCTGGTCGTTCTGCAGGTGATCATGCGCTATGTCTTCAACAGCCCGTTGACGTGGTCGGAGGAGCTCGCGCGGTTCGCTCTCGTCTGGTTCGTGTACCTTGCCGGAAGCTACGCGGTTCGGTATCAGCGCCACGTCAAGTTCAACGTGCTGATGGATCTCCTCGGCAGAGTGACGCCGCTCACGCAACGGCTCATCCGCATCTTCGTCTTCCTGCTCTGGTTCGCGTTCCTCGCGTTCATCTTCTACCTGTCGCTGGAGTCGGTGATCCGACAGTTCGGCACGGGGCAGGTATCACCCGCGATGCGCATGCCCATGTACCTCGCGTACCTGGCGATTCCGGTCGGTATGGCGCTCATGGGATTCCGGGTCGTGCAGCACACCGTGAAGGCCTTCATCGACATTGTGAAGAATCCGCACGCACCGGTGCCCCCGAGCCAGGTGGAGGTCGACTGATCATGGGCATCACGATCCTCTTCGTCAGCTTCCTGATCCTGCTGCTGATCGGCATGCCGATCGCTTTCGCGCTCGGCATATCCTCCGTGCTGACCGTGCTTGTGACGGGCGTCGTACCAACGGGGTACCTCACCCAGACCATGTTCGGCTCCGTCGACTCCTATCCGCTTCTCGCTGTGCCGCTCTTCGTCTTATCCGGCGTCATCATGGAGTACGGCGGGCTGTCGCGAAGACTCATCGACGCGGCCAAGGCGTTCGTGGGGCACATCACGGGCGGACTGCCGGCCGTCGCCCTCCTCGCCACGGCGGTGTTCGCGATGCTCAGCGGTTCCGGGCCGGCAACCGTCGCCGCCATCGGCGGCATCATGATCCCCGCCATGATTCGCGAGGGATACAGCAGGCCGTACAGCGCTGCCGTGCTGGCGACAGCGGGCGGCGTCGGGATCGTGCTTCCCCCGAGCATCCCGCTCGTGATCTACGGCATCACGACGAGCACATCGATCGGTGATCTTTTCATCGCGGGCTTCATACCCGGCTTCATCATCGTGATCCTCCTGTACTTGGTGAGCCGCTACCAGGCGAAGAAGAACGGCTTCGGCGCCGGCACGGAGAAAGCGAGCTGGCGCGAACGCTGGATCGCTGTGTGGCGGGCGAAGTGGACGCTCCTGATGCCCGTCGTCGTGCTCGGCGGAATCTACGCGGGTCTCTTCACTCCCACGGAGGCCGCGGGTATCGCCGTTGCGTACAGCTTCATCCTGACGCTTGCGTACCGCGAGACGAAAATCGCGCAGATTCCCGTCATCGTGAAGACGACGATGCTGATCTCCGGCATGATCCTCGTGATCATCGCGACCGCTTCGACGTATGCCCGCATCCTCACGGTCGAGCGCATCCCCTCGATCATCGCGAACTTCCTCGACGATCTGCCGATCCCGTTCTGGGCCATCCTGGCCGTCATCATCATTCTGCTGCTGTTCATCGGCATGTTCATGGAAACGCTCGCCGGCATCATTCTCCTGGCGCCCATCCTTGTTCCCGTCGTGACGGAGATGGGGATGGACCCGGTGCACTTCGGGATCGTCATGATCATGGCTTCCATGATCGGGTTTGCGACGCCTCCCGTCGGCGACAATCTCAACGTCGCGAGCGCCATCAGCCGCCTCTCGATCGAGCGAGTGAGCGTTGCCGCGCTGCCGTACGTCGGCGCCATGATCGCTTTCCTCGTCGTCGTGGCGTACGTGCCGCAGATCACGATGTTCCTGCCCGGACTGCTCGGGAATTAGCGTTCAGAGCTCCGCGATGGCCGAGAGTATGAACGCATCCTCCGCAGCATTGCCGGGAAGTTCGAGCGCACGCCGATACGACTCGGTCGCGCCGATGGTCCTTCCGAGCTCTTCGAGTGTGACCGCCCTGGCTATGTGAAACGGCCGATAGCGAACCAGCGCGGGCTCATCGGCGAGTTCGTCGAGCAGACGCATCCCTTCCAGAGCGCCGCGAGCACGGCCACGAGCGACCGCCCTCGCCATTCGCACCACCGGCCCCGGCTCATGCTGTTCCAGTAGCCCGTAGAGCACCGTGATTTGCTCCCAATCGGTCGCTGCGAAGCTCTCGGCTTCCGAATGGACCGCCGCGATCGACGCCTGAATGGAATAGGTTCCAATGCCGGCAGCGGCAGCGGATTCCGCATGAGCAAGGCCGCTAGCGAGCAGCCGATGGTCCCAGAGCTCCCGATCCTGGCGGGCGAGTGGAATCGGTCGATCTTCGGAGTCGGTGCGAGCAGGGCGTCTCGCTTCCGTCAGCAGCATGAGTGCCAGCAACGCCCGCGTCTCGCTGCTGTGCGGCAGTAGCGTGTGCAGCACGGTCGTCAGCCTGATGGCCTCCGCGGTCAGATCATCACGGACGTGGATGGACCCTGCTGATCGCGTGTATCCCTCGGCGAAGAGGAGATACAGCACGCGCTGCACCGTTGCGAGCCGAGCTTGAAACTCTGCTTGGTTCGGCAACCGGAAGGGAACGCCCATGGTCCGGATCTTGGCCTTCGCACGAACGATGCGCTGCTGCATCGTCGGTACCGGGACGAGCAGCGCGTGAGCGACCTCGGCGGACGAGAGCCCGGCAACGAAGCGCAGCGTGAGCGCTATCCTGTCGTCAAGTCCGAGCGCGGGGTGCGCGCAGGCGAAGAACAGCTCGAGCCGGTCGTCGGGGATGGAGACTTCTGTTTCGCGCTGGATGCGGTCCGCTGGATCCGCGAGAGCAGCGGAAGCCGGTGTCAGTTCCTCTTCTATGCGCAGGCGTGCGAGCTTTTGCGCCAGGACGTTCTCGCGACGAACGACGTCCAGCGCCTTCCTCTTCGCGGTCGTCATGATCCAGGCTTCGGGGGTATCCGGAATGCCACGCTCCGGCCAAGTCTGCAGCGCCTGCGCGAGTGCCTCCTGCATGACGTCTTCCGCGAGGTCCAGGTCGCCGAAACGGCGAGCGAGTGCCGCCAGGATGCGCGTGCGCGCGTCCCTGTCGACGGCACTCAGCGCTCGCCGAGTCGTTGTGTTTGTGTCGGACACGAATCAATACGGTGCGACCGGCCGTACCTCCACGTGCCCGCCGGCTTTCGAGCCCGGACTCTTCTTCGCCCACTCGATGGCCTCGTCGATGTTCGCGACCTCGATGATGTAGGCGCCGCCGACGAACTCGTTGACCTCCGCGTATGGGCCGGAGGACGTCACGCGCTCTCCGCTTGCGTCGCTGCTGACAGTTGCGCCGTGTTCTGGGTCTTCGAGCGCGAACGAGCTGACGACGACGCCCGCGTCGGTGATCTCCTTATCGAAAGCGAAGAACTCCTCGGGGTTCGCGCCTCCGTCTTCTCCGCATGCGGGGTCATCGATGTGGCCCATCAGCAAGAGTGCGTACTTCATGGTTCCTCCTGTCGTGTACCGCCCCGTTGCGTGTTGCGTTTCGGACGGTGAACTTATGCCGAACCGAGTGGCCCGACATCAGTATGACGGACGGGAACACGCGAGATCGACAGACCCCGCGAAAGTTTTCCTGCCGTTGGCATTGGTACTCTGGCCCGCATGACTGAGCCGCTGGTTGTGATCTGGGACGGCGTCGAGGAACCGAGCCAAGAGCGATGCACGATCGTAGATCTGCAGGAGATTCACATCGCCGGTGTCGTTCGCGGCAACTTCGGAACGTGCACGTACGCCATGACGGTCAGCCAGGAGTGGCTTTTTCACTCGCTGCGGGTCACGCTTGGCGACCGCACTCTTGCGGTGAGTCGTAGCGGAGCTGTGTGGACGGTTGACGGAGAACAGCGGCCGGACCTTTCCACAGCTCGCGAAGTCGACATTTCGATCTCTCCTATCAGCAACACCCTGCCGATCCGTCGACTCGGTCTCGAACTCGGCGCATCGGCCGATATCGTCACGGCATATGTACGAGTGCCGGAGCTGACCGTCACGACCGATCCGCAGCGTTACACGAGAACGGCTGCGCGGGAGTACCGGTACGACTCTCGTGACACGGATTTCACCCGATTCGTGACCGTCGACGAGCACGGACTCGTCGTCGAGTATCCGGGACTTTTCCGGCGCCGCAACAACTCCGGCGGGGCACTCGACTCGACTGCCCACAGCTAGCGTGCTGTCCGGCGCCGGAACGCCTTCAAGCAGGTAGGATTGATGTCTGTCTGTGCCCGGAATCTCGGGCGAGAGTCGTAGCAAGGAGTGTTCGTGGCGTCACGTCTAGACCAGGTGATCTCGCTGGCAAAGCAGCGCGGGTTCGTGTTCCAAGCCGGAGAGATCTACGGAGGTTCGCGTTCCGCATGGGATTACGGACCCCTGGGAGTTGCGCTCAAGGAGAACATCAAGCGTCAGTGGTGGCGCACCTTCGTCGACGGCCGTGAAGACATGGTGGGGCTCGACTCCTCCATCATTCTGCCAACGCAGGTGTGGCACGCCTCGGGTCACGTCGAGACATTCACCGACCCTCTCGTCGAGTCGCTGCACACGCACAAGCGCTATCGTGCCGACCATCTGCTGGAAGCGTACGAGGCGAAACACGGGCATCCCCCCAAGAACGGTCTCGCCGACATCCGCGACCCCGAGACGGGGCAGGAGGGCAACTGGACGGAGCCTCAGCTCTTCTCGGGCCTGATGAAGACGTACCTCGGCCCCGTCGATAACGAGGAGGGGCTGCACTACCTGCGCCCCGAAACGGCGCAGGGCATCTTCGTGAACTTCATGAACGTCATGACGACCAGCCGCAAGAAGCCGCCGTTCGGCATCGGGCAGATCGGTAAAGCGTTCCGGAACGAGATCACTCCCGGAAACTTCATCTTCCGGACGCGCGAGTTCGAGCAGATGGAGATCGAGTTCTTCGTGCCGCCCGCGGATGCACCCGAGTGGTTCGACCGCTGGGTGCAGGACTGCCTCGACTGGTTCGCGAACCTTGGCCTGAGCGCCGACAACATTCGTGAGTTCGATGTTCCGGCCGACGAGCGCGCACACTACTCCGACAGAACCATCGACCTCGAATACCGCTTCGGTTTCCAGGGCGCGGAGTGGGGCGAACTCATGGGTATCGCGAACCGGACCGACTTCGACCTGAAGAGCCACCAGGAGGCGAGCGGCAAGAAGCTCGAGTACTTCGATCAGGCCTCGGGCGAGCGATACGTTCCGTTCGTTATCGAGCCGGCGTTCGGACTCACTCGCAGCCTCATGGCGTTCCTCGTCGACGCCTACGACGAAGAGGAGGTGCCGAACGCGAAGGGCGGCACCGACACCCGTACCGTACTGCGTCTCGACCCGCGCCTGGCACCGGTCAAGGTTGCCGTGCTGCCGCTCAGCCGCAAAGACACCCTCACGCCGCTCGCTCGCGACATCGCCGCCGACCTGCGAAAGGTCTGGGCGGTCGACTACGACGATGCGGGCGCTATCGGCCGCCGCTACCGCAGGCACGACGAGATCGGTACGCCCTACTGCGTGACCGTCGACTTCGATTCGCTCGAGGACGGCGCCGTAACCGTACGTGATCGCGACACGATGCAGCAGGAGCGCATCGCGATCAGCGATCTTCGCGGCTACCTCGCCCAGGGCCTCGTGGGAGTGTAATCGTGGTCTCGATCGGATCGATCGAGCTCGACGTTCCCGTCGTGCTCGCGCCCATGGCGGGAGTCACGAACACGGCATTCCGGAGGCTGTGCCGTGAGTACGGTGCTGGCCTGTACGTGTGCGAGATGATCACGGCGCGTGCGCTGCTCGAACGCAACGAGGAAACGATGCGTCTCATTTCGCATCACCCGTCGGAGACACCGAGGAGCGTGCAGCTCTACAGCGTTGACGCGAAAACCGCCGGCGCCGCCGCCCGCATGATCGCCGAGGAGAACCTGGCCGATCACATCGACTTGAATTTCGGCTGCCCCGTACCGAAGGTCACAAGGCGAGGGGGAGGAAGCGCTCTGCCGTGGAAGCGCGAACTCTTCGAAGCGATCGTCAGTGCCACGGTTCGAGGAGCAGGTGATCTGCCGGTGACCGTGAAGATGCGCAAGGGCATCGACGAAGACCATCTCACCTACCTCGAGGCCGGCCTCGTCGCTCAGAATGTCGGTGCGAAGGCCGTGACGCTGCACGGTCGCACGACCGAAGACAACTATTCGGGCCGGGCCGACTGGGGCGCGATCGCAAAGCTCAAGGAGACCGTGACGGGCATCCCGGTCTTCGGCAACGGCGATATCTGGCAGGCCGAGGACGCGCTCGCCATGACGGAGCAGACCGGTGTCGACGGCGTCGTCGTCGGCCGTGGCTGCCTGGGCCGCCCGTGGTTGTTCGGCGACCTCGCCAACGCCATGCACGGAAGCGACGAACGCTATCGACCAGGGCTTGCTGAAGTTGCCACTGCTTTTCGCCGTCACGCGGAACTCCTGATCGAGTTCTTCGGGGAGGAAGACCGCGGATGCCGCGACCTGCGTAAGCACGTGTCCTGGTACTTCAAGGGCTACGGGATAGGGGGAGAAGCACGTCGGCGGCTCTCATCCATCTCTTCGCTGCAGGAGCTCGACGAGGTGCTCGCGACGCTCGACCGATCACTCGGCTACGACGCGGCAGGCGTCGAGGGGCAGCGCGGCCGCGCCGGGTCCGCACGTCGACCCGTCCTGCCCGAGTTCTGGCTCGACAGCCGCGAGCTCAGCAGCGAACAACGAACCCACCTGATCGAGGATGCAAGTGACACAACCGGTGGATGACGTCATGACCGGCTTCGACCGGGAGCGGTGGATGCCGGAGACGCACTCGTCGAACCGCAGCGACTTCGCGCGGGATCGAGCCCGCGCGATCCACGCCAGCGCCCTTCGCAAACTCTCGCAGAAGACCCAGGTGGTCTCGCCTACGACAGGGCTCGAGTTCGCGCGGTCGAGACTCACGCACTCGCTCGAGGTTGCGCAGATCGGCCGCGAGATCGCGGAGACACTCGGGCTCGAGTCTGACGTCGTCGACACTGCGTGCCTCGTGCACGATATCGGGCATCCGCCCTTCGGGCACAACGGCGAGAAAGCACTCAACATCTGGGCGAGCGACATCGGCGGGTTCGAGGGCAACGCTCAGACACTGCGGGTGATCACACGATTGGAGCCGAAGGTCGTCGGCGAGGACCGGCCGTACGGGCTGAACCTGACCCGGGCATCCGTCGACGCGTCGTGCAAATACCCGTGGCCCGACACGCGTGAAGTGCTGGACCCGTCGGGCCGCGTCAAGTTCGGCTTCTATGCGGACGACGTCGACGCGTTCACCTGGGTGCGGGAGGGCGCGCCCGCCGAGCAACGATGCATCGAGGCAGAGGTCATGGATCTCGCAGACGACATCGCATACTCGGTGCACGACTTCGAAGACGCGATCGTCAACGGTTTCGTCGACACCCGGCAGCTCGCCACCCGCGTCAACCACGAGGAACTCGTCGACAGGATGCTCGAGTGGGTGGGCGCGGAGTTCAGCAGAGACGAGCTGGTTGCCGCGTTCGACCGTCTCGATGACCTCGAAACCTGGATTTCGTCGTTCGACGACTCGCGTCGGGATCAGGCGCAGCTGAAGAACCTGACGTCGAAGCTCATCGGCCGCTTCGCCGTCGCCTCCGCGCACGCGACGCGAGAAGAGCATCCCGGCCCGCTGGGCAGGTTCTCGGGCAGCGTCGTCGTGCCTCGCTCGGTGCAGGCCGAGATCGCGGTGCTGAAGGGCACCGTGAGCGCCTTCGTCATGTCGGTTGCGGAACGGCAGCCGCTGTATCGAGAGCAGCGGCAGCTCATGATCGAACTGTGCGAGGGATTACTGGAGCGCGGCCCGTCCTCGTTGGACAGCGCGTTCGCGGACGACTGGCGTTCGGCGTCTTCGGACACGGACCGGAAACGTGTCGTCGTCGACCAGGTAGCATCGCTAACGGACCGTGCTGCGGTCGCACGACATCGGGAAATGGTGGGGTAGTTGGCAGGCAGGATTCGTCGGGAGGACATCGACGAGCTGCGCAACCGCGTCAATATCGTCGATGTCGTTTCGCAGTACGTAACGCTCAAGCGAGCCGGAGTCGGCTCGATGAAGGGGCTGTGCCCGTTCCACGACGAGCGTACGCCGAGCTTCCACGTACGCCCGGCCGTTGGCCGTTATCACTGCTTCGGTTGCGGCGAAGACGGAGACGTCTTCCAATTCGTCATGTCGATGGACCACACGACGTTCGTCGAGACGGTCGAGCGCTTCGCGTCGCAGATCGGCTTCTCGCTCCGCTACGAAGAGGGTCATGCCCCGAAGGAAGACGGCGTCAACCGTGCTCGCCTGCTGGCGGCGAACACCGACGCGGCAGAGTTCTTCCAGCAGCAGTTGCTCACCGATCAGGCGGCGCCGGGGCAGGCGTTTCTCGGGGAGCGAGGCTTCGACCTCGAAGCAGCCCGCAGGTTCGGCGTCGGCTACGCGCCGCCCGGGTTCGAGTCGCTCAGAAATCACCTGCGAGGTAGGGGCTACTCGGATGAGGAGCTCGTCACGGCGGGTCTGCTTTCGGAAGGGCAACGCGGCCCGTACGACAGGTTCCGCGGTCGTCTCGTGTGGCCCATCCGCGATGTGACGGGAGCGACGGTCGGGTTCGGCGCACGCAAGCTGACAGAAGACGACAAGGGCCCGAAGTACTTGAACACGCCGGAGACGCCCGTGTTCCACAAATCGAAGGTGCTGTACGGTCTCGACCTCGCGAAGCGAGCTATTTCGCGGGGAAGGGAAGCCGTCATCGTCGAGGGATACACCGACGTCATGGCCTGTCACCTCGCCGGCGTTGAGACGGCGATCGCCACGTGCGGAACGGCGTTCGGCGGTGACCACGCGAAGCTGCTGCGCCGCGTGCTCGGCGATGTATCGACCTCCGACACACGATCGCTCGGTCGCGTGATATTCACTTTCGACCCTGACGAAGCCGGTCAGCAGGCCGCTTCTCGCGCCTTCCAGGAGGAGCATCGCTTCGCAGCGCAGACGTATGTCGCCGTGGCTCCCGATGGGATGGACCCCTGTGACCTGCGTATTCGGCGTGGCGACCACGCGGTGCGGAGCCTTGTGAAGAGCCCCAGACCCATGTTCGAGTTCATGCTGCAGCGAGTCGTCGACGAACACGACCTCGAGACCGTTGAGGGCAGGGTGCAGGCGACTCGTGCTGCGGGGCCGATTCTGGCGCGCATCCGCGATCGTGCACTCTCCGACGGGTACGTGCGCACGGTTGCCGGCTGGCTCGGCGTCGACCCGGTCGAGGTGCAGCGGCAGGTACGCGCGGATCGACGAGACACCGCGAGCGAGCTCGAGCCCGTGCAGCGGCCGCAGGCGCAGCTCTCCAATGATCCCGCCACCAGGTTGGAACGCGAGGCGATCATCGTCATGCTGCAACAGGGAGAGCTGCTGCCGACGGATCTGGCCCAGCGCGCGGTCATCAGCCACGTTGCGAATCCGTCGCTGGAGATCGTGCGCGACGGGATGCTCGTCAACATCGATCGGATCGCCGGGCGCGAGTTCGTCGATGCGGTCGCCGCCGCTGTTCCAGAGGGCATGGTGGGGCTGGTGCGCGAGCTTTCGATGTCGCCCATCAATACGAACGAGAAGGGGCTCGAGAGGTACTCGATCGGTGCCGTGAAGGCTCTCGTGCAGCGCGACATGCTGCGGGAGAAGGCGAACCTGCAGTCGCAGGCGATGCGGATGCGCGCTAAGGATCCCGACGCGGCTCGCGAGCTCGACCTCCAGGTATCCGCGCTGGAGACCGAACGCCGCCGCCTCATCGAGGAGTGATCTTCCCAGCCCCCTCATACCTCCAGGCCGTGCCAACTTCTCGGTCGCCAGACGATGAGAGGGCCTGTGTGCGGCGTGTCGTCGCCCAGCGACCGAGAAGTTGGCGAAGCTGGCGGGAAAATTTGGTGTCAGCCACGGCTACAAAAGTGGAAGGCTTGACAGCAGCCCGTGAATGAGGTCGGCGAACGTCGCATTCCAATGGACGCGAAACAGGTGTGAAGTGCTAAGAAGCACGATGCGCATGGTGCCCTCAGGCTCTTCTTTCTGGGGAGCAAAAGTGTCCATGTGAGTGGTCTGTGTCGGCTCGGAATCGTGGTAAGCTAGCTGGCGTTGCATTTCGCACATTCCCCGATAGCTCAATTGGCAGAGCAGCCGGCTGTTAACCGGCAGGTTGTTGGTTCGAGTCCAACTCGGGGAGCAAGATAAGGGCCCACATTGGGTCCTTTTTCTTTGCCAGAATGCGGGTTTATCGGGGTCGGCTCTGATGGCGCAGAAGTAGTCGAGAGAAGGCCCCTTGGGAGCCTCCTATTTGCACTTCTTTCGACTGTTTTCAACTCACTCCCCGGTACGGGTGTCCACTATTCGTCGGGGAGCAGCTTGAGTGCCGTGGCGGGGATCGGGCAGCGCTGCTAGCGTCGAACCATGGCCGACGCAGTGAACCCGCTCATCCCCGCGGGATACGACATCCTTTGGACGAGCGTGGCCGTGCTGCACATTGCGGTCGTCGTCGCGGCCATCGTATCGATCGTCAGGCACGCCAAGCACCTGGATACGCCCGCCTATGTCCTCTGGATCCTGGCCGTCTTGGCGATGCCCGTCATCGGGGTGGCACTGTGGTTCGCCTTCGGCTGCCCGAAAGTTCGGGAATCACTCTCGCCTACTGCGTGAGCGCTCGACCGTTGCTCGGCCGGCAGATGAACGGGGCATTGAGTCGAACGGTGGATGCGGAACAGGGAGCGCCTACGAGGAACGAGGGCGCCCGTAACGGATCGGGCGAACGACTGTCATTCGCGTTTCGGGATGCTCGAACATCTCGATAGGGGTCTCGTAGACCTCGCTCAGGAGCTCGCCAGATAGCACTTCACCGGGCGTTCCAACAGCGCGAATCCGACCCTTGTCCATGAGTGCGATGCGGTCGCTCCAGTGGACAGCCGAGTCGAGGTCGTGCGAAACGACGATAACGCTCGACCCTTGAGACGCGAGATCTCGGGCGATGTGCATGACCTGCTCCTGATGCCGAACATCCAGTGCGGCCGCCGGCTCATCCAGCAGCACGACCGGCGTCGTCTGCGCCAGCACGCGGGCGATCGACATTCGCGACGACTCACCGCCAGAGAGCGTCAGAACGTCTCGGAACGCGAGGTGCGTTACCTCAACCGCATGCATGGCCTCATCGATGATCTCTTCGTCCCGCTGCTGATGCTCTGTTCCGTGCCACGGTGTGCGCCCCATCTTCACGACCTCGTGAACGCGGAAGGCGAATCCGACCGTCGGCCGTTGTTCGAGAACAGACCGTTCTCGGGCGCGCTGCTTCATCGAGGTCGATCGCAAAGGACGGTCGAACAGGGTTACGTCACCCGCATCGGGTGAGCGGTCACCCGCGAGAACGGCGAGCAGGGTCGATTTTCCGGCGCCGTTGGGGCCGATGAGTGAAAGCACTTCTCCGGGAGCTACGCCGAGCGTGACGTCGTCGAGGACCGTCTTTTCACCGAACTTCACCGAGACGCCCTGCGCTTCGAGCACGGTATTCGTCATGGCATCCTCCCGCGGTTCGAGCCGAACATCCTGTACAGCAGCAGGAGGAACAGGGGAGCGCCGATCGCCGATGTCAGCATTCCGATAGGAAGGTCTGTCAGCGGCATCAGCGTTCGCGCTCCAAGATCGGCGAGCGTCACCAGAAGCGCGCCTCCCAGCATGGAAAGCGGCAGCACGAACTTGTGGCTCGGGCCTACGAGCAATCGAATCGCGTGCGGGACGATGAGCCCGACGAAGCCGATGATGCCGGCGAATGCGACGGCCGCGCCGGTCAGCAGCGAAACGATGACGATTGTCGCGATGCGGATGAGTGGCACGCGAAGCCCGACGTGGCTCGCTGCGCGATCGCCGAGCGCGAGCACATCCAGGGGTCGAATCAGCGGCAGGGCTGCTACGAGCCCTACGCAAACGAACAGGGTCGTGATCCAAACGCTCGTCCAGGTCGTGCCCGCTATGGAGCCGAGCTGCCAGAACACGACGGCGTCGCGAGCAGCCGTGGGTGCGACGAGGAAGATGAAGGCCGTCACAGCTCCTGCGAGCGCATTGATGGCGATACCGACCAGCAGCAGTGAAATGGCGCGCTGTGCAGGTATTCGCTGCGCGACGGACCATACGAGCAAGGCGGTTCCGAGTCCGAACACGAATGCGAACGCCGGAGTCGTCAGCATGCCGAACGTGGATGCCCCGATCACGATGCTGATGGCGGCACCGACGGAAGCACCCGAGGTGATGCCGATGACGCCGGGCTCGGCGAGCGGATTGCCGAAGAGGCTCTGCGTCAGAGCACCGGCGACGCCCAGCGCTGCTCCCACGACAACACCCATGACCATGCGGGGGAAACGGACGTTCCAGAGCGTTCTGTCGACAACCTCCGTCTCCTCCGTCGTGGGGAAAAGGCTGGGGGAGAGCGCGCGTCCGAAGGATCCGATGGCGTCGGAGATCGTTGCGGAGAACTGTCCGACGCTCGCCGACACGATGACCGCCGTCAGCAGCGTGGCCAGTAGGCCGAGGCCCACCAGCCATGCGGTGCGTGCTCTGTGGTCTCTCCTCACTGGCCGAGGTATATGGCGTCTGCGAGCGCCCGGAGCGCCTGCGGATAGTTGGGGCCGAAAGAAATCAGCTGGGCATCGGGTGCCGAGACGACGCGCTGGTTGATGCCAGCGGTTGTCTGGGCGACGCCCGGTCGTTCCGTAAGGCCATCGAGGCCACCAGTTGACTCGAGACCATCGTGCATCATCATGAAGAGCTCAGGGTCGATCGTGACGAGGGACTCGGCGTTGGCGGGAACGGTTTCGCCCGCTCCGATGGCTTCCGCTACATGCTCTCCGCCAAGGTCTTCGATGAGCCCCTTCGCGGCGCTTTCGCCACCGAAGAGGAAGAAGATCCCGGCCGTGCCACGCACGTAGAGAACCGCCATGCGCAAAGGTTCGTCGAGCTCGGCCGTGAGCTGCGAGATGTATTCGCGGGTTTCATCGAGCTGCTCGTTCGTCTGCTCGATCAGCTGCTCACCGGCCTCGACGGTGCCGGTTGCCTCGGCGATCATGCGTATCTGCTCGTCGATGAGGTCTGCGCGCCGGTCCGGGTCGAGCACGACGACGGCGACGCCGGCTTCGCGCAGTACGTTCTGCGTATTCGCGGGGCCCAGGGTCGTGTCGAGGAGCACAAGAGTCGGTCGTTCCTGCAGAACCGCTTCCGGACTCACCGCGTGGGCTCCGCTCGTGACAAGCGGTGCGTCCTCGATCGAGGGGTCGGTGTCGGAAACGCTGCGTCCGACCACGTTCTCGCTGAGCCCCAGCCCGACGATGGTTTGGCTGATCGTGCCGTAAATGTCGAGCGTGACAATACGGTCGACCGACTCGACCGTGACTTCGACTCCGTCGTCGCCGGTCACGGTGGCGGGCAGGGAAACCTCCGGGTCGGATGCGACTGGCTCGATAGCGCCCAGCTCGCGAGCCTCGGTGAGGCCGGTCAGTGAACGCGGGTCTGGTACATCAAGCATCGCCTCGGGGGTTGTCTCGGTCTGCTCTTCGACAGTGGGGGATGCGGGAGTCTCGTCGGGCGCTGCTTCGCTCGCGCATCCGACGGTCAGAGCGATAATCGCCGTAACGGCAACGGCCCGTAGTGAACGAGTGCGGGTGATTCTCATGTGTTGTTTCGCTTACCGATCGAGAGGTTTGAGTGTGGTGTAGTCAGTGTTGTGGGGCGGGCGACTTGCGCCACCCGCCCCTCACAGCGATGGCCGTCGTTAGCTGCGACGACGCTGAGCCACGGCGATACCGCGAGCACCGAGCGCCACAAGCGCGGCCGCGAATGCGATCAGCGCGAGGGCTGGCGATTCGAAGCCGGTCTGGGCAAGACCTTCGCCGCTTGGATTCACCGCATCGTTGCACGGCACTTCATTGCCGAGCGTCAGCGAGAACGACACGGGGTCGAGCTCCTCGCCGGCTTCGTAGAAGCCTGCGAATGCCGACGCCCCGTCGCCTGTCAACGTCGCACCCGCGCCGGATACGCTGAACGCGTCGGCCGTCAGCGATGCTCCCGAAATGTTGACGTTCGCGAAACGAACGTTCGTCAGATCGGACGAGTTGCCCTCCATGTCATTCGAGACGACGTCAGCGTAGACGGATGCCTGCGATGACGAGTGGATCACGAGTCGAACGTTCGAGATCTTCGTGTCGAGAACACCGTCGTGACCCGTGAAGTGGACGGTGCCGGGAAGCGAGACCTCGCCGAGCATGTCGTTGGCGTTGAGCTGGCCGTTGCCGCTCCAACGGAAGATCCCGTCGCCGGTGCGCTCGACACCGCTTACGTTGACCTCGCCCTGTGCGATGCCACCCTCGATGTAGTTGCGGAACGATTCGCGGAGGCCCCAATCGAGCGATCCGTCGACTTCGTGAGCAACACAGGTCTCCGAGCTGCCGCCGTTGTTGGTGTTGCTGCCGGCATTGTTGCTGTCGCCGTTGTCGCCACCGGTGTTGTCGTTACCGTTACCATCGGGGTTCGTGACCTGTTGCGGTGAGCTGTTGAGCGTGAACGAATCGAACTCTTCACCGGCCTCGTAAAATCCGCCGAAAGCAGGCTCGCCGTCCGTGGTCAGCGTTGTGCTGTCCGAGGTGAACGAGTCTTCCGAGGAAGCTTGCGCGGCGAGTGGCCCGGTCGTTTGTTGCGAAGCATTTCCCGAACCGGCGCCGCCATCTGCGCTCCACTCACCGGAGTCGAAGGTCACGAGTTCCACATTGTCGTACGCGACCATCGGGCCCTCTGTGACGGTGTCGATGAATTCCTTGGACTCGACATCGGCGAAGATCGAACCGGAACCGTCGGTGTTCACGACGACGCGCGGGTTACTGATCTCGACGTGGAGGATGCTGCCGTGGCCGCTGAAGGTTACGGAACCCGTGAATTCGACCTCGGTCGGGTTCGATTCGCTGACGACTTCGCCGTCGCTCCAGACGAAGAGTCCGTTCACATTCTCCACGCCGTCGACGGTTATGTCGCCACCTGCGATCGGGCCGGTCACGTAGTTCTTGAACGACTCCTTGACGCCCCAGACCAGCTGCGACTCGTCGGAGGCGGTGTCGGGCACCTCGGGGTCAGTGGGTTCTTCGGGGTCGGTCGGGTCTTCCGGGTCGGTGGGATCGGTGGGTTCTTCCGGGTCGGTCGGGTCAGGATCGACGACTTCCTCAGCGAACCCGAGAGCAACCTTCGCGTCCAGCGTGCGATCCGCCATAGCGGTGTGGTTCGCAG
>NZ_CAMEFJ010000026.1 GCF_945915485.1 uncultured Agrococcus sp.
GGCGCAGCGCGCCAGGCTTTGGTCACGAGCGAAGAGATGGGCACATGAGCACGTACGGAGAGGTACTGAAGACGCCAGGAGTGGCGTCGACACTGGCAGCGCAGTTG
Organism: uncultured Agrococcus sp.; assembly: GCF_945915485.1. Lineage (GTDB taxonomy): Bacteria > Actinomycetota > Actinomycetes > Actinomycetales > Microbacteriaceae > Agrococcus. The sequence continues at coordinate 108 of NZ_CAMEFJ010000026.1, forward strand.
ATCGGCAGGTTTCCGATCGGCATGTACGCGATCGGACTGCTACTGCACGTCCAGTACGCATTCGATTCATACGCTGCAGCCGGGGTGGTCCTCGCCGCGCTCTCCGGCGGCCAGGCGATCGCGACGCCGTTCACGACGCGTCTCATGTCACGCCTCGGCACACGCACGCTGCTGCTGATCACGACCACGATCAGCGTCTCGTCGATGTTCGGCATCGCCCTGCTCTCGGCACCCCTGTGGGTGTACATCGTGCTGGGGGCGACAACGGGCCTCGCCATGCCGCCGATCGGGCCGACGGCCAGAACGATCTATCCGAGGCTCCTCTCCCAACGTCAGCTGCCACCGCTGTTCAGCTTCGACGCAATGCTGCAGGAGATCATCTTCATCATGGGGCCGGTCGCCATCACCTTCCTCGTGACCAGCGTCAACTCCACGGTCGCCCTCGCCGTTGCGGCAAGCGTACAGCTGGTGGGCAGTGTGTGGTTCGCACTGCTGCCCCGCGTCGGCAATCTGCGCATCCCGCCGACGAACAAGCGGATGGGCGCCGTACTGAAAAAGGGGCCGGTGCGGCTCGTCGTGGTCATCGGATTCCTGGTCATCGGAGGCCTAGCGGGTGCTGAAGCGGGCATCGTCGCCGTCTACGGGCACGACGGGCCCGAGGCAGGCTGGATCCTGGCCATCGGCGCGCTCGGTTCGATCTGCGGCGGCCTCATCTTCGGCAGCCGGACGATCTCGAAGCGCTCGCTTGCGATTCGGTGCGGCATCCTGGCGCTCGGCCTCGCCGCCGCTCCTCTGGTCATGACGTTCTGGGGGCTTGCCGCGACGCTGTTCGTCGCCAGCATCGGATGCGCGCCAGCGCTGGCAGCAATCAGCGCGATCATCGCCGGCTCGGTGAAATTTGCCGACACCCCTGAGTCATACGGCTGGGTGAATTCGGGCCAGCTCGTGGGAGTCGCCCTCTGCTCGGGGCTGGCCGGCGTGCTCATCGACGTCATCGGTCCCGCGGGCGGGCTCATCGTCGGCGCCACGGCAGCGCTGCTCGCGACCGTCACAGCATTCGTCTTCCGCGACGCCCAACCCGACCTCACCGACGGCATCGTCGAGCCACCACCCACTGCGCCCATCGAGCTTCCGAGGTAGGCGCAGGAGTCGTTCACGAAAGACGGCGCTGAGCTCAAGAAACAGCGAAAAACGCCGCATCTCAGTGCACAACCCGAAAAACGCCGCATCTCGTGACCGTCACAGCGGTACAAAACGGTCTATGAGCGGCCATCCCGGCAAGTGAACGCACGCAATCAACAGACCCCGGCATCCCATCCCTGCCGCTCAACCCGGATCGCCTCACGACTCAAGGAACAACGCCCGCAAGCTCCATCGGCACACATCGACGTCACACTCGCTCGATCGTGCGTGCTGGTCAATGCCAGCACGCTGCAGGGACACGATCACCGCTCAGCACCGGCAGTTGTGGCACGGATAGCCATCGTTCACGAAAGACGGCAATGAGCTCGAGAAGCGCCGAAAAACGCCGTCTCTCAGTGCACAACCCGGCACCTCCAACGCACGCGGGCCAAATGTATGGAATGTGCCGGATGTCGGGCCGATAGACATACATTCGGCACAGCATGTCAGAATCCCCGACACTCGGGCCCGACCCAGACCCGAAACCGACCCCGTACGGCATCAGAATCTCACGCGTAATCTCTCCGAAGCACAGCCACAGAAACTCGCCGAAATCACCCGTATCGCTAGTGCCTCAGCGGGAAGTAGAGTGATCCCGTGAGTACGTATGGGGAGGTGCTGAGAGCACCGGGAGTTGCCGTCACGATGACGGCTCAGCTTGTCGGCAGATTCCCCGTCGGCATGTATTCGCTTGGCATTCTCTTGCACGTCGAGCAGAAGTTCGAGTCGTACGCTGCTGCGGGCCTGGTGCTGGCCGCGCTATCCGCCGGCCAAGCGCTCGCGACCCCGGTCACAACGCGCATGATGTCGCGTTTCGGCACGCGTCGGTTGCTCCTCATCACGACGGTGCTGAGCGCGTTGGCGATGTGCGGTATCGCGGTGCTCCACGTGCCGCTCTGGGTCGATGTCGTGCTCGGTGCCGCTGCAGGTCTGACGATGCCGCCCATCGCCCCGGCGGCACGAACGCTGTATCCGAGAATGGTCGCGCAACGACAGCTCGGGCCGCTCTTCGCGCTCGATGCGACGCTGCAAGAACTCGTCTGGGTTATCGGCCCCGTCGCTATCACCTTCCTCGCCACCTCCTTCGACACCCTGATCGGCCTCTCGATCGCAGTTGCCGTGCAACTGGGAGGCGGGCTGTGGTTCTCGCTACTCCCCCGCGTCGGCAATCTGCGCATCCCGCCGACGAACAAGCGGATGGGCGGTGTGCTGAAGAAGCGGCCGGTGCTGCTGGTCGTGATCGTCGGGTTCTTGATCATCGGTGCTTTCGCGGCAGCCGAAGCCGGTGTCGTCGCCGTCTACGGGCACGACGGCCCGCAGGCCGGCATCATCCTGGCGATCAGTGCGATCGGCTCGATCATCGGCGGTGTTCTGTTCGGGCACAGGACGATCACGAAACGATCGCTCGCGATCCGCTGCGTCATCATGGCGGTTGGCTTCATCGCCGCCCCGTTCGTGATGACGTTCTGGGGGCTCTCGGCCGCGATGTTCGTCGCCGGATTCGGATGCGCCCCCGCCGTCGCCGCCATCAGCGCGATCGTCGCCGGCTCGGTCAAGTTCGCCGACACCCCGGAGGCCTACGGCTGGGTCAACTCCGGCCAACTCGTCGGAGTCGCGCTGTGTTCGGCGCTCGCCGGCATCATGATCGATTTCGTGGGCGCGGGAGGCGGCCTCATCGTCGGCGCCGTTTCTGCTGCGCTTGGCGCGCTGATCGCGTTCATCTTCCGCCGTCATCAGCCGGACCTGACGGATGGCATCGTCGAACCGCCGCCGACGGCTCCCATCGAACTCCCCCGATAAGCGCTGCAGGAAGCCGGCATCCCGACCCGGTCGCCGGTGCTGGAAGGTACTCAACATCGTGCTCGAGACGGTTTTTACGGGTGCGGACGGCTTCTGGACCCGTAAAAACCGTCTAGACCCGTGGCGCACATCCGCCGCACGAAAGGTAGAATCGCCGGGATGACTTCCCCTATCGAGCCCGGCCAGGATGCCGAGCGCATCCCGCACGGCATCGCCGCTTCCTGGGGCGTTGCCGCGGCTCCGCAACGCGGCCCGAAGCGTGAGCTGACGCTCGAGCGGATCACCGAGGTTGCGATCGAGATCGCCGACGAGGAGGGGCTCGATGCGGTCTCCATGAATCGGGTGGCCACGAAGCTGGGATTCACGCCCATGTCGCTCTACCGCTACGTCAGCGGAAAAGACGATCTGCTGCAGCTCATGTTCGATGCCGCCTCGGATGTGCCGCTGGGGACGTTCGACGGTTCGTGGCGCGAGCAGTTGACGCAGTGGGGCGCGATCGTCCGCGCGGGTTACCGGGCGCACCCGTGGCTGTCGTCGATGCCCCCGTCTTCGACCCCCAGCACACCGAACCGCATCGCGATCGTCGAAGCCGGAATTCACGCGCAGCGGAGCCTGTCGCTCCCCGCGAATCTCAAGCTCACGGTGACGATGCTGCTGCTGGGCTACATCGGCATGTTCCAGCTCGCCAGCCATGACACGGTGCACGATTCGGTGCGCGCGGCACTGCCTGAGCTGGTCACCGAGGATCGCTTCCCGACGCTCGCTCCCCTCGTCGCCGAGGGCCTCTTCGACGAGCCCATGAACGACAGCGATCAGGTGTTCTTCTTCGGCTTCAACAGGTTCCTGGACGGCATCGAGGCTTGGATGCGCGAAGGGGTCGACGGGGCCCTCGAGCGTGATCACGGCCTCCCGGCCGCGGTGACGAAAGACGGCAAAGTGCGCGACGCGCTGAAGTCTGTGCGCGAAGCCGAGGGCCGCCTGCGTGCTGCGCAGGCCAAGGCGGCGCAGGCCATTGACCGTGTTACCGAGCGCGAGCGCAAGGCCGCCGCGAAGGCGGAAGCCAAGGCCAAGAAGCGCGCGAAAACCGACTGACGCCGCGAAGGGGAGTTCTCCCCATTGCGACGATGCGATTCCCTCCATACGATCATCTCGGGAAGGAGCGGATGTGGCGATCAATCTTCCGGGCGAGCTCGCCTGGGTGCTCAACATGCTCGGCTACGACTGGCCGGAAATCGATGAGGACGAACTGCGTCGGGGAGCCGGCTTCACCCGGGATTTCAAGGGCGACCTCGAGGACGCGATGGCGAAGGCCGATGCGATCATCAACAGCGATCTGAACGCCAGCCTCGAAGCGGGCACCGCTCGCTCCTTTACAGACGCTTGGGACGAAAACAGCCAGGGCAATATCGCCAAGATGTTCGAACTGCTGGAACCCGCTTCCGAGGCGATGGAACTCTTCGCCGACATGGTCGAAGCGTTGAAGCTGAAGGTCATCGCCGAACTCGTGATCACGGCTGCGCAACTCGCTGCAGCAGCCGCGACCGCGCTCCTGACTGCGGGGCTCAGCGCTGCAGCCAATGTTGCGATCATCTTCGCTAGGAAGAAGGCGCTCACCTTCGCGACGAACTACATGATCGAGCAGTTGATCGCCGCGATTCTGCCGATGGTCATCGAGCCGTTGACGAATACGCTCATGACGCTGGTGGATCGAATGCTGGATGCACCGACCACGCAGGGCATGATCGGCGACCCGAGAGAGTACAAGGCCGATCTCGATGCGCTCGAGCTCGTCGCATCCGACCTCGATGCGAGCGGCCTGGATCAGGAACGAGTCACGGACGACTATCTCGATCGGATGTCCTCGCTACAGATCATCACGGGAGGCTGAGTCATGGCGCAACTCGCAAAGCACGCAGACGAGGTTATGAGCGCTATCTTCAGCGCTGCCAGGCGCCTCCGCCAGGGGATGCCGGAGAACATGGGGAACAACTCCCGCCAGACGAGAGACATCGTCGACCGGACTCGGCGCACCGACTCCGAGATGGCCGGCAACACGCCCAGGCCCAAGCCCGATGTCGATAATCCGAAGCCGGACATCAGACCGTTCACCCCCAACTCGAGACACGACCTTGGCGAATTCCGGCGGCAGTTGAACGAGCAGTGGGACGCCATTCGCAATATGGACCTTGCGACATGGCGACGAAACCGAGACGCGTACGCGGACGGGCGGCCGTCCGCGTCGGAAGCGGCCCAGCGAGCGGAACGCCAGAACTGGCGCAACCGCATGGAGGACGAACTCTTCGACTCGCATCCCGAGTTCTTCGATGCCGACGGCAACGCACTCCCGGAGCTTGATAGCGCGCTCGACGACTGGATGAGCACGCAGGCTGCAACGCACCGTTTGGACGGCATCGCAGGAGGCGATGTCACCGATATCTCCGGACTCGGGGACGGCAACGTCAATTCTTCGCTCGGGTCGCAGTGGCGCCACCGAATCGATGCGCTGGAAACCGCCTACAACAACTTCGTCACCAACAATCCGAACGTGGATCTGAGCGACGTTTACTTCGATCTTCCGGACCTGCCGTTCTAGAATCATGAGCATGGTAGAGATCTCAGATTTCGAAAAAGTAGGCGACGTTCAGGCTGAGGTCATCGATAGGTTCCAGGGGCGCATACCCTCCGACATCATCGAGCTCTGGCAAGAATACGGCTACGGCACGTTCGGCAACGGATACTTCCGTGTCATCGATCCGATCGAGTACCTCGATGCCCTGGGAGTCGAGGGCATCGGCAAAGTCACAGCGGATGGCGTAGCCGTGCCCGTTATCGCGACGGCCATGACCGACCTCATCACGTGGGAGCCGAATATCGGGATGACGAACCTCCGGTTTCGCGACGAGGAGGTTTCGGGGGCCGGTTTCGAAGTCAAGAACGTGGTGGCGAAGCTCAAACGTCCTCGCGCCAACTCGGTTGTCGAAGCGATGAATTGGGAGATGTATCCGGAGGCCGTCGAACTCCACGGGATGCCGGAGTACGGGAAGTCGTTCACCTACGTTCCGCTGCGATCGCTCGGTGGGCCCGGGACCGTCGAGTCACTGAAGATCAACGACACCGTCACGGCCATGCAGCTCATGATCGAAATGCAGGGGCCGCTCGAGCACTAGTCAACTGCCGAGCTGCTCCTGCAGCCAGGCGCGCAGCTCGTCGCCGAGATCCTCGCGCTCGAATGCCATCTCGATGATCGCTTTGATGTAGCTGAGCTTGTCACCGGTATCGAAGCGCCGTCCACGGAAGACCACTCCGTGCACGCGCTGCCGGGGGTCGCGTGCCATCGTCGCCAGCGCATCCGTCAGCTGAATCTCTCCTCCCCGCCCCGGAGCGGTGTGTTCGATGGTCGGGAAGATCTCCGGCTCGAGCACGTAACGGCCTATTATGGCGAGATTCGACGGGGCTTCGTCAGGGTCGGGTTTCTCCACGAGATCCTTGATCAGGACGACGTCGTCCTCGCCGGTCTCTTCGACCGTGGCGATGCCGTACATGTGCGTCTGCGAGGGGTCGACTTCCATCAGCGCGACGACGCAGGTGTGCTTCTCGGCGTTGACGGCGATCATGCGGTCGAGGAGCAGGTCGCTCTCATGGATCAGATCGTCGCCCAGCAGCACCGCGAACGGCTCCTGCCCTACGTGCCGTTTCGCACGGTGCACTGCGTGACCGAGACCGCGCGGGTCGCCTTGCCGCATATAGTGAATCTCACCCAGCACGGTCGACGCTTCCACCTTCGCGAGTTTCTGCGTGTCACCCTTGCTGATGAGCGTCGCTTCGAGCTCCGTCGCACGGTCGAAATGATTCTCCAGCGCATTCTTGTTGCGGCCGGTCACCATCAGCACATCATCGAGCCCGGCGCGAACCGCCTCCTCGACGACGTATTGGATCGCCGGTTTATCCACGACGGGGAGCATCTCCTTCGGGAGCGCCTTCGTCGCGGGCAAGAACCTGGTGCCGAGCCCCGCTACGGGAACCACGGCCTTCGTCATGCGCTTCATGCCACCAGCCTACCTAGCGGGCCGTCGAATCTCGGCGCACGATCAAGCGCTCTTCATCCGGTCTCGCTCAACATGCATTTTGGGGTTTACATTTGCCTATATAGGCATATGATAGATACATGGCACGAGCAGCAACAACGTCGGACACGTTCAACGCGATCGCCGAGCCGCAACGTCGGAACATTCTGATGCTGCTCAAGAACGGCGAACGCCCGGCAGGTGAACTGGCCCGGGATTTGCAGATGACCCAGCCACAGGCGTCGAAACACCTGCGAGTGCTCCGGGAAGTAGGGCTCGTGCAGGTGCGAGGAGCAGGAAAGCAACGACTCTACGACCTGGATGCCCGCGGCCTGCAACCGGTGCACGAGTGGCTGGGCGGCTTCGAACAGTTCTGGAGCGAGAGCTTCGAACGACTCGACAACTACGTGCAAGAGCTACAACGAACAACGACAAAGGAGTCATCGAATGACAATGAACGCTAGCCACGACCCGGCAACGGCCGACCGCGAGATCGTGGTCTCCCGTCTCATCAATGCGCCTCGCGAACTCGTCTTCGAAGCGTTCACCGAGGTGCGGCACCTGGCGCAGTGGTGGGGCCCGAACGGATTCTCGACAACGACGAAGTCATTCGAGTTCCGCCCCGGCGGCGTTTGGGACTTCGTCATGCACGGGCCTGACGGCACCGACTATCCGGAATGGATCACCTGGCAGGCCATTGTTCCTCCAGAACGCATCACGCTGCTGCACGGTGAGTTCCGCGATGATCCGGGCACGTTCGAGTCGATCCTGACGTTCGAGCAGGAAGACAGCGCGACCCGCGTCGTGATGCGCACTGTCTTCCCCACCAAGGAACTCCGCGACGAAGCGGTCGAGAAGTACCACGCGACCGAGGGCGGCAAGCAAACCCTCGGCAATCTCGCGACCTACGTTGCCGAACTCGCCGAAGGAACATCCGACACCACTTCGCATGATCGCGCTGCACGCGTTCGCGTGCACAGTTTCTCCGTCTCGCTCGACGGTTTCGGTGTCGGCGAAGGGCAACGGCTGGAGACGCCTTTCGGGCATGCGGGCACCCGCCTACTCGAGTGGGCCCTGCCGACGCGCACCTTTCAGCAGATGGGATTTCATGACGAGCAGGAAGCCTCCAACGGTGTCGACGAGGCCTTCGCGAGCCGATGGAACACCGGAGTAGGGGTCGAGATCATGGGGCGCAACAAGTTCGCGCCCAAGCTGGGCCCATGGCCGAACGACGAATGGCGTGGCTGGTGGGGCGACACCCCTCCCTTCCACACCCCGGTGATCGTCCTGACTCACCACCCTCGCCCACCGCTGGAGATGGAAGGCGGCACCAGCTTCCACTTTCTCGATGCCGAGCCTGCCGAAGCGCTCGAGAAGGCACGCGAGCTTGCCAAGGGGCGCGACATCCGCATCGGCGGAGGCACCTCCACGATCAGGCAGTTCCTGCAGGCCGATCTGATCGATGAGATGCACATCGTCGTCGTACCGATCGTCCTCGGCCGCGGTGAGCGTCTCTGGGACGGCCTGGAAGAACTCGAGCAGCGCTTCCGCATCGAGTCCGTGACGTCGCCGAGCGGAGTCATCCACATGACATTCTGGCGACACGGCTGAACGACGCTAGCCCCGCCGTTCGAGAGCCAACAGTCGATCCTTGATGTCGGTGCCGTATCGGAAGCCCCCGAGCGTCCCGTCTGATCGCAGGATGCGGTGGCACGGCACGAACAATGCTGCGGCGTTCATCGCGCAGGCGGAGGCCGCGGCACGTACGGCTGCCGGGCGACCGGCGCGGTTCGCGAACTCGGTGTAGGTGATCGGCGCTCCCGGCGTCACCTGCCGCAGCGCATCCCAGGCCAGCATTCTGAACTCCCCCGAATGCTGCTGCACCGGCACTCGCGCTGCCGCCTCGAAGTCACCTTCGTAGTACTGCGTGACGGCGTCCGCGATCGCACGGACGCGCTCATCGTTCGTCGGCACGGGCTCGACGGCATCCGCCTCGGGTCGCAGCGTGCGGTGTATGAGCGGCAGCAGTTCGCCTGCTTTCCCCGTCCATCCCGAGGCGAACACGACGCCCTCGCGCGCAATCACGGTAAAGGGTCCGTGCGGGGTCTCGAAGCTGGTCGTCACGGTCGTGGTCATGGTGTCTCCTTAGAAGCCTTCCAGAGGTGCATCGCCGCGTACGAGCGCCATGGCGCCCAAGCGGTCGCGATTTCGGCGAGTCGTCTGTGTTGCGCCGTTTTCGCCGTTTCGTTGTCGAGCAGGCCGAGTCGCTTCGCTCCGGCGATGAGCGCGACGTCGCCGACCATCCACGCGTCAGGGTCACCGAGCACTCGCATGGAGATATACGCGGCCGTCCAGTCGCCGATTCTCGACAGCCGCGCCAAACGCTGCCGTAGCTCGTCGGGGTCGAGTCCCAGGTGCACGTCGATGCTGCCGTCCGCGAACGCTGCGGATGCCCCGACGATCGCTGCGATGGATGCACGCGGGAGCCGCAGCGGCCGACCGGGGTCCAGCGTTTCTTCCGGCCCTGGAGCAGCGACGCTCTCGGCGATCCGCCCGGGTGCCGGGAACAGCTTCGTGAGCCCCTCGAAACTCGAAGTGTACGGCTGCCCGATGTGTTCGACCAAGCGACTCAGATGACGGTGAGCGGCGACAACCGAAATCTGCTGGCCGACGATCGCCCGCACAACCATCTCGTGCGCATCGACGGCACCGGGCACACGGATCCCCGGCGTCTCTGCAACCGACGTTGCGAGCACGGGGTCTGCCGCGAGTGAGGCGTCAACCGCACCGGGGTCGGCGTCGAGATCGAGCAGGCGGCGGATGCGCGCCACGGCGGGAGCGACATCCGCCAGCGAAGAGAGCTCGAGACGAGCGGTCACGTGCCACTCGGCGCCGCGACGCAGCGCTTCGACCTGAGCGGCGGCGGGGCCGTGCGGGAGCAGGAGCGTGCGAGCGTATCGCAAACGGCGTTCATTGCTGAGGTCCGCGACTTCAATGCCCTCGACGACTCGCTGCTCCAAGAACGCGAAAACGCCGTGCGCATCGAAGGGTTGCCGGACCGGCAGATCGAGCGTCAGCGTCAAACGTCCATCCCCCGACACGGTGAAGCTCTGCATATTGCGGGCCCGCGCTCTGATATCGAGTGGGCTCGCGGCAAAAACGGCACGAACGGTGTCGTTGCACTGGCGGACGGAACCGAAGCCGGCCGCGAAGGCCACGTGCGAAACGGGGAGATCACTGCCGACCAGGAGCGCTCTGGCCGACTGTGCTCGACGAGCTCTCGCCAGGGCGATGGGGCCTGCCCCCAGCTCGGCGATCAGCAGCCTGTTCACGTGTCTGGGCGTGTATCCGAGACGCTCGGCAAGGCCGGCAACACCCTCTCGGTCGACGACACCGTCGGTGATGAGACGCATGGCTCGGCTGGCAAGATCTTGCCGAAGATCCCACTCCGGTGTGCCGGGAGCTGCCTCCGGCAGGCAGCGTTTGCAGGCGCGGAAGCCCGCTTCATGCGCAGCGGCAGAGGTCGAATAGAATCGCACGTTCTCGCGTTTCGGCGTGCGCGCCGGGCAGGACGGCCTGCAGTAGATGCCGGTCGTGAGCACCGCTGTGAAGAACTGTCCATCGAACCTGGCGTCCCGCGCGTGGATCGCACGGTAGCGTTCTGCGAACTGCGGTTCGCCGGTTTCGAGGTTCGTCATGCTGGCCAGCGTACCTGCCGCCGGGGACCGGCACTAGCGGATTTCGGACACGACAGTTGCCCCTCACACTAACGGACACAGGACGCCGGCACCGTGACGTGGCACGCAGGAGCGGCCGGTCTGAGCACTGCTTCACTGCTGAGCGCACACACTCTTGCGCTCAGCGCAGCGCATCCTTACGTCGCTTGAGCCAGCCATCGATAATGCTCCACAGCGAGAAGCCGGCGATACCGAAGCCGAGGAGAACGGCCAGGATGCGCAGCACTTCTTCACCGACGCCGTTCTGCAGGAACACGAAGTCGAGCCACTCCGGGTTCACGAGCTGCTCGCGGCCCAACAGCGTGAGACCCCAACTGGCGAACGACACGGCGAGTGCGGTGTTCACGACCGCGAAAGCGGTTGTCCAGCGCCCCTTCACGAAGATCGCGATGGCGAGCACGATGTCGATTGCGAAGATCACGAAGAGCACGGTCATCCATGCCGGCCAAAGGCTCGGGTTCATGAGGGACAACGCTTCGCCATCCACACGGATGAAACCGATGAAGTAGTCCCAGAGCAACGCACCGACCGTGATGCCCAAGAAGATGAGCGTTGCAATCAGGTCGGCTCTGCCGGTGCCCGTCGACTGCGGTTCGGGCAGCTGGTCGACATCCCATTCCGCACCGGTGTCCGCACCGGTTCGTTCGAGAATCGCGAAGACGAGCGTCACCCAGAAGCACAGGTGGACGAATGCCGCGATGCCGGCGGCGATCGATTGGCCGATGATCTCGCCGAACGAAGCTTCCGAGATCGCCAACCCCAACGCCACGGCTCCGACAACGCAGGGAATCACGATCCAGAGCAGCAGCTTCAGCAGCCGCCACCAGGTCAGGTAGTACTTCGGGCCGACCAGCTGCAGCGGTCGATCGATGTAACCGGCCGCGAGCGCGCCAGGGTCGCCGAGTTCGGTGAGCACGGCACGCTCGGCGTCGCCGTGCTCTTCCCCCTGCTCAAGCTGCGCCTCGATGGCGTCGGCGATGGATGCCTCGAGCTCGGCCCGGACATCATTTTGCGTTTCTGGCGGAAGACCCTTGACGGCCTGAGCGATATACCTTTCGGTCAGCGTGGTGGTCATGTCAGTGCTCCTCGGTGCTGGTGGTGTCGTCTGTGAGGGAGGCGATGGCGCCGGTGAGTGAGGCCCATTCCTCCGTGAGCGTGTCGGCGAGCCGCTGCCCGTCGGGTGATGTGCGGTAGAACTTGCGCGGACGCGTTTCGGCGGTGTTCCACTCGCTCGTGAGATACCCCTGCTTCTCCAGGCGGCGCAGCAGCGGGTACAGCGTGTTCGCGTCGGTCGCGAATCCGCGCTGCTCAAGAGCCTCGAGGAGCCCGTAGCCGTAGCCTGCCGTGCGCAGCAGCTGCAGGCAGGCGAGCACGACGGTGCCGCGGCGCAGCTCCTGCAGATGGGTTTCAAACTCTTCGCTCATGCCCAACACAATACTGTGTGACGCACACTATAGTCAAGAATACAATGCTGTTCGACTCTCTGCGTTGCGAAAAACGGACGCATCGACCGAGTGCAGCGAATCACTGACCGGGCCGTCCGTTTTTCGTGATCGATCAGTTTTTCGCGCACCCGGTGACCGCAGTCGACCATCCGACCGATCACCGACTGGCGGGCCAAGCAAGCATCCGGCCGACCATCCGCCACGCCGTGCGAGGTTGCAATGTCGCAGGTCACTCCTACACTCTTATTAGCACTAATGTTCTAGTAAATGCGGAGGCAGTGGGCATGACAGTAGAACACATGATCGATTCTCGGCGGCCCGGGCTCGACCCCGATGAGCCCGCATCCGTCTGGACGACCACTTCCGGAGCCCCCGAACGACTCGTCTGGCGCGGGCGTAGATTCCTCGTGCACTCGAAGCCCATCCCCTGGATCGATCGCATCGAATGGTGGATGCTCGAGCAACGAGTGCCGCGCACGGCTGCGCTGCCGATAGAGCAGCGCATGTGGCAGGTGCAGATCCGCGCCGTCGACGGTGGTGAAATCCTTCTGATCGACCTCGCTGCAGACCCGGATGGCAAGTGGCGAGTCACCAGCGTGTATGACTAAACGGTTCACGCACCTGCACGTCGCGAGCATGTTCTCGGCACGACACGGCACGACGACACCAGAGGTGCTCGTCGAAGCCGCTGCTGCTGCCGGTGCGGACGCAGCCGCGATTACCGACCGCGACGGACTCTACGGTGCTGTCAGGCACATCCGCGCCTGCCTGGCGGCGGACATCGATCCGATCGTCGGTGCCGAACTGCAGATTCGCTCGCAGGAAGGGGCAAGCGAAAGCGTGAGCGATGTCACGCTGCTCGCCCACGGGAACATCGGCGGCGCGGGATGGGCCGCGCTTGCCCGCACGGTCTCCGCGTCATACGGAGCACCTCGCCGAGCCGTCAAGACGCAGAACGGCGCCGCCTACCGCATCGCGAATCTCACACCGAGCCGGATCGGCGCGCTACTGCACGGTGAAGGCCCTCCCACGGCAACTGTGCTGCTCGGGCCCAGCAGCGATGTCGGCCGTGCGTTACTCTCCCGCGACGCGTCTCGTGCACGCACGCTGCTCGATTGCTGGCAGCAACTCCTGCCGGGCGGTATCGCGCTCGAAGTCGTCTGCCATCACACCCAGCCCGGCAAAGAAGCGAGCATAGGGCACGCAGCGGATACGCTGCGGCTTGCGCGCGCATCCGGAGTGCCGGCGGTGCTCACTAATCGCGTCCGCTATCTGACCCCGGACGATGCGGTGACGGGCGATGTGCTGGATGCGGTCGGGCGGCTCGCCGCGCTCGGCACGTTCCAGCCGCAGCCGAACGCGCAAGCGTGGTTCAAGCCACCGTCGAAAATGCACCTGATCGCACAGAACATCGTCGAACACGCAGGGCTCGGTCGTGATGACACCGCTGCCTTGCTGGCCGACACGGAACGGCTCGCGGATCGCTGCCGGCTCGACCCCGACACCGATGTCGGATGGCGGCAGCCGAAAGTGCCGGAGGCAACGGTGCTCGGTATCCGCGGAGATCCGCTGCAGGCACTTCGGCGACGATGCGAAGGCGCTATCGCCGAACGGTATCCGCAGGTCTGGCGGAGCGGCGAAACCGACGTTCGTGAACGCTTGGACGACGAGTTGCGCACCATCGAGCAGTTCGGCTTCCAGACGTTCTTTCTGACGGTCGTCGACGTTGTCGATCTCATCCGTTCACTCGGTGTACGCGTGCAGGCTCGCGGCTCGGGTGCCGGCTCGCTCGTGAACTACCTGCTGCGTATCTCGAACGTCGACCCGATCGAACACGATCTGCTGTTCGAGCGGTTTCTGGGAGATAAGCGAGCAACGCTGCCCGACATCGATATCGATGTCGAGTCGGCGCGCAGGCACGAAGTGTACCGAGCGATCTTCGAACGCTACGGCGACAACCGCGTGACACTGCTGTCGATGCAGAACCGCTATCGAGCGAGAGGCGCATCCCGCGATGCCGGGCTTGCCCTCGGCATCGACCCGGAGCGCGTCGATCACATCGCCAAGCATCTGTGGCGATTCAATGCACGCGATTTCCGCGACTCGCTCGACCGAAAGCCCGAGCTGCGCGAGATCGCCGAGCTCGTCCGCAGCGACAGGCGCGTCGACATGCTCGTCGACGTCACCGAACGACTCGATCGCCTACCCCGGCACATCTCGATGCATCCGTGCGGCGTGATCCTCAGCAATGATCAGCTGTTGAGCGTCACCTCCGTGCAGCCGACCGGCATCGGGCTGCCGATGAGCCAGTTCGACAAGGACGACGTCGACGACCTCGGCCTGCTGAAGCTCGATGTGCTCGGTGTGCGCATGCAGTCGTCGATCGCCTACGCCGTCGGCGAGATCGAGCGCGCTCACGGCCCGGGTGCCGCACGCGCCGGCGGGCTGCCGGTGGATGCTCCCTACATCTCCCCCGACGGCCGAGTCGACGTCGACGCGCTGCCGCACGACGACGAGCCGACGTTCGAGACGATCCGCACGACGCATACGCTCGGCATGTTCCAGATCGAGTCACCGGGGCAACGGGAGCTCGTGGGCAAGATGCAGCCCGATCGCTACGAGGATCTCATCGCCGATATCTCGCTGTTCCGTCCCGGGCCGATGAAGGGCAACATGATCGGCCCGTATGTCGATACGAAGCTGGGGTTCCAGGCACCCGATCCGCTGCATCCGCGCTTCCGATGGTTTCTCGAGGACAGCTACAGCGTCGTGATCTACCACGAGCACGTGATGCGGATACTGCACGAGTGCATGGGGATAAGTCTCGCGGACGCCGACGAGCTGCGGCGCCGCATGGAGCAGGATGTCGACTCGATCGAGCGGGAATTCCGCTCGCGTACCCGGCAGCGCGTCGAACACGGCCGACGTGTTTTCTCCGATCGCGATATCGACCGCATCTGGGCGACGCTGCGCGGCTTCGGCAGCTTCGGATTCTGCAAGGCGCACGGTGCCGCATTCGCACTGCCGACCTACCAGACCGCATGGCTGAAGACGCACTATCCCGCGGAGTTCATGGCCGGGCTGCTCGAGCACGACCCCGGCATGTATCCGCGCAGACTGCTCATGACGGAGGCTCGCAGACTCGGGGTGCCGCTGCTGCCGCTCGATGTCAATCGCTCGACCGACGCGTACGCCGTCGAATGGACCGGTGCGGGTGAAGAACGCGAACTCGGCATCCGCCTCGCGCTGCGCGACATCCACGGCATCACCGGCGCGGAAACTCGTCGGATCATCGAAGCCCGCACGGATGCCGACTACGGTTCCGTCGCGGAGTTCTTCGAACGCGCCCGCCCGTCACGCCCCCTCATGCAGCGGCTCGCGGCGATCGGAGCCTTCGACGCGCTTGTTTCCGAGGGCCTCGATACTGACGACGCCCAACGCAGGCGCGGTGACGTGATCGCCTACGTGAGGCAGCTGACGGCACGGAAACGAAAGACCGACGGGGATGAAAGCGCACTGGAGCTCGACCCCCTGCCGGTCGGCACGCCCCCACCGTCGCGAGAAGAACGGATCGATACGCAACTCGAGGTCTACACGAGCGAAATCGAAGGGCACGTGATCGACTCGTACCGACCGCTGCTGGAGGAGCTCGGCGTCACGGATGCGAACCGACTCATCGACCTCCGCAACGGGTCCGAGGTGATCGTGGCGGGCATCCGCGTCGCAACGCAGACACCGCCGATGCGCAGCGGGAAACGCGTCGTCTTCATCAGCCTCGACGACGGACGAGGCATCGCCGACTGCACGTTTTTCGACGACGCTCAAGAGCAGGCAGGTCCGCTGCTGTTCGGCACCAGACTCATGGTCGTCAGGGGGCGCACCAGGCGCACAGGAGAGCGCGGCATCTCGGTGCTCGCCGAAGACGCCCGCGACCTGAAGCAGCTCTGGCTGCAGTGGCAGGCGTCCCGCCGTGATGCTGAGCCCGCTGCATAGCACCGCTTAGAGCGCTCGATGAAGCCAACACGAGAGAACCTGGGGAGGGAGAATGCCCTTTAGGAGGCTCCCAAAGGGCATTCTTTCGACTATTTCGGGTGATCAGCGCTAGCGGTCGAGGAAGACCTCGTCGAAGAACGCTGCGATCTCGTCGGTTGCGTCCAGCGGCAGCACCTGCGCGACGTAGTGGTCGGGCCGCACGATGACGACGGCGCCGTCACGTGAGATGCCGCGCTCGGCGAAGATGTCGTGGCCGAGGCCGTGCGCGAAGACCTTGTCCCAACGATTGACCTTCCAGGGGCCGACCTCCGGCCAGAAGACGCCGGGGACGTCTGCGAACTCGACCTGCCTGTAATCGGTCTGGTAGATCACCTTCGAGTCGAACCACGCGTCATCGTCGCCGCCGGCGGGCGTAAATTTCACGACCGGGGACGCGGGGTCGCTGCCGAGCCACTCGCCGAGGCGCTGCGTCGGCGAGTCTTCGCCAGGAGCCGCAGGGTCCGCGAAAACGTAGATACGCCAGCGGCCGTCGGCCTCGTGCAGGTGACCGAGGTGAACGGGGTTGTTGTCGCCGCGCTTGACGGTCTTCGCCGATTTGAAGCGCTTACCGACCGGGAAACCGGTTGCGAGATCCTGATGCGCGTCATCGCCCGTCAGCATCGACTCCCTGTACTGCGTCATGAAGCCGGCGGGGAACTCGAAGGTGTCCTCGTAGAAGCGCTCGAGGGCATCCGGGCTTTCGAACTCCTCCGGCTTCTTGGCCATCATCGACGACCACTGCCTATCGAAGTCGATGAGGTTCTGCGCGATCTCGTGGCGCTCACCCGAATAGGTATGCAGCAGGGATGCGGGGCTCCGACCCTCGAGGACGAAGCCGAGCTTCCACGCGATATTCCAGCCGTCCTGCATCGACACGTTCATGCCCTGCCCCGCCTTCGCGGAGTGCGTGTGGCAGGCGTCGCCCGTGACGAAAACGCGAGGCGTACGCGATTCGTCATCGACGTCGTCGAACTTGTCGGTGACGCGGTGGCCGACTTCGTAGATGCTGTTCCAGGCGACGTGCTTGACGTCGATCGAGTACGGCGACAGGATCTCGTTCGCCCGGCGGATCACCTCCTCGAGCGGCGTATTGCGCACTGCGCGATTGTCATCGACCGGCACCTCGCCGAGGTCGACGTAGACGCGTGCGAGGTGACCGCCCTCCCGCGGGATGTGCAGAATCGAGCCGCGCTTCGAGTGGATGGTCGACTTCAGCTGCCAATCGGGGAAGTCGGTCTTGACGATGACGTCCATGACACCCCACGCGTGGTTCGCAGCATCGCCTTCGAGCTTGCGACCGATCGACTTGCGCACCCTGCTCGACGCACCGTCGCAGCCGATGACGTACTTCGCACGCACCGTACGCTCGGTGCCGGCCTGTTCACCGGCTGTTCCCACCAGCCTGACCTCGACGGGGTACTCGCCGTCTTCGTGCACGGTGAGGGTCTGGAAATCCCAGCCGAAGTCGGGCTCTACACGACCGGGGCCCCGCAGCGCCGCTTCTGCGAAGTAATCGAGCACGCGCGCCTGGTTGACGATCAGGTGCGGGAATTCGCTGATCTTGCCGCCCTCGTCATCCAGCGTGCGGCCCGTGCGGATGATGGCGTCGCGGTTGTCGGGGTCGGGGTTCCAGACAGCCATCTCGGTGATGCGGTAGGCCTCGGCGATGATGCGCTCGGCGAACCCGAACGCCTGGAACGTCTCGACCGAACGAGCCTGAATGCCGTCCGCCTGGCCGAGCTCGAGGCGCCCGCCTCGGCGTTCGATCATACGAACGTTGACGCTCGGGAACTGCGAGAGCTGCGCTGCCGCGATCATGCCGGCGGGGCCGCTGCCGACGATGAGCACGTCCATCTCGTCGGGGAGCTCGACTGCCCGATCGATGCCGTGGCCCTTGGCCTCCTTCACCCGGGGCTCGCCCGAGACATAGCCTTCGTGATGGAACTGCATGGTTTGCCCTTCGACTCCGCTGTCGTGAATCCCTGGAAAGTGCTCCACTCACGTTCTATAATGGAACACACTGTTCTAATATCGTATATCATCGTATTGCACGCCGATGGCGAGCGCAACGACACCGTGAAATTCAGCAAAGGAGCACGCTGTGAACGCAGCCCCCGCATCCCAGACCCTGTCGCGCGGGCTCATCATCCTCGAGCTGCTCAGCGAACGCGCCCCCCTCTCGATCGACGAGATCGCCGCAGGGCTCGACGTGCACCGCTCGGTCGCCTATCGCCTCGTACGCACGCTCGAGCACCATCGCCTCGTGATTCGCGATACGGCGGGCCTCTGCGTGCTCGGGCCGCAGATGACGGTGCTCGCGGCAGGCGTCAATCGCGACCTGCAGTCGGTTGCGGCGGCCGAGGTCAACGCACTCGCTCACGAACTCGAACTCACCTGTTTCTTCGGCATGCTCGACGGCGGTGATTTCGTCACGCTCGTGAGCGCCGCGCCCCGCATCGCGGGTGCCACGCTCGCGCAACGACCCGGGTCACGGCACCCCATCACGGTCGGCGCACCCAGCAAGGCGGTGCTGGCGGGGATGCCCGATGCCGCCTGGCCCGTGGATGTGCAGGATGCGCTGCTCACCGACGTGCAACTGGCGAGAGAGCGCGGTTGGGCGGAGAGCCACGACGAAGTCATTCCGACCGTGACATCGCTTGCGGTCTCGCTGCCGGTCGTCGGCGGCGTGCGGTCTGCGCTTGCCGTGCTCGCGATGCAGACGCTGCCGCGCCCGGAGGAGATCGCTCAGCGGTTGCACGAGTCATCGCAGCGCATCGCGGCGCAACTCGGCACCGGTCACTGAAGACGCGCTCAGGAGGCCCGCGCGTCCTCCAGCCAGCCGAGCTTCCTGGACACATCGGCGGCGGCGTTCTTCGTGAGTTTCGTGAGTTCGCCTTCGCGGTCGGGTGTCAGCCGGAAGCTGGGTCCGGCAACCGAGAGCGCCGCGAGCGTGTCTCCTGACGCATCGAAGACTGGCGCGGCAACTGCGGTCAGGCCCGGTTCGAGCTCTTCGCGCTGCCAGGCGTGCCCCTGCTCTCGGATCAGATCCAGCTGCGCGCGCAGCAGTTTCGGATCGGTGACCGTGCGCTCGGTCGCCGATGTGAGTTCCGCCCTGAGCAGGCCGTTCGCCCGCGCAGGGCTCATGTGGGCAAGGAAGACCTTGCCGTTGGCGGTGTTGTGCAGCTGCGTATGGCTCCCGAGCCAGCTGACGCCGAGCACACTGTCGGAGAGGTTCACCTCTTCGATGTTGACGACCTCATTGCCCTCGATAACGGAGACGTTCACGGTCTCGCCCGTCAATCGGCTCAGCCGTTCGGCGACGGGCCTGGCAACGGCCACGACATCGGACTGGTCGCGTGCCGAACGGGCAAGTCGCACGATGCCGGCCCCGAGGCCGTAGCGGCCGCCTCCCGTCTCCTGCTCGACGATCCCGCGTCGCTCAAGCGTCGCGAGGAGGCGGGAGACACTGGATTTGTGAACGTCGAGCCGCCGCGCCAGATCAGAGACGCTCGAGGCGCCGGAGCGCGCGAGAATCTCCAGCACGGTGATGGCGCGATCAACCGACTGCACGAGCCCTGTATCCCGAGACATGGTGACCTACCTTACTCGGCCGCGAGCGCTTCCGCCCAGATCTCGGTCGCTGCGTCGTCGAGCCAGGCCGCGAAGTGCTCGGCGAAGGATGATCGCACGAGCAGGAGGAAGTCGTCTACGGTTCGTCTCACGATGAGCACGCCAACACCTTCCATCACCGTTTGCGCGCACGTATCGGCCGGGAACGCGCGCTCGTCGAGGTCGAGTGCGCAGCCGTGGGCGAGGATGCGCGTGGCATCGCGACCCCGCACCGTGATGGCCGTTCGCTGTCCGGTGACATCGATGACGCTCGCGTGTTCACCGGCCATCGCCTCCTGCAGCCGTGCGCCGAACTCTGCTCCTGCGTCGGTCTCTGCTCCTACACCGAGCGCGAGCCACTCGTTCGGGCCGAGCGCCAGCAAGAGCCGACCCTGCTCGCGAGCGACCCCTCCCACGCGCTCCGGCAGCGGCATCCCGGCGGCTCGAACTCCCTCGGCTGCTGCGGTTCCGGCCCGCACGCTCAGCTGCGGCAATAGTCCGTCCTCTCGCAGTTCCAGTCGACCGTTCGGCGACCTACCCCAGTGAGTTCTCCCCTCGGCAAGACCCACGAGGGGCGCCCCGCCGATCTCGTAACCGTGCACCGTTGTCTCATCCATCGCGCCGCCTCCCTTCGGGGTCGTAGAACACCGGGTCGACGATGCGGCAGGAAACGCCATCTGTCGGAGCGGTGACGGTTGCGCCCATCCGCGCATGCCCGCCACGGACGAGCGCGAGCGCGATCGGTCTGCCCACCGCAGCGCTGTCGTAGCTGGAGGTGACGTGCCCGAGCAGCGAGCCGTCGGCATCGACCAGCGCTGCTCCTTCGTCGAGCAGCGCAGGAGGCTCCGTCAGCAGCCCGACCAGTTGCGGCCGATCCGGTCTGCGTGTGTCAGGACGTGCGAGGGAGCGTTTGCCGATGAAGTCGCCCTTCTTGTTCGAGACGATCCATCCGTAGCCGAGATCGATCGGAGTGACCGTGCCGTCGGTGTCCTGCCCGACGATGACGAAGCCCTTCTCCGCTCGCAATACGTGCATGGTCTCCGTGCCGTACGGTGTCACGTCATGCTCGGCGAGAGCATCCCATACGCGAGCCGCTGCCCACCACGGCACGTGGATCTCGAATGCCAGTTCGCCCGAGAAGCTCACGCGACTCACGACCGCGTCGATGCCGGCGACCTGCGCACGGCGCCAGCGCATGAATTCGAACGCCGCTGCCGAAAGATCGGTGTCAGGCGTGAGCGTCTGCAGTACGTCACGGGAGCGCGGGCCCACCAGCGCGATCGTCGCCCAGTGGTCGGTCGTCGACGTCAGGTGCACACGGAGTTCTGGCCATTCCGTCTGCAGCCAGAGCTCCATCGCATCCAGCACGGCCGCAGCGCCGCCGGTCGTCGTGCTCACTCTGAAGTGCTCGTCGTCGATGCACATGACCGTGCCGTCGTCCGTGACCATGCCGTCGAGCCCGCACATCATCGTGTACCGCACTCTCCCGATGCCGAGCGTGCTCAGCCGGTTCGTGTACATCCGATCGAGGAAGGGGCCAGCGTCGGGGCCCGTGACTTCGATGATGCCCAGCGTAGATGCGTCCATCATCGCGACATCCGTGCGGGCCGCGATGCACTCGCGTCGCACCGCTTCGCCCATGGCTTCGCCGCCGCGCGGAAAGTATCTGGGCCGTTTCCACTGGCCGACGTCTTCGAAGATCGCGCCGCGTTCGACGTGTCTGCTGTGCAGCGCCGTACGCCGGACGGGATCGGCGAGGTCACCCGTTCGGCGCCCTGCTAGATCGGCGAAGGAGACCGGGATGACCGGCGGCCTCGATCGAGGCACCCCGACATCGCCGACGGGTCTGCCGAGGCGCTCCGCCACGATGCCCGCGGCGAGCAATCCAGAAGTGCGCCCCTGATCCGGCCCCGTCCCGATCGTTGTGAACCGTTTGATGTGCTCCACCGAGCGCAGGCCGGCATCGAGCGCGACATCGATGTCGGCCACCGTGGAGTCGCGCGACAGGTCGACATACGCGTGCTCCGCATCGGGAGCGCACCAGAGCTCGGCGGCCTCCGGTAACCCCTCGCCTGCCGCCGAGCCGATCACGCGCACTCGGTCGGTCTCACCATCTGGCACCAGCGCCGCCACTGCGCGTTCGTACGCGAGCGGGATGCCGACGTGCGATGCCAGCGCCGCTTGCGGCGCGCGAGCGGCACTGAGGAGCACGCCATCGCAGGGCAGCCGGTCTCCGTCGGACGTCGAAACCGCTTCGACCCGCCGATCACCGTGCGCGCTGGTTATGACCGTGCCGAGTTTGAGCGGAATACTGTGCCGATCGCAGACGGAGCGAGCGTCAGAAGAGACCTCGTCGCGCGCATCGACGACGGCAGGGAGGCGCGCACCGGCCCGCGCGAGTGCGTCGACCGTTTCGTACGATCCGTCGTGCGCGGTGCTTATCACGGGTGCGTCGGCGACGAGCACGGCGGCCCGAGCCAGGTACTCGTGAGCCGCGCCCAGCAGCATGATGCCGGGCAGATCGTTGTTGTCGAACGCATAGGGTCGGTCGATCGTGCCCGTCGCGATCACGATCGATGCGGCGCGGATACGCCAGACTCGCCTCACCTCGGCGCCTGCGTGACCGGTATCGCGGCGCTCGATCGCGATCGCGTAGCCGTCATCGTAGAGACCGATGACAGCCGTGCGCGGTAGTACGGTGACGTGTTCGCGCCCTGCGAGCGCAGCAACGCGGTCGGCGGCATCCGGGCTCGGGATCGCACCTCCCGGAGTCGCCCGATCATCGACCAGAATGACGCGCTGACCGGCCCCGGCCGCTCGTTCGGCTGCAGCCAACCCCGCTTGGCCGGCGCCGATGACAAGGGTCTCTGCATGGGCGTGCACAGCATCTCGGCGGTCGCGAGGTGACGGCGCCAAAACGCCTCGGCCGGAGAGCGTCACGGCCTCGAGACCGTCGACGAGATCGACAACGGTCGCTGGCACCATCGGTTCCCGCAACGGGGCGAGGAGCCGCACCATCGCATTGGGTTCCTCCCACCGAGCCCCGAAGATGCCGCGGGGTCGGCCGTGCCTGATGCTGTCGCCGACGCGCTGCACACCGGCTCCCAGCATCGCCGAGGCCAGCGTGTCACCCTCGAAACCCGTGTACTCCTGCCCGTCGACGACGAATCGCAGCGGCCGAGCACGGTTGATGAGCCCTCCTTGCGCGAGACGTCGGCTCATAGCTCCTCACCCGCTTCCGGCAGCTTCCGTGTCGCGAGCACGTGCTGCGTCAGGGTGTCTCGTTCGACGATGAACCAACTCCGACACCCCGCCGTATGGCACCACTGCTCCGCGAGCGGCCCTGCGGGGTTGTCCCTGACGAACAGATAGTGCCCCCATTCGTCATCGTCGAGCGCGAACGGGTCCGGCGGATACGAGACTCCCGCTTGCCCACCGCAGACGAACTCGATTTCGTCACGCGGGCCGCACCACGGGCATTCGATGAGCAGCATGTCGGCCTCCTCAGTGCGCCACCGCTGCGGCGCCGTGCTCGTCGATGAGTGCGCCCGATGCGAAGCGGTCGAGCACGTAGGGGCGAGAGAGTTCGTGGGGCGACCCGGTCGCGATGGTGTGGGCGAAGAGCCGCCCGGCCGCCGGTGTCGCTTTGAACCCGCCCGTCCCCCATCCGCAGTTCACGAACAGCCCGTCGATCGGCGTGCTGTCGATAATGGGCGAGGCATCGGGGGTGATGTCGACGACACCCGCCCAGGTGCGCAGCACGTGCGCTCCCGCGAACGCCGGGAACAGCTCGATCGCCGCCGCGAGCTGCTCCTCGATGACGTGAAACGATCCGCGCTGCGCGTAGCCGTTGTAGCCGTCGACGCCGGCGCCGAGCACGAGTTCACCCTTGTGCGCTTGGCTGACGTAGACGTGCACGGCGTTCGACATGACGACGGTCGGATGCACGGGCTCGAACAGCTCCGACACGAGTGCCTGGAGTGGATGGCTCTGCAGCGGAAGCGCCAGCCCCAGCGGTTCCGTCAGGACGGATGTTCGCCCGGCCGCCGCGAGCCCCACGGTTCCGGTCGCGATGCGGCCCCTGGTTGTCGCAATGCCGCTCACGCGCCCGCCCGCAGTTTCAATGCCGGTGACCTCGCACCCTTCTATGAGGTCGACGCCCAAGTCGTAGAGCCGCTTGGCATAGGCCCAGGCGACGAGGTCGTGTTTGGCGATGCCGGCGCGAGGCTGATACGTCGCTCCGAGCACGGGGTACCGCAATCGATCCGAGACATCGACGACGGGGCAGACGTCTGCGACTTCATCGGGTGTCAGCCAGTCCGCGTCTATACCGGAGAGCCGGTTCGCTTCGACGCGTCGCACGCCATCGCGCACCTCCTGCAGCGTGTGTGCGAGGTTGAGCACGCCGCGCTGATCGAACAGCACGGGCTGACCGAGATCGTCCTCCATGCGCTCCCACAGCTGCAGCGCGTGCTCGTACAGGGCTGCGCTCGCCTCCAGCAGGTAGTTCGACCGGATGATGGCGGTGTTTCTGGCCATGTTGCCGCCCGCCAGCCAACCGTGTTCCAGCACCGCGAGATTGCGGATGCCGTGCTCCGTTGCGAGATAGTACGCGGCCGCGAGCCCGTGACCGCCGGCACCGACGATGACAGCGTCATAGGAGGCTGCTGGTTCCGCCGACCGCCAGAGCCTGTCGGCGAGCTGCGGCATCCCGTCGCCTGCGCTCGCGTTCCGCGTACCCATGGTGCTTCCTCGCGCTCAGAAGAGCCCGACGATCTCGCCGTTCTCGTCGATGTCGACATCGTGCGCAGCGGGATGCGCGCCCAGACCCGGCATCGTTCGCATGCTGCCGCAGATGAGGTAGACGAAGCCGGCGCCTGCGGAGAGCCGTGCCTCCCGCACCGGCAGGCGCCAGCCGGTCGGCGCTCCCCGGAGCTTCGGGTCGGAGCTGATCGACAGGTGCGTTTTCGCGATGCACACGGGCAGGTGCGAGAAGCCGAGCGCCGCGAAGCGTTCGAGCTGCTTCGCTGCCACGGGCGAGAGATCGACGCCGTCCGCGCCGTAGACTCGCGTCGCGATCGCTTCTACCTTCTCGAGCAGGCTCGCCGAATCGGGGTAGAGCATCCGGAATTCCGTTTGCTCCTCCGCGGCCTCCGCAACGATCTCGGCGAGCTCGACGCCCCCGCGACCGCCGTCGGCGACGTGCGTCGATACGGCGACTCGCGCACCTGCGTCACGGGCGATGCGTTTGATCGCCTCGTGCTCGCTGGGATGGTCGGTCGGGAAGGCGTTGATCGCGACGACCGGTGAGACGCCGTGGATACGGATGTTCTCGATCTGCTTCACGAGATTGGCCGCACCGGCTTCGACGTCGTCGGGGCTCTCGCGGAGCATGGCCTCCGGCAACGGCCGGCCCGCGACGATCGAGAACCGGCCGGAGTGAGCCTTGAGCGAGCGCACGGTTGCGACGAGCACTGCGGCGTCGGGTGTCAGCCCGGAGGTGCGGCACTTGATGTTGAAGAACCGTTCCGCTCCCATGTCGGCGCCGAAGCCCGCCTCCGTGATCAGGAAGTCACCGGATCGAATCCCGATGCGGTCGGCGACGACCGACGAATTTCCGGTTGCGATGTTGCCGAACGGGCCGGCGTGCACGAGCACGGGAGTACCCTCGAGCGTCTGCATGAGATTCGGTTTGATCGCCTGCGACAGCAGCACCGTCATGGCGCCGGCGGCCCGGACGTCCTCTGCGGTCACGGGTTCGCCGTCGGGCGTCTGACCGACGATGATGCGGCCGAGTCTGGCCCGCAGATCCGGCAGCGACTCGCACAGCGCGAGCGTTGCCATGACTTCGGACGCGGCGGTGATGTCGAAGCCCGTCTCGCGGGTCACGCCGTCTGCACGGGCGCCGAGGCCGATCACGATGTTGCGCAGTGACCGATCGTTGACGTCGATCGCGCGTCGCCACGTGACGTCACGAGGCTCCATCCGGGGGGATGCCGAGTGGAAGAGGTGCGCATCGACCTGCGCCGCGAGCTGATTGTGGGCTGCGGTCACGGCGTGCATGTCGCCCGTGAGGTGCATGTTGATGAGCTCCATGGGTACGACTTGGCTGTAACCGCCGCCTGCCGCACCCCCCTTGATGCCGAGCGTGGGGCCCAGGGACGGTTGCCTGATCGCGATCGTTGCGCGGCGTCCGATGTGCGACATCGCCTGGCCGAGCCCGACGGTCGTCGTGGTCTTGCCCTCGCCGAGCGGCGTCGGCGTCACGGCCGATACGACAACGTATTTCGCCTTGGGTCGATCGGCGAGCGCATCGATCGCGTCGAGGCTGATCTTCGCTGCTCCGCGGCCGTACGGTTCGATGAAGTCGGGGCCTATGCCCATCGTCTCCGCGATATCTTCCAGCGGACGGAGGGTTGCTCCGCGAGCTATGGCCAGGTTCGACAGTGAGGTCATCCCGTCTCCTTCTCTTCTTCGAGTCGGCGCGCTAACAGCGCGGTGCGCCACTTGTTTGTGCGCGCAATCTCATTGAAGCTGAACACGTGCCAACCCACAATGCGTGATTCGGGTCGCTCGAAGACGTCGGTGAGTCCGTCGATGAGCCGATCGGGTGTGTAACCGACTGCTGCCCGCACGGCGACGCCGGCCTGTTTCGTCAAGAAGCGCGCGGCATCCCGCAGCCCGATCCGGCCGGAGATGCGCAGCAGACGGGTTCTATCGACGACGCCGGGGATGCCGATGTGCAGCGGCAGATCGATACCGCGTGCACGCATAGCGGCGATCCACTCCTCGACCGTGGTCGCGTCGAAGCAGATCTGCGACACGATGTACGTCGCGAACCGCGCTTTGTCGGCCATGGCTGCGATGGTCTGCGTGTCGGGGATGACCGCGTGCCGTTCCGGATACCCCGTTATGCCGATCTGCTCGAACGGGTGACCGTTGTCGTGCATCGCCTCCAGCAGTCCCAGTGCCCCGTCGTAGGGCCCTCTCGGGGTCTCGGCGTCTCCGGCGATCACGAAGACGTCGTTCACGCCCAGCTCGTCGAACGTGTCGATGAGCTGCGCGAGATGATCGGGCCCCTCCACCATGCGGGCCGCAAGGTGCGGGACCGTTGGATGACCGCGACGTCGGAGCTCGCGGACGAGCGGAACCGTGGCGTCGAATCCGTGCGTCGGCGAACATGTCACGGTGACGATCGCGCCCTGCGGCAGGTGATCGATCGCCTCCTCGACGCCGCGCATCGGCACCATCTCGAAGCGCGGCGTCCGCAGCGCTGCTATTGCCGCCCGTTCCATGAGGCTGCTCCTAACCAGAGTCGGGGTTGGCGTTGTCGAGCATCGTCGGCCTTGATCTCATCGTCGCATTCTTGTCATCTCGGGGTCGAAAAGAGGTTCGTCCGACACGGTTGCTGCGTAGTGCCGATCGAGATAGGCGACCTCGACGCGGTCACCCGGCTCCAGGTCGGGCGGTAGCCACGCGTACGCGATGGATCGCCCGACGCTGATGCCCTGCGCGGCGCTCGTCACGAACCCGATCGCGCGGCCGTCACGAAGCACGGGCTCCGAGCCGAGCACGACGTCGTTGAGATGATCGAAGACGAGCGGCAGGAGTCGCTGCTTCGGCTCGGGCGCGTCCAGCAGTGCATCTCGGCCGGTGAAATCGCCTTTGCCCGCTCGTACCGCAAACGAGAGCCCGGCCTCCTCCGGTGTGTGTTCCGACCACACATCGGATCCCCACGAGCGATAACCCTTCTCGATGCGCATGGCATCGAAGGCGCCCCTGCCGACCGCACGCACCCCGTGCGCTGCTCCCGCATCCCACAGGGCATCCCAGAGCGCGAGCCCGAGATCGGCGCTCGTATACAGCTCCCAGCCGAGTTCGCCGATGTACGACAGTCGCATCGCGAGCACATCGATCGCGCCCACGCGAATACGGCGGGCTCTGAAGAAACCGAAACCGTCGTGCGAAACATCGTCGTCGGTCACCTCCGCGAGGACGTCTCTGGCCAACGGACCCCACAGCCCTATACAGCAGGTGCCACCTGTCACGTCGCGAACGCGAACGGAGCCGTCCTGTGGCGCTTGGCGCAACAGCAG
>NZ_CAMEFJ010000027.1 GCF_945915485.1 uncultured Agrococcus sp.
CTGTCATCCTGCTGATCGTCTGCGGGGGCGTCATCGTTCGTCGAGCATCCGGTTACGGCGAGTGCCATAACTGCGATCCCGGCGAGAGCCGTCATTCCGCGGCGCTTCAATGTGGCCATCTCTATTGTGTTCTCCTCGTGCGGGGGAAACCCGAAGCGGGTCGGGCATAAGGTAAGGCTTACCTAACTAGACCAACTGTAGGGGAACGCGTCGCGATTGTCGACCCAACCGCGGGACGGGATTTCCACGGGCGCTGCTAGCTGCCGGAATCACCCTTCGCGACCGGGTGACCCGACCGCGCCGCGCCCCATTCGGCCCACGAACCGTCGTACACCGAAACGTGTTTGTGGCCGGCCAACGTCGCCGCAAGCGCAATGACGCAGGCGGTTACTCCGGAACCGCAGGATGCCGTGAGCGGCTGCTCCGGTTCGTCGACGTACGCGTGGATGCGCTCCCGAAGCTCTGCGACCGGAAGCATTCTTCCGCCGTCCTGCAATGAGGCGTAGTGCATCGACCGCGAACCGGGGATGTGCCCCGCCCGAACGCCGGGGCGAGGGTCGTCCTCGTCACCGGAGAAGCGCTCCGGAGAACGCGCATCCAGCACGGGATCGGCGGCCTCTAGCCTGCGCTCCACCCAGTTCGCATTCCGGAAGCGGGAGACCTCCCAGCACACCTCGACATCGCCGTCGCGGCCGAGATCGTCGGCGACCGGCGTGAGCGATCCACCGGCTTCACGCCAGGCGGGAAGCCCGCCGTCGAGGACCGCCGCCTTGATATCCGCCGACCGCAGCATCCACCAAGCTCGTGCCGAGGAGAAGATGCCGTTCGCGTCGTAGGCGACGACCCTGTCTCCGCGGCGGATGCCTAACTTGCGCAGCTCGCGCTCGAATCGACCGGGTGGGAGCATGCTGCGCATCCCGTCCTCCTGTCGTGAAAAGGCCCCGTCGATGTCGAAGCGGACAGCGCCCGGAATGCCGAGTTCCTGCCCGCGTGCGTCCATGACGCTCGCATCGACAACGACCAGGTTCGGTTCGTCGAGATGCCGTGTCAACCAGTCGACGCTCACCAGATGCTTCATTGTCGGCCCTTCCTACCGCGAGTTATTCGGGAACGAAGTGATGGTCTTGTCGCTCGTGAGCCCGCAAGCAGGAGCACGGGCGCCGCTGCCGTCAGGGTCTTACGAAGCGTTGTCGTCACCGTCCGCTTCCTCGGCCCGTTTCGCGGCCTCGAGTTTCGTCTTGTCGATGTCCTTGTTGACGGACAGCAGCAGCGTCGCCACAACCAGCAGGGTCGCTGTGAACGCGACGAGCGCGAAGATGCCGACGAGTGCCCAATTCCGGGTCGTGAGCAAGACGACGAGACCCGTGAACAGCGCCGCAATTGCCGCGAACGACAGATACTCCATCGGCTTCATCCGGTCACGAAAACTGGGTTTGTGCTCTTCCGTCACGATTCGCTCTCCAACCCTTTCGCGGCCGCCTCCCCCGTTACCCGGGAACCGAACGCTGCGGAAGCGGCAGCGATCGCGTGATACACCCCGACGATGGCGGCGTACGCCCCGAACAGCCCGGTGAGCGAGACCGCATCGGCGATGCCGAGAAGCGGGCTGAACGCCATGAGCAGGCCGAAGAGGCCGGTGCCGATCGCGACGGTACGCCAGTCGCGACCCAGCCCTGGACCACCTTCTTCCGAGGCGAGCTTGGTCGCCGAGAACTCAACCGCCGCGGTCGCGAATGCCCACAGCGCGACAAGACCGAGAAACACGACCTGCTGAGGTGACACGAGTAGCACCGCGAACGCCGCGAACGCGGCCAGCCCGTGGATGCTCCCCAGCACGAGGAACCGCATGCGCGCATCCCCCGTCTGCCGCGCCAGCGCGAACATGGCGATCGCAGTGCCGAGGAAGAACACCGTCGCGATCGTGAAGCCGACATGCATCGAATGGTCTTGCACGAAGACGACACCGAGGCCAGGTAGAAGGGCCGCGAAAGAACGCGCTGCCGGCAACAGCCAGGCGCGCGAAGAAGAACGAGAAGTCAGCGCATTCACTACCTGTCTATCGTACTTCCAAACCCTCCCGAGGGCCATTCGGGCGACCGAGCGTGGCGCTCGATTCTGTCGACCAACATCCAGGCGGACATGGCACACTCGGTCGCGAAGAGGAGAGGCAGACGTCGCGTATGACCTACGACCCCAGCAATCCCTACGCCGGGCAGCAGCAGAACCCCCAGCCGCACGGCAATCAGCAGCCGTACGGCGCGCATCAGTACGGCCAGTACTCCATCGGGGGCTCGGGTCAGTACCAGTACGGTGACACCGGCGGCTACATGAGCGCCGCCCGGAGCGTGCAGACGAAAACCAACGTCATGGCGATCGTCAGCCTTGTCTTGGGAGGTATTTCGTTCACGCTGTCCTTCGGCGTGGTGCTGTGGCTGTTCTCGCTCCTGATCGGCGTGGCCGGTTTGATCCTCGGCTTCATCGGCATGAGCAAGGTGAAGAGCTACGGCAGCGGCAAGGGTGTCGCGATCGCCGGCATCATCACCAACGCACTGGGAATCCTGGGCAGCCTGTTCTGGGCGTTCATGTCACTGCTGCTCTTCGTTCCGCTCATGTAGCAGCGGCCGCTACTCCTCGACGGGAGGCGGCGGCGCCCCGAATGAGGGCCCGGAGTCGGCGTGTGCCAGATCGGCGAATCGCTGCAGATGACCGTGGAATGCGACAGGGATCGTCTTCGTGGGACCACCGCGGTGCTTCGCGACGATGATGTCCGCCTCCCCCGGGCGGACATCCCGGTCGTAGGCGTCCTCACGGTGCAGCAGGACCACCAAGTCGGCGTCCTGCTCGATGGAACCGGATTCGCGGAGGTCGGAGATCTGCGGCTTGCGGTCACTGCGAGCTTCGGCGTTACGGTTCAACTGCGATAGCGCGATCACCGGCACCTGGAGCTCTTTCGCGAGCAGCTTGAGCGAACGCGAGAACTCGGAGACCTCCTGCTGACGGGATTCCACCTTCTTGCCGCTCGTCATGAGCTGCAAGTAGTCGATGATGACCATCTTGAGGCCCATCTGCTGCTTGAGCCGACGGCACTTCGCGCGGATCTCGACGAGCGTCAGGTTCGGCGAATCGTCGATGAAGAGAGGGGCTTCGTTGACTCGCCCGTGCACCTGTGCGAGCGTCGTCCAGTCGCGCCGCTCGAGCGCACCCTTGCGCAGCTTGGTCATCAGGATGTTCGATTCGGCGCTCAAGAGCTTGAGTGCGATTTCGCTTCTGCCCATTTCGAGCGAGAAGAACACGGACGGTAGGTCGTGTTTGATCGCGGCGGTGCGGGCGAAGTCGAGCGCAAGTGTCGACTTACCCATACCGGGGCGGGCCGCGATAATCACCATCTGGCCGGGTTTCAGCCCGTTCGTGAGTTCATCGAACTCGTGGAAGCCGGTCGGGACACCGACCATGCCGCCTTCCAGGCTCTTCGCGGCTTCGATCTCGTCGATGGCCGACTGCACTGCGCTCGAGAGTTGCACGTAGTCGCCGCGATCGTCGTCGCCCATGACGCCGTAGATCTCGGACTGGGCGTTGTTCACGAGCTCCGTGACTTCACCTTCGGAGGCGTACCCCATCTGCACGATGCGCGTACCGGCTTCTACGAGCTTTCGCAGAACACTCTTCTCGGCGACGATCTCGGCGTAGTAGCCCGCGTTCGCCGCCGTGGGAACGATGCTTGTGAGCGAGTGCAGGTAGTCGATTCCGCCCGCACGCGTCAACTGCCCCGTTTTCGTCAGCTCGTCGGCGACCGCGATGACGTCGATCGGCTCACCGTGCGTGTAGAGATTGAGAATGCCCTCGTAGATGACAGCGTGCTTCGGTACGTAGAAGTCGGAGCCCTTGAGAGTTTCCAGAACATCCGCGACCGCGTCCTTCGAAAGCAGCATGCCGCCGATCGCCGACTGTTCCGCAAGCTCATCGTGGGGAGGCGTACGCTCTGCGCTGGACGATCGCGCGAACTCCTGTTCCACCAGGTCAGTCATGATCCTCCGTTCGGATTCCTTTGCGACGCACGCTACTGCGAACCCCGGACATGCAGCGGGCCGGCTCGCGCATCCGTGGATGGCGCTACCGTAGGCCGCAGCTGCGGCATCCCACAAACGAGGGCTGTGGAGAGCGTGTGGATAACCGGCGAACTTCTCCGTAATCCGCCGGAGTGAATTGTGGACGACTCTGTGGATTACACGTGGGTAACTCAGCACAATTGCCTTTTGACCGGGCATTATGTTTTGCACAGCCTTGTGGAAAAACTAGGATCAAGTTCACGTTGAAACTTCACACCGCGGATGAACAACACTCGGTCGCGAACAGACTTCAGGGGCGCACCCCAGCGGGTGCGCCCCTGAAAAATCGCTTGCTACTTGGTGGCTACGACGTCGAACTTGATGTTCGCGACGATACCGTCGCGCAGCTTCGCAGTCGCCTCGTAACGACCGACGGCCTTGACCGACGATGCGAGCTCGATGACACGGCGATCGATCGAGCCGAGGCCGGCGGCCTCGACCGCTTCAGCGATGTCGCGCGGCTGCACGGAACCGAACAGACGCCCCTCGGCACCTGCCTTGACCGAAACGCGCAGAGGCGCCGCTTCGATCTTTGCCTTGAGGTCGTGCGCCTCTTCGATGGTGGCGTGCTCGCGAGCTGCACGCGCGGACTTGATCTGATCGACCTGCTTCTCGCCGCCGCGGGTCCACGGGGTAGCGAAACCCTGCGGGACGAGGTAGTTGCGGGCGTACCCGTTCTTTACCTCGACAACGTCGCCAGCGGAGCCCAGGCCGGTGACCTCATTGGTCAGAATTACCTTTGCCATGACGTCTCCTTAGCGACCCGCACCCGAGTACGGCAGCAGTGCCATCTCGCGGGCGTTCTTGATTGCCTTCGCGATGAGACGCTGCTCCTGCACCGAGACTCCGGTGATGCGACGGGCGCGGATCTTGCCACGCTCCGAGATGAACTTCTTCAGCGTTGCGACGTCCTTGTAGTCGATGACGCCGACTTTGATTGCCTTCGCGGGGGCTACGGGCTTACCCTTGCCGCCGCGGGGCTTACGGTTGGATGACCGTCCAGCCATGATTTTCCTATTCTCTTAAAACCTAAAACGGAGTTTCGTCGTTGCCGTACGAACCGGGTGAGTTCCAGACGTCTCCTCCGGAGCTCTGGCCGGGCTGAGCCCAAGCGTCGCCCTGCGAGCGAGCCTGCTGGCTTCCGCCCTGGTTCTGGCCGCCCGAACGCTGACCGGCGCCACCCGACGAACGCGTGACCTGCGCTGTCGCGAACCGGAGCGAAGGGCCGACCTCGTCGACCTCGAGCTCGAGCGACGTGCGCTTCTCGCCTTCCTTGGTTTCGTACGAACGCTGCTTGAGACGGCCCTGCGCGATGACGCGCATGCCCTTCTGCAGCGTCGAGGCCGAGTGCTCGGCGAAATCGCGCCATACGGATGCACGGATGAACAGCGGCTCGCCGTCCCTCCACTCACCTGCCTGACGGTCGTACGAACGGGGGGTGGACGCGATCGTGAAGTTCGCGACGGCGAGGCCGTTTTGCGTGTAGCGCAGCTCAGGGTCGGCAGTAAGGTTGCCGACCACGGTCATGATGGTCTCGCCAGCCATGACTACGCTGCGTCCGCGTCGGTAGCGTTCAGGTCGACGACGGCCTCGTCCTTACGCAGCACCTTGGTGCGCATAACGGCCTCCGACAGCTTCAGCTGACGGTCGACTTCGCTGGTGGTTGCGGGCTCAGCCGTGAAGTTCACGACCGCGTAGATGCCCTCGGTCTTCTTCTGGATTTCGTACGCTAGGCGACGACGTCCCCAGATGTCGATGTTCTCGATCGTGCCACCGTCCTTACGGATGACCTCGAGGAACTTATCGAGCTGCGGGGCGACGGTACGCTCATCGACCTCTGGGTCGATGATTACCATCAGCTCGTAGCTTGTTGCCATGCTTCACCCACCTCCTTCGGACTCGAACGGCTGCAGGCTCTCTGCAGCAGGAGGGTATTGCATGCGTGCGCGAATGCGCACAACCTGACAATGATAGCGGGTCGGAACGCAAATGCGCCAGTCGAATCCTACTGCGGTTCCCGGACTCGACCGACTCGCGAGATCGCCAAACCGAACAGGGTCGCGAAGACGTACATCGCCATCGAATAGACAGCTGCGGGAACAGCCATGACCGTGCTGCCCAGCACCGAGATCGCGATCGTCAACGCGATCGTCGTGTTGTGAATGCCGATCTCCATGGCCGTCGCGACCGCCTGGGGTTCGCCCAGCCGCATCGCCTTCGATGCGAAGTAGCCGATCGTCAGGCTCAGGATGCAGAACAGCGAGACGACCCAGCCGACGTCGGAAAGATACGGCTGGATGACCGCCCACTCGGAGATCAGAGCGCCGATCGCGACAACGGCGAGTACGAGAATCGAGAAGATTCTGACCGGCTTGTCGGCACGCTCCGCAAGCTTTGTACGGAACCGCCGCACGACCATCCCGAGGGCGACCGGCACCAGCACGATTGCGAAGACGGTCACGACTTTGTCGAACTGGAGGCCGACTGTCCCCTCCCCCGCGTCGAAGTACCAGATCGCGAAGTTCGTGATGACGGGGAGCGTAACGACGGCGATGACCGAGTTGAGCGCCGTCAGCGAGATGTTCAGCGCGACATCGCCGCGGAACAGGTGCGAGTAGAGATTCGCGGTCGTGCCGCCGGGGGATGCCGCGAGCAGCATGACGCCGACCGCGAGGATGCCGGGAAGGTCGAATGCGACGATGAGCCCGAAGGCGACTGCCGGCAGCACGATGAGTTGGAGCCCCAGCGCTACGAGAACGGCCCTCGGCATGGTTGCTACGCGACGGAAGTCTCCCAGCGTGAGGCTCATACCGAGACCGAACATGACGATCGCCAACGCGATCGGAAGACCGACTGACACCAATGGCAGGTCCATAGGGTTCAGCTTAGCGATATGGCTCTCACATTCCTCGGCGAAGCGCGACGCCTGCGATCGGCAGCCGACTTCGCCCATCCTGGGCACACTTCTCGGTCTATAGCCGGAATGAACGCGCTATACGGGCGTGTCGCCATCCATAGACCGAGAAGTGCAACGGACTGGAAGGGAGGGTGGAGAGTAGGGCGGCGGATGGAATGCAGCGGGTGGACGAGCTCAGCCCCGCTCCTCCCACCACTGGCGCAGCAGCTCGGTCGCCCGTTCCTTCCCGAGCGGGCCGTGATCCATACGCGCTTCCAGCAGCATCTTGTACGCCTCGCCCACCGCGCGACTCGGCTGGATGTCGAGAATCGTCATGATCTCCGTGCCATCGAGGTCCGGGCGCATGGCATCCAGTTCCTCCTGCTCCGACAGCTCCTCGATGCGGCGCTCCAGATCGTCGTACGCGAAGTCGAGCATCTGCGCCTTCCGACGGTTGCGCGTCGTCACATCCGATCGCGTCAGGACGTGCAGACGCTCGAGCTGCTCCCCCGCATCGCGCACGTAGCGGCGAACGGCAGCATCCGTCCACGCGGCGTCGGAATATCCGAAGAACCGCAGGTGCAGCTCGATGAGTCTGGATACGGCCGCGATCGTGTCGTTGTCGAAGCGCAGCGTACGCATGCGCTTCTTCGCCATCCTGGCACCGACGAGATCGTGATTGTGGAACGAGACGACCCGGCCATCGACACGTTTCGTCGCAGGCTTGCCGATGTCGTGCAGCAAGCCGGCAAGCCGCGACACCAGATCGGGCCCGGCATCCGGGTTCCTGCTCGCCCACAGGTCGATACCCTGCTCCAACACCGTCAGCGAATGCTCGTAGACGTCTTTATGATGTGCGTGCTCATCCGCTTCAAGTCGCAAAGCGGGCACTTCGGGCAGCACGCGCTCGAGAACACCCGTTTCGGTCAGCAACCGGATGCCCGGCACTGGGTCGCGCGTCAGCAACAGCTTCGAAAGCTCGTCGCGCACTCGCTCGGCACTGATCCGCTCGATCTCGCTCGCCAGTTCCGTCATGGAATCTACAACTCGCTCGGCCGCGACGAACCCGAGCTGCGCCGTGAAACGAGCCGCCCTCAGCATGCGGAGCGGGTCGTCTCGAAACGACTGCTCCGGCTCACGGGGTGTTTCGAGCACGCCCTCGAGCAGGTGTTCAACCCCTCCCCCGACGTCCACGAGTTGCAACTGCGGCAGACGCAATGCCATGGCGTTCACGGTGAAATCGCGCCGCACGAGATCGTCCTCGAGCGAGGTGCCGAATTCGACCTCGGGTTTTCGCGACTGACCGTCGTACACGTCGGCACGGTAGGTCGTGATCTCGACAACCCAGCCCTCGATGCGGCAGGCGATCGTGCCGAACTGCCGGCCGACATCCCACTGCGCATCGGAAATGGGGCGCACGATGCGCAGAATCGTGTCGGGATCGGCGCTCGTCGTGAAATCGAGATCCTTCACATCCAGGCCGAGAAAAGCGTCGCGAACGGGACCGCCGACGAGCGCAAGCTCCTCTTCCGCGGCCGCGAACGCTTCGGAAAGAACAGCTGTCGGTCCACCACTCGCAAGGGCGCGGAGTCGATCGTGGGCTTCTGCAAACGAGACGGTCATAGCGTGACCAGTTTCGCATTGAATGCGCGAAATCCCGCACGCACACAGCGGAACCAGTGCCGCGAGGTCACCGCACGCATTTCCGACTCGTACACTGAATCCCATGCACGTTATCGCGAGGGTCTCCGCCGCAGCGGCCGCCCTGGTGACCGGGATGTCGGGGCTCGCTCTTCCCGCACCCGCCCAGCAGGATGTCGTCCGACAGGATGCCGACTCGCTCAGCCTGGTCGTCGGGGCGGTCAACGGCCGGCTCGAGCCCGGCGATGACATCGATCTCGCGCTTTCGATCGACAACGGCACATCATCGGACCTGCAGGGAGCAACAGCCGATCTCGTCATGACCTACGTTCCCGTGGACACGCGGTTTGCACTCGACGCGTGGTTGGAGGGCGACCCCGTGCTCGGTGCACGTCCCGTCACCTCATTCGAGGTGCCCGATGTTCCGCAGGGTGGCGACGTCGCGACCGATGTCACGATCCCGGCGGATGCCCTCGGGCTCAGCCAGCAGTCGACGCCGGGGGCCTACGGTCTGCGCGTCACCGTCGGCGACGTCACGACCAGCACACTGCTGACGGTGGGAGCTCCCAGCACCCCTGGCACGACGCTGTCCCTGGCCGCGCAGATCTCTGCGGAACCCGATTCGACGGGGCTCCTCAGTCGCGAGCAGCTCACGGCGCTGACGAGCAACGTCGGTTCGCTCGAGCGGCAGTTGCGAGCCGTCGAACCGTACCCGATCTCCGTCGGGATCGACCCCATGATCGAGACGTCCGCCTACGCGGTTGAGACGTCCGCCCCCGCGACCACCTGGGACTGGATCGACAGAACCTATGAGCTCGAGCATCCGTTTCACACCAGCTACGCGAGAAGCGACATTCTCGCGCAACTCGAGGCCGGCCTGACACCGCTTGAGCCCCTCGGGTACCCCGACGAAACGGCACAGGGCGGCGTCACGGACGGCATCCCTACGATTCTCGCCGGCCGGGGGGTCATCGACGCGACCGGGCGCGCGATCGATGCTGATTTACTGGCCGCGGCCGAGGGATACGGCGTGCCGTTCCTGTCGACAGGGCAGCTCGACGAGCAACTCGAAAGCCCAACACCTTCCGCCGCCGTCTCGATCGACGGTGTAACCGCCCTTGCCGCCGATCAGGAACTGCAGGCCCTACTCGACGCGGCTACAGGCGGCGAATCGACCGCGGATCGCAGCGCAGCGACGAGCGAGCTCATAGCGCTGCTCGCAACGATTTCACGGGAGGCTCCGAATTCGGCCCGCGCCCTCGCCGCCACGATCGATCCCGCCGGCCGAGGCGCGGAGGACGTCCTGCAGGCGCTCGATAGTTCCGGATGGGTGGACCTGGCGTCGATAGGGGCCGCCTTGGACGGTCCGGCTCGCGAGGCGACCCTCGTGGATGCGGAGGCCGACGAACTCGATATCGCTCTGCGGGAGGCCGCGGAGTCGGTCCACGAAGACGATGCGCGCATCGAGCGGTACTCCGGGATCGCCGACGAGCCCCGATCACTACGCGTGCCGCACAGGCTCACGGCGCTCGCCGCGCTCCACGTCACGAGCGTCACGACCGAGCCTTCGCTCGAGCGCCAGGTGCGCAGCTTCTCCGTGCTGACGGATGAATTGCTCGAGTCCGTCCGCATTCTTCCCGGCAGCCAGATCCGCATCGTGGGTTCGAGCGTGCAGCTGCCGGTCGAGCTCGTCAACGAGCTCGACGACGGCGTAACCGTCTCCGTGCACCTTCGCACCCTCAGCCCCATCGTGATCGTCGATGACCCGTTTACGGAAGTCACGATCGACGCGGGCAGCACGCAGCGTGTTCTTGTCCCTGTCGAGGTCATCGGCTCCGGCACGACCAATGCGATCGTCACTGTGCAGACGGCGGACGGTGAGGAGATCAGTGCTCCCGTGACGCTGCACGTCGCCGCCCAGCCGGAGATCGAGACTGTACTGTTGTGGATCGGTGCCACCAGCGTGCTGCTGCTGCTCGGTTTCGGACTCTGGCGGTCACTGCGGAAGCGGGCGCAGGGTAAGGCTGCGGGCGATCTCGATGTCGCCGAGTTGCCGAAGCGGACACGAACGAAAGACTCCGGGGAACAGTGAACATAGGCCGATCCAGTTTCATTCTGGCGAGCGGTACCGCGGTCTCCCGCGTGCTCGGGTTCGTGAAGACGATTCTGCTCACGATGACGATCGGCTCGACCGCTTCGACGGCGGCTACCGCTTTCGGCATCGCGAACACGCTGCCCAACAACATCTATGCGCTCATCGGCGCCGGCGCCGTCAATGCCGTGCTGGTGCCGCTCATCGTGCGGCAACTGCGCACACGCGACGGCGGCGAAGCATATATCTCGAAGCTGCTGACGCTGTGCGTGACGGCGTTCTTCATCTTCACGGTGCTCATCACCCTCGCTGCTCCCGGTCTCGTTTGGATCAACGCCGACACAAGTGACAGAGGGCTCAGCCCGGAGGCCTTCGAGCTGGCCGTCGCGCTGGCGTACTGGTGCCTCCCGCAGATCTTCTTCTACGCGATCTACACGCTGCTCGGCGAGATCTACAATGCCCGCGGCCAGTTCGGCCCCTACACGTGGGCGCCGGTCGTCAACAACATCGTCACGATCGCGGGATTGGCACTCTTCCTCGTGATCTTCGGCGGTGCCGAAGTCAACAGGGACCCGCTGATCTGGGGCATGGATCGCATTGCCGCAATGGGAATCGTCTCAACCGGTGGGGTCGCGGCCCAAGCACTTGTACTCGTGTTGTTCTTCCGGAAGACAGGGATGCGGTTCCGCTTCGACTTCCGGTGGCGGGGCGTGGGGCTTCGCTCGGCAGGTGTGAAGGCGTCCTGGCTGCTCGGCGTCGTCGTGATCTCGCAAATCGTCGCCATCGTGCAGACGCGCGTCGCGACGCTGGGCAGCGCAGACGGCCCCAGCTTGCTGACGATGTACAACGCATGGTATATCTTCCAGCTGCCGCACTCGATCATCGCAGTGTCGATCGCAATCGTGTTCTTCACCCAGATGTCGAACCACGCTGCCGACAACGACATACCGAAACTGCGACAGGATACGTCAACGGCGTTACGCGCGATCGGGATGCTCACGACGTTCTCGGCGGTCGTGCTGATCGTTGTGGCAGTCCCGCTGGCTCGACCGTTCGAAGACGGGATCTTCGACTATGCCGTCATCATGGCTACACTCGTCACCGCGAATGCGCTGCACCTCGTCGCCTTCAGTGGTCAATACGTGCTGGAACGTGTCTCCTACGCTCTCGAAGACACGCGTACACCGTTCATGGCCAGGCTCGCCTTCCTGCCGGTCTCGCTGCTCGCTCTGTGGGCAGCCAGTCTCTTCCCGAGCGAATACATCATTCTGGCCGTCGTGTCGTTCATCGCGCTGCAGAACACGATCTACGCTGCTCTGTGGTTGGTCATCGTTCGTCGCAAGATCGGCGCCTTCGGCATCCGTAGGGTCGCTCTGCGTCACCTCGTGTATCTCGGCCTCGCGATACCGGCCGGAGCCGCGGGCGCGGTCGTCGTGTGGCTCCTGGGCGGTTACTCGGACGGCTGGGCACATATCGGTGTCTTCCCGGCCGCCGTGACATGCGCTGCCGCCGGTGTCGTGATGTTGGCAATCTACTTCGGTGCGCTCTTCCTGTTCCGAGACCCCGATCTGCGGCTCGTGACGGACAAGCTGGTCACTCGGTTCCGTCGCGGTCGTGGCGCGCCTGCGGAATAGTCCACCACTAGACTCGGTTGCTGGTAATCACTACTTCTTTTCGCGAATTCAGGAGTGCTCGTGCACAAGGTCATCATCATCGGTTCCGGCCCGGCCGGCTACACGGCAGCAATCTACGCAGCGAGAGCCAACCTGAACCCGCTCCTCTTCGCTTCCAGTGTCGAGGCGGGTGGCGATCTGATGACGACCACCGATGTTGAGAATTTCCCAGGGTTTCCGAATGGCATCCAGGGCCCGGAGCTCATGCTGAACATGCAGCAGCAGGCCGAGCGGTTCGGGGCGGATGTCCGGCTCGAGGACGTCACCTCGCTCGAGCTCGACGGCCCCGTCAAGAAGGTGCACGTCGGCGATGAGACCCATGAGGCGCAAACCGTGATCTTCGCAACCGGCAGCGCGTACCGGAAGCTGGGCGTTACGGGTGAGGAACGGCTATCGGGCCGCGGCATCTCCTGGTGCGCAACGTGCGACGGTTTCTTCTTCAAGGACAAGCACCTCGTGGTCGTTGGCGGTGGCGACTCTGCCATGGAAGAGGCGACCTTCCTCACGAACTTCGCCTCGGCCGTCACCATCGTGCACCGGTCTGAAAGCTTCCGTGCCTCGGCCGTGATGCTCGAGCGTGCGAAGAACAACGAGAAGATCGACTTCATCACGAACGCGACCGTTACGGAAGCCAAGGGCGAGGAGGCGGTCGATGCGCTCGAACTCACCGACACCGTCACAGGTGAGAGCAGAGACGTTCCTGTTGACGGCCTGTTCATCGCCATCGGTTCCGACCCGCGCACGCATCTTGTGCACGGTCAACTCGAACTG
Organism: uncultured Agrococcus sp.; assembly: GCF_945915485.1. Lineage (GTDB taxonomy): Bacteria > Actinomycetota > Actinomycetes > Actinomycetales > Microbacteriaceae > Agrococcus. Next base: position 13,180 of record NZ_CAMEFJ010000027.1, read on the forward strand.
ACGGACGAGGGCACGATCGCGGTCGACGGGAGGTCGTCGCGCACCAATCTCCCCGGCGTCTTCGCCGCCGGGGACGTCATCGACCCGACCTACCGTCAGGCAGTCAGTGCAGCGTCGTCTGGCATGATCGCAGCGCTCGATGCTCAGCATTACCTCGAAGCCCTGGAGGATTAGGGCGGAATACGCAGCGCGTGCTCCGTGTTGCAATCAACGAGTCCCATGAAGGAGGGCCAAACGTGAAGAACGTAACCACAAGTACCTTTGACGCAGACGTACTGCAGGCCGAAAAGCCGGTTCTGGTCGATTTCTGGGCGGAGTGGTGCGGCCCGTGCCGTGCCGTTGCTCCCATTCTGGAGGAGATCGACACGGAGCAGGACGGTCTCGAGATCGTCAAGGTCAATGTCGACGAGAACCCCGATCTCGCTCAGCAGTACCAGATCACCTCGATTCCGAACATGAAGGTGTTCTCTCGTGGTGCTGTCGTGAAGGACATCATCGGTGCCAAGCCCAAGGCAGCACTCGAAGCCGACCTTGCCGACTTCCTGTAAGACATCCGTTGCAACCGCGTAGCGGAATGGGCCCGGCTTACTGCCGGGCCCATTTCATTGCAGGGGCTGCGCGTCGCCGAAGGGCTCCTCCCCCAGTTCCCGGAGAATCCTGTTGAGTTCCGCCACCGTCTGGAAGTCGACGACGATCTGGCCCTTGGATCGTCCGAGTGAGACACGTACTCGCGTGTCCAGTCGATCCGTGAGGCGCTCCGCCACTTCATTGAGGCCCCTCTGGACACTGCCCTTCTTCGGTTTCGATCGAGTCGTTCGCTCTCCCTGGGTAACAATAGCCTCCGCTGCGCGAACGGAAAGATCTTCGTTCACGATCTTGTCGGCAACCTGCTCCATCGCTTCGACGGTGTCCGCCGACAGGATGGCTCTTGCGTGCCCTGCGCTCAGCACTCCTGCGGCGACCCTCGCCTGGACTGTCTCCGGCAACCGAAGCAGACGGATCGTATTCGAGATCTGAGGTCTACTGCGGCCAATGCGCTCCGCGAGCTGCTCCTGGGTTATCCCGAAATCATCCATGAGCTGCTGGTACGCGGACGCTTCTTCGAGCGGGTTGAGTTGGGCTCTGTGAAGGTTTTCAAGCAGGGCGTCCCGCAGCATCGCGTCGTCCGGGGTGTCCTTGACGACAGCGGGAATCTCGCTGAGGCCTGCCCTTTGCGTTGCTCTCCAGCGCCGCTCCCCCATGATGAGTTCGAAGTGCGGTTCCTTCTTCGCGCCTTCTATAGGCCGAACCACAATGGGCTGAAATACCCCGAACTCCCGGATGGAGTGCTCCAGTTGGGCGAGCTCCTCCTCGTCGAACACCTGCCTTGGCTGTTGACTGTTCGGCCTGATATCCGAGGGGCTGATCGCCAAGAGGCGTGCGCCGGGTACGACAGCGAGGTCCTCGGCAGCCTGAGGCTCTGTGAAGAACACGTCGATCGGTGATGACTTCTTTACCGACGTTTCACGTGAAACATTGCGCTTGGAAGCCGACTGACGCGAGTCAGCTGCCTTCGAAGGCTCCGCATCCGTGGGCCCCTCAGTGGGGATGAGGGCACCGATACCACGCCCCAGGCCGGCTCGTTTACTCATCGTGCAACTCCTCGCTGTGCAATTTCCTTCGCTGCTTCCCTGTACGAGAGCGCACCCGGTGAATTCGGATCGTATGTGACAACCGTTTGTCCGAAACCGGGCGCTTCCGAGACCCTCACTGAACGAGGAATCACCGTTTCGAGCGCCTGTTCTGGAAAATGCTTTCGAACTTCGTCCGCTACCTGCTTCGACAGAATGGTACGACCGTCGTACATCGTCAGCACGACAGTCGACAAGTCGAGTTGTGGATTCAGATGCTGCTGGATCCGATGAATCGTGTCCAGTAGTTGGGTAACCCCCTCCAGTGCATAGTATTCGCTCTGGATCGGGATCATGACTTCTGTCGCCGCAGTGAACGCGTTGATCGTCAACAGGCCTAAGGACGGGGGACAATCGATGAAGACGTAATGCAGGTCTTCTCGCTCCATCAGGTAGTCCTGCAGGGCATCGCGCAGGACGAACTCACGACGATCCCGAGTCGCCAGTTCGAGATCCGCGCCGGCAAGGTGAATCGTCGACGGCAGGCACGATAGACGCTCGTCTTCGGGGGAGGCCTGGACCGTGCCCGCGATCTCCGCACCATCGATCATGACATCGTAAGAGCTCACGATGTCAGCATGATGATCAATACCCAATGCGGTGGATGCATTCCCCTGAGGATCGAGATCGATCAGGAGGACGTTGGCACCAGCTTGAGCAAACGACGCGGCGAGGTTGACGGCGGTCGTAGTCTTTCCAACTCCACCCTTTTGGTTCACGACGGTGATGACGCGAGTATCACGGGGAAGGGGGATGTCTGCTGACTCGAGCTCCCGCCTTCTTCGCGCCATATCCGCAAGCTCCCTTGCAATCGGCGTCGTGTCGAAGCGGGAAGATGATGCCACCAGTGTTCTCCATCGGGTTCGTGTTCCACGTGAAACATGGAAGAGTTCAACGCTCCATTCTGCCCTGTTTTCAGGGGCTCTGTCGAACTCGTTTCGTCATCGCGTGTTATACACAGGGGTGTGTATAACTTGACCCACGTGAAGACCTGCATCCTGCGAATTCTTCACAACATCCGCGATTTGACGCGGTTCCCGCTGCTCCCTATGGTTCAACATGATCTTCACACTTGTCCACAGATGAAGTGCGTCGCGTGCATACCTCTCGACACGCCCCACTCCGAGGCTCGATGTTTCACGTGAAACACTCGACACTCCCGGCGTGATCAATTCACGGCGACTCAGGCAAGATGTTTCACGTGAAACATGACATCAGGGATCGACAGTCGCCTTGAAAACACGGGTGGTCTCGAGTCCGGATACCGTTCCCAACTCCAGGACCTCCACCTCCTGAAGGCGGTGCTTGCGAATAGCCTTACTGGCCCTCGCGATCTCCTCGTGAACGCGGGCACCCTTCAGCAGGAGAAGCTGTCCGCCACTCCGGACAAGAGGAGCCGTCAATGGAATGAGTTTCGATAAAGCCGACACAGCTCGCGCAGTGACTGCATCGAAGGGGAAGCCGATATCCACTTCCTCCGCCCGGCCACGAAGAACACGAACGTTCTCAAGACGAAGACTCGACACGCACTCCTGCAACCAGACCGTCCGGCGCTCCATCGGTTCGATAAGCGTGAACTCGACATCGGGACGAGCAATCGCGAGAACAAGACCGGGGAAGCCACCTCCCGACCCCACGTCCCCCACACGTTGGGGGAGTAGGGGAGCGAGCAGCACGCTGTTCAGCATGTGCCGACTCCACAATTGCGGCAGCTCTCGTGGACCGATAAGTCCGCGCACCTCACCCTCTTTCACGAGTCGGGAATACAGGCTCCTAGCCAGATGCATGCGATCGCCGAAGAGCTCAGCAGCAATCGCAGGCTCAGCTTCGGGGTACTGCAGATCCTCCGAAACCGACACCCTAGGAAGCCTTAACCACCGTGTGTCGATCGCGACCCTCGCCCTCAGACTCACTCGTGAAGCCACGAGCGGAAACGATGTCATGCACGATCTTCCGCTCATACGAGCTCATGGGCTCCAACGCAACAGCATCGGAACCTCCCTCAATCGAAGCAACCGCGCGATCGACCATGTCTTCCAGCTCACGCGCACGGGCATCCCGAGACCCGGCAACGTCGAGAACAAGACGGGAGAACTCACCGGTCTTCGCTTGCACGCTCAACCGCGTCAGCTCCTGCAATGCGGCCACTGTATCGGGATCGGACAGAGGAGCCAGGCTGTCATCGCCAGGGTCGCCCACGACAAGCGTTGTACGACGCTCCGTCTCATCGATATCGATGTCACCATCCATGTCGGCGATGTCGAGCAGGGTCTCGATGTAGTCGGCCCCGATGTCGCCTTCGTCGCGAGTCTCAGTCATCAAACAATCCGTCCTTCGAAGGGGCTAATTCCGGTCCGATCGCGGACCTTTGCGCTTGGGCTGCTTCCGCTGAAGATTCTGGATGAGATTCTCTTCCTCCTCGGGAGCCTCGCCACTCTCATCGACCGCGGGAAGACCGAGGCGCTGACGCTTCCGGGCCATCCGCTCCTCTCGAGCGCGCGCCGCATCCGAACCCGGGTTCGGCATCCTGTTGATGATAATCAACTGCTGGACAAGCGTGTAAATATTCGAAACGAGCCAGTAGAACATCGTCGCCAGCGGGAAGATCCACGCCGTGATCAGCAGGAAGAAGGGGATGATGTACAGCATGATGCGCTGCTGCTTGTACATCGGCGACTCCTTCATCTGAGGAGTCTGGTTCTTGGTCATGATCTGCAGCTGCGTGTAGAACTGCGCTGAGACCATGATCACGGTGAGGAGGCCCGCGGTAAAAATGACGGGCCAGTTCCAGGCGCCAACACCCGCCTCGAGGCTCATGTGCAGAGGAACGACATCGAACAGTGAGGCCTGCTGGAACTGTACGGCAAGCGGTTCGGCCATAGCCCCGACACCTGCACGACCCTGGTTCGCGGTGTTCAGTACCTGAACCAGGCCGAGGAAGATCGGCATCTGGACGAGCAGCGGAAGACAGCTCGCCATGGGGTTGGTACCGGCGCGCTTGTAGACATCCATGACCTCACGGTTCATGGCCTCGCGGCTGAGATTGTCCTTCTTGCCCTTATATTTGTCCTGGATCTTTTTGACTTCGGGCGCGACTTCAAGTGCCTTTCGAGAGGACTTGATCTGCTTGATCGTCAAAGGAATCATTGCCGTACGAACGACGAGAACGAGTCCGGCGATCGAGAGAATCCAGGCGAGACCCGACGCGGGATCCATACCGGCCTGTTCGATGACCCAGTGGAACCCGACCAGGACGGCTTCCAGCAGCCACTTGATCGGCCACATCAGCATGTCGAAGAATTCGAGCACTTAGCTTCTCTCCTTTGCGGCTACGAAGCCGAATCTGGTTACCCGATAACGGGACTTTGGTTCAGGTATGTCGTCGACGCCGCCCACCGCCCACGGATTGCAACGAAGGATGCGCCAGGACCCAAGACCAACGCCTCGAATAACGCCCCACTGCTGAATCGCTTCGAGCGCATATCGCGAGCAACTCGGGTAATACCGACACACGTCACCGTACAGCGGTGAAATGAGCCTCCGGTACACCACCAGGATCGCGACGCACACGTTTCGCGGTAGCAACAACACTTGCGTAATCAAGGCATCACCTTAGGCATGATTCCCGCGTCAAGTGTAGCGAAGTCCGCGTCTTTTGCCGCGGGGAGAACTCTGAACACGACATCACGAGGCTCTGTTTCGGGCAGATGGCGACGAACGAGCTCGGAAAGCTGCCGTTTGAGTCGATTGCGCACGACAGCGCCGCCGACACGCTTCGACACGATGAACCCGAATCGGCTCACGTCAGAGCTGCCGGCGGCGATGTGCACGACTGCGTAGGGAGTGCTGACCCGTTTGCCGAACCGGACTACACGGCGAAAGTCGTCGCCGCGAACAATCCGGTGCGCCTTGGCCAGCACCGGGTACGCGGCTTAGGCCGAGACGCTGCTGCGACCCTTGCGACGACGCGCAGCAAGGATCGAACGACCGGCGCGCGTACGCATACGCAAACGGAAGCCGTGCTTCTTAGCGCGGCGGCGGTTGTTGGGCTGGAACGTGCGCTTGCTCATGATTCTCCGTACAGATACAGCGGGTGATGTGACCCGGAAGCTTGAAGTAGCCGTGAGGCAACCTGATTATGGTACGCGACTTGTAATCTTTCCGTCAACCCGGGCCGAACCGGATTCGCGACATGCCGAGTGCAATACGAACAGACTTGCAAGGACGAGGCTATCGGTGCAGACTCAATGGAATCCGATGCGGTGACGAGACTGTTGACTCGATTCCGCAGACCGAGCCTCCCCATCTATCCTTGGGGATAACTCTGTGGACAAACTCCAAACAGGAAGGTGCGGCGCAGGACATGGCGACTGAGCAAGCGACTGACCGGCTCTGGTCGGCAGTTCTCGACCGCCTGAGCGAGGACAACCGGATTGTCGCGTCTTTACGGGGTTTTCTTGACCTTGTAGAACCGCAGGGTGCTCTCGGCAACGTGCTGTATCTCGAGGTTCCGAATGACCTCACCCGCGACATGATAGAGCAGCGGCTCCGCCTACCGATTGTGGATGCACTTGTGGAGAAGTCTGACGACATCGAATCGTTCAAGATCGTCGTCAACCCGGAATTGCAATCGGAAGAAGCCCTCCAAGACACGCCTGACGAACCCTCGCCCATCGCAGAAGCGGCACCCGAAGCGCCCGCGAAGCAGCCTCAGCCACGACGCACGGAATCCACACTCAATGCGAAGTACACCTTCGACAGTTTCGTCATCGGCAGTTCCAATCGCTTCGCGCACGCTGCCGCACTCGCTGTCGCCGAGCTACCGGCCAAGGCTTACAACCCGCTGTTCATCTACGGCGAATCCGGACTCGGAAAGACGCACCTCCTGCACGGCATAGGAAACTACGGGGAGTCGCTGTACCCGGGCATCCGCGTCAAATACGTTTCGAGTGAAGAGTTCACGAACGACTTCATCAACGCGATCGCGAACAATCAGGGTCAGATGTTCCAGACGAGGTATCGCGACATCGATGTTCTCCTGATCGATGACATTCAGTTCCTGCAGGGTCGCGATTCAACGCAGGAAGCGTTCTTCCACTTATTCAATACGCTGCACGATCACAACAAGCAGGTCGTGATCACGTCGGATGTGCAGCCGAAGCACCTCACGGGCTTCGAGTCGCGCATGGTGAGCCGCTTCGAATGGGGACTCATCACCGACGTCACGGCGCCCGACCTCGAAACTCGCATCGCGATTCTGCGGAAGAAGGCGCAGATGGATCGCATGGTCATCGAGGATGAGATCCTGACGTTCATCGCCGACAAGGTTCGCTCGAACATTCGCGAGCTCGAGGGCGCACTCATTCGCGTCACTGCCTTTGCGAGCCTGAACAAGCTGCCGATCAATCTCGAGCTCGCCCAAACCGTCCTCAAGAACTCGATCACGAGTGAGGATCGAACAGAGATCGGGCCGAGCGAGATCATTTCGCAGACGGCTGCGTACTTCGAACTCACCGAGGATGACCTCTACGGTTCATCGCGTTCGCAGACGATCGCGCGTGCCCGCCAGATCGCAATGTACCTCTGCCGGGAACTCACGAATCTCTCGCTGCCGAAGATAGGGCAACTGTTCGGCAATCGCGATCACACAACCGTCATGTACGCGAACAAGAAGATCGAGAAGCTCATGAAAGAGCGGCGATCCGTCTACACGCAGGTCACGGAACTCACTACGCGTCTCAAGCGCTCCGCACGGGCCTGACAGTCGCACCCCGCTGTCACCGTATCAACGGCGGCACTTCTTGCGAGCCCGAATTTCAAGGCGTGCCTCTAAACCTTCAATGTGCACTTCATGTGGATAGGTTGTGCACGACGCGCGCTCGCTTGTGGAGAGAACGTGTACTGCCTGTGGAATAACAATCGTGTAATTCTCAGCGCTGTTCACAAAGTCATAACAGAACACATTCCCCGTTCCACATCTTTCACGGTTGTAGTTTCCATATCGGAGTAGCCGAACCTGTAGTTCTGCACAATCTCCACAACGGTTATGACTATGAATGAGAAGAAAGAGGATCCAGCGAGTCGACAACCCTTGCTTTCGGAACGGAGCGGATGGCATCGGTACCCCCGATAGCCCTGGTATATGACACAATTACCGAGCAGATCTACGAGAGGGAATAGGCCAGTGAAGTTCGTCATCAATCGCGATGTCTTCAAGGACGCAGTGTCGTTCACAGCGAAACTGCTACCTGCTCGCACCACGTTGCCGATTCTGATGGGCGTAAAGATCACAGCTACCGGTGATCGCGTCGAATTCTCGGCTTTCGACTACGAAGTCTCCTCCCGTACGAGCGTCCAGGCCGACGTTCAGACAGAGGGCAGCGTACTGATACTCGGACCCATGCTCGCCAACATCGCCGGCAGTCTGAAAACGGACACGGTCGTTGTCGAGGAAGTCGAGAATGCTCTCGTCGTCCGCGCCGGCTCCTGGGAAACCAAACTTCAACGGATGCCGATCGAGGAGTACCCGACAACGCCGGAGATCACCGGCCGCACGGGGCTTGTTCGTGGGAGCGCATTCGCCGAAGCGATTGCCCAGGTTTCCATTGCCGCTTCCAAGGAAGATGTCACCCCCGTCATCACGGGCGTCCAGCTCGAGGCGAACGAGCACGAACTCACGCTCATCGCGACCGACCGCTATCGGGTGTCGGTGAAGAGCATCGAGTGGGACGGTGGCGAAGCCGGGGATGCGTTGCAAGCGCTCGTTCCGTCTCGAACCCTGGCAGAAGTCGGGCGCATGTTCGGCGGAACCGAAACCGTCGAGATCACGATGTCCGATTCCGAGGATCGACAGCAGATCGCGTTCACAGCGGGGGATAAGACCGTCACGACGCTGCTGATCAAGGGGAACTACCCACCGGTTCGGCGGTTGTTCCCGGCCGAGACACCGCACTACTCGGTCGTCAACACTGCCGAATTGATCGAGGCGACGAAGCGTGTGCAGCTCGTCCTTGATCGTGAAGCGGCGCTGCGATGCACGTTTGCCGACAATTCGTTGACGCTCGAGGGCTCCGGCAGTGACCAGGCTGCATCCCGCGACTCGATCGATATCGTCATGCACGGCGAAGAGACCGTGTTGTCGATCAAGCCGCAGTTCCTGCTCGACGGACTCGGTGCTGCCCACAGCGAATTCGTGCGCATCGCCTTCACGAAGAGCGAGAACAGCAATAAACCCGGACCACTGCTCATCAGCCGTCAGACTTCGCGGGATGAGCCGGCATCCGATGAATTCAAGTACTTGTTGCAGCCGAACCTGCTGATTCGGTAACCGATGCACGTCAGCCGGATAGAGCTCGCCGACTACCGTAATTACCGGCGCGCAGAACTTCGGCTCGAACCGGGCTCAACGCTGTTCGTGGGCAAGAACGGTCAGGGAAAGACGAACCTCGTCGAAGCCATTGTTGTACTAGCAACGGGCAGTAGCCACAGAGTTCCCGGGGAAGCAGCGCTCGTTCGTGCCGGAGCAGATTCCGCCATCATTCGATCCGAACTGACGCACGGCGAGCGTACGATCTCGGTCGATGTACAACTGCAGCGAAAGGGAGCGAACAGGGCGCAGGCGCAGGGGAAGCGCATCCCGATGCGAAATCTTCCGCGCTACGCGCAGGTCGTGTTGTTTGCACCCGAGGATCTCGCGATCGTGCGGGGGGACCCGGGGGGTCGGCGAAAGTTCCTGGATGAATTGGTCGTGCACCGGCAACCGCGGCTCGCAGGAACCATCGCCGATTACGAGAAGGTCTTGCGGCAGCGCAATTCGCTGTTGAAGTCGGCACGACAGACGCGGATGCGGCAGGAAGATCTCACAACGCTCGACGTCTGGGACGAGCGCATGGTCGGGCTCGGGCTCGAACTCGAAGCTGCAAGGCAACGGATCGTGCAAGATCTCACTCCTCACGTGGACATGGCGTATCAAGCGATTGCCGGGGCCGAGCACGCGACGCGATTGGAACTCGAAACGAATGTTCCGCCCAATGCCGAGGACTACCGCGCGACGCTCGAGCAGCGTCGACAGGATGAACTCGATCGCGCGGTGTCGCTCGTGGGGCCCCACCGAGACGATTTGCACTTGCAGCTCAATGATCTGCTTGCGCGGCATTACGCGAGTCACGGAGAGTCGTGGTCCTACGCCTTGTCGCTGAAGCTCGCCTCCGCCGAATTGTTGCGGGGAGACGCGGCCGGTGATCCCGTACTGATTCTCGATGATGTCTTCGCCGAACTCGACACGACGAGACGCGATCGGCTCGCCTCGGCAATAGAAGACTTCGAACAGGTACTCATAACAGCGGCTGTAGACGGCGACGTTCCCGATGAACTCGCCACCAGGAAGGTCAGAATTTCGGCCGGAGAAATCGAGGATGCCGATGTCTCGTGATCTTCCGGCAACAGAAGCCGAGCGGGTATGGCAGCGATTCCGGATCAAAATGGGGGATCCCGCGAAAACCACGCGCGACGGACGTCGCAGAGCCGCTGCCGAAATGTCAGGGTCGAAACCGTTCACGAAGGGCAGGGACCCACGCGGGATCGGTGATGTTTTGAAGACTACGACCGAGACCTTCGGTTGGACACGTGAGATCGCTCGTGGAGAAGTCGTGACCGGTTGGCCGGATCTCGTGGGGGAGCGGGCGGCGGAATTCACGGTCGCGGAAGAGGTCGTGGACGACATCCTCGTCGTGCGTTGTTCTTCGACCGCGTGGGCTCAGCAGATGCGAATGATGCACGGTGACATTCTCACGAAGCTCATGCAGCGATTTCCGGAGTCGAACGTACGCAGAATTCGATTCGACGGACCCGCTGCACCGCGTATCGGATGGGGCAAGAGGCGGGTTCCTGGTCGCGGTCCCCGCGACACCTACGGGTAAACCGCCAAAATCGAAGGGGGGGACCCTTGGGTACAAACGCCTCATGCTGCCGTTGAGACACGCATCAGCGAAAAATAGAGGAGTAGCGAGGGAAAATACTCGGAGGGCTTAAGAAAATCTCCACAGAGTGGCCCAGATCACCGATTCACCGGCGGAACACGGTAAGCTTGGACAGTGCGCAAGAAGCACGCTGCTATAAGGAGTGTACTGCCGATGACCGAAGCTATACCGAATGAATACGGTGCCGACGCGATTCAGATTCTCGAAGGCCTGGAAGCAGTTCGGAAGCGTCCGGGTATGTACATCGGATCAACGGGTCCGAGAGGTCTCCACCACCTCGTCTACGAGATCGTCGATAACGCCGTCGACGAGGCGCTTGCCGGATACTGCGATTCGATCGACGTGACCCTCCTGGAGGACGGCGGGATCCGCGTCCAGGACAACGGCCGTGGCATTCCCGTTGATCCTCACTCGTCCGATCCCAATAAGTCGACGCTCGAGGTGGTCCTTACCGTATTGCACGCGGGAGGCAAGTTCGGTGGCGGTGGATACGCGGTTTCGGGCGGCCTGCACGGCGTCGGCTCTTCCGTTGTGAATGCGCTGTCGACGCGATTCGAAGCCCTTGTCAAGCGACAGGGGCGGGTATACCGCCAGAACTTCTCGATCGGTGTCCCCGACGGATCCATAAGGGCCGGCGAGGCGACGGAGGAAACCGGTACGACGATCACCTTCTGGCCCTCCGCCGACATTTTCGAAACCGTCGAGTTCGATTACGACACCCTGCGGAATCGATTCCAGCAGTACGCCTTCCTGAACAAGGGCCTTTCGATCTCCATTACCGACAAGCGTTCGGCGAAGGTCGAAGAAGCTGCCGAGGTCGAAGCGGAGCTCAGCGACGAGGCACCGCAAGAGGTGACGCCTCCGAAGAAGAAGACCGAGACATTCCTCTACGAGAACGGTCTCAAAGACTACGTCGAACATCTCAACAAGACGAAGAAGGCCGACCCGGTACACAACGAAATCATCGATTTCGAGCTGGAGGACACCGATAGGAAGATCTCCGTGGAGGTTGCGCTGCAGTGGACCTCGTCGTACCAGGAGAGCGTCTACACGTATGCCAATACGATCAACACCCACGAGGGCGGAACGCACGAAGAAGGCTTCCGCGCCGCTCTGACATCGCTCGTGAATCGCTACGCTCGCGCGAACAATCTGCTCAAGGAGAAGGACGAGAACCTTTCCGGTGAAGATGTTCGCGAGGGATTGACTGCGATCGTGTCCGTCAAGCTCGGCGAGCCGCAGTTCGAGGGTCAGACGAAAACGAAACTCGGCAACACAGAGGCCAAGTCATTCGTTCAGAAAGTCACGGGCGAAATGCTCGGTGACTGGTTCGACAGTCACCCGGGTGATGCGAAAGACATCATCAGGAAGGCGATTCAGGCTGCAACCGCCCGTATCGCAGCGCGCAAGGCGCGGGAGCAGACCAGGCGAAAGGGTCTCCTCGAGTCCGGTGGCATGCCCGGAAAGCTCAAGGACTGCCAGTCCAAGAATCCCTTCGAAAGCGAGATCTTCCTCGTGGAGGGAAACTCGGCCGGCGGTTCCGCTGTGCAGGGTCGCGACCCGTATACGCAGGCCATCCTCCCGTTGCGCGGCAAGGTGCTCAACGTCGAAAAGGCGCGTCTCGATCGCGCACTCGGCAACGCGGAGATCCAGTCAATGATCACGGCCTTCGGCGCCGGGCTGGGTGAGGAGTTCGACTCCGACAAGGTGCGCTATCACAAGATCGTGCTCATGGCCGATGCCGACGTCGACGGCCAGCACATCACGACGCTGCTGCTGACGCTGCTCTTCCGCTACATGCGCCCCATCATCGATCTCGGCTATGTCTACCTCGCCTCCCCGCCCCTCTACCGGATCAAGTGGACGAACGCCGACCACCAGTACGCCTACACGGATGCCGAACGGGATGGCCTCATCCGTCAGGGGACGGAACGCGGATGGCGCCTCCCGCGCGAGAATCAGAATCCCGTGCAGCGCTACAAGGGTCTCGGTGAGATGAACTACCAGGAACTGTGGGAGACCACGATGGACCCTGAAACCCGCACGCTCCGGCAGGTGACGATGGATGATGCCGCGACAGCCGATGCGATCTTCTCGACGCTCATGGGCGACGACGTCGAATCGCGACGCGAGTTCATCCAGAAGAACGCACGCGACGTGCGATTCCTCGACATCTAAACCGGCACCGACACGTACGACGTAAGAAGAAACGACATCAATGACTGACGACAAGACTCCTGACCTCAACCCTGAAGTACCCGAGCGTACCGGTGTCGAACAGGTCGACCTGCAATCGGAGATGGAGAAGTCCTACCTCGAGTATGCGATGAGCGTCATCGTCGGCCGTGCGCTCCCCGAAGTGCGCGACGGCATGAAGCCCGTGCATCGCCGCGTGATCTACGCGATGTTCGACGGCGGTTACCGGCCCGATAAGTCGTTCTCGAAGTGCTCGCGCGTCGTCGGTGACGTCATGGGGCAGTTCCACCCGCACGGTGACTCGGCGATCTACGACGCGCTCGTGCGTCTCGTGCAGCCGTGGTCGTTGCGCTACCCGCTCGCCCTGGGTCAGGGCAACTTCGGGTCTGCCGGTGACGACGAAGCTGCAGCCCCTCGTTACACCGAGACGAAGATGGCGCCGCTCGCAATGGAGATGGTGCGCGACATCGACGAAGACACCGTCGAGTTCCAGGAAAACTACGACGGTCGTACCCGTGAGCCCGCGGTTCTGCCTGCGAGGTTCCCGAACCTGCTGGTCAACGGTTCCGTCGGTATCGCAGTGGGAATGGCGACGAACATCCCGCCGCACAACCTGCGTGAGGTTTCCGAGGGCGCGATCTGGCACCTGGAGAATCCGGACGCCTCGCAAGAGGAGCTGCAGGCAGCACTCATGCAGCGCATCAAGGGTCCCGACTTCCCGACCGGAGCCACGGTTCTCGGCACGAAGGGCATCCAGGAGGCGTACCGTACCGGTCGCGGCTCGATCACGATGCGTGCCGTTGTGAACGTCGAAGAGGTCCAGGGGCGTACGAGCCTTGTCGTGACGGAACTGCCGTATCAGGTCAACCCCGACAACCTCGCTCGGAAGATCGCCGATCTCGTCAAGGACGGTCGTTTGACGGGCATCGCGGATCTGCGGGACGAGACGTCGGGTCGAACCGGTCAGCGCCTGGTCATCACGCTCAAGCGCGACGCGGTCGCGAAGGTCGTGCTGAACAACCTGTTCAAGCACACGCAGCTGCAGGAGAACTTCGGCGCGAACATGCTCGCGATCGTCGACGGGGTTCCTCGCACCCTCTCGATCGATGGCTTCATCACGAACTGGGTGACGCACCAGATCGACGTGATCGTGCGCCGCACGCGGTTCCGTCTCGCCCGAGCGCAAGAGCGGATGCACATCCTGCGCGGATACCTTGCAGCCCTGGATGCGCTGGATGACGTCATAGCGCTCATTCGTCGGTCGGCAACGGCTGAGGATGCGCGCGACGGTCTCATCGAGCTGCTGAAGATCGATGAGTTGCAGGCCAGGGCGATTCTCGAGCTGCAGTTGCGTCGGCTCGCCGCCCTGGAGCGGCAGAAGATCCAGGACGAGGCGACCGAACTCGAAGAGAAGATCGCCGATTACAACGACATCCTGGCTCGCCCGGAACGTCAGCGTTCGATCGTCGCCACCGAACTGCAAGAGATCGTGGATCGCTACGGCGATGAGCGCCGCACGCAGATTGTCGCCGGCTACGACGGTGACATGAGCATGGAAGACCTGATTCCCGAAGAGGATATGGTCATTTCGCTCACTCGTGGTGGTTACGTCAAGCGCACTCGTATCGACCAGTACCGTTCGCAGCACCGCGGCGGTAAAGGTGTTCGCGGCGCTCAGTTGCGTACCGACGACATCGTCGAGCACTTCACGGTCACCACGACGCACCACTGGTTGTTGTTCTTCACGAACTTCGGTCGCGTCTATCGGGCCAAGGCCTACGA
>NZ_CAMEFJ010000028.1 GCF_945915485.1 uncultured Agrococcus sp.
CCGAGGCTCAATCGCAGGGCATCGAGGATTGCCGCGTGCATGTTTCGCGAGTTGACGGCATCCCCTATCCGAGCGAGCTGGAACTCCCCTCGCGGATTCTTTTCGAGCAAGCGATCCTGCCGCCCACCTCGAACAAAAGCTTCGTAATCGACTTCGCCCAGGTTCTTGGAGCGGGGCTTCAGCTCGAAGTAGAGCTCGTCGTTGGGTATCGTGCCCCGCTCGACGACAACCGCGTCAACCACGAGCTGCGTCTCGATAGCCGAGAACTCGTTGCGGAGCGTGGCGACGACTCCGCCTGAGGGTTCTTGAGAGGTAGCGAGTAACCGTTGGCTGAGCATGGCCGCAATGCCGCACTCGGAGAACGCGTGCATGTACGCCGACGCGTTCATTTCTCCGATCTGGGCTGCAAGGGTGCGATCCGGTGTCGCGAAAACCACTTCGTGCCCCTGTTTGCCGAGACGTTCAGCGGCTTCGAACGCGGGGTAGGAGCCGTTGTCGTCGAAGATCAGCACGCGATGCTTGCCTCCGACCCGGTCCTGGATAACATCCCGTACGTCGTAGACCGGGGCGCCAAGCGAGGGCAGGCTCGTGTCCGGTGAACCGCCCGTTGCGACCATCACGAAGTCTGGATCTTCCGCGAGAACTGCATCCTGCTCCGCGTAGGTGTTGAATCGGAATTCTGCTCCCTTCTTCTTCGCTTGGTCGAGACGCCAATCGACAATGCCGATCAGATCCCGGCGGCGTTCTGAACGAGCGGCAATGCAGACCTGCCCACCGTGCGTCTCTCCCGCTTCGAAGACCACGACCCTGTGGCCACGCTCCGCGCACACACGTGCCGCTTCGAGGCCGGCGGGGCCGGCCCCCACGATGACGACCTTCTTGCGTTTCGACTCGGCGACCGCCGTGATGACATGCGGCAACCGACCTTCGCGCCCGCTTGCAGGGTTGTGGATGCAGATCGAGGATCCTGAGGAGTAGATGCCGTCAAGGCAGGTGTTCGCACCCACGCAGGGTCGGATGTCCTCTTCGCGACCCTCCTTGGTTTTCAGCGGCAGGTAGGGGTCCGCGATAGTGGCGCGCACCATCCCGACGAGATCCACGGCGCCCGATTCGAGTGCGTACCGCGCGGTCGGGATGTCGGTGATGCGATTTCCGTGCATCACCGGAATCGAAACACGTTCGCGGATGCGGCGGGCGTGGTCGAGGAAGGGCGCGGCCGGTGTTCCCATGCCGGGAATGTGCTTGGCGATCGTCGCCTCGGTGTCGATCGTGCCGACGGCGAGGTTCAGGAACTGGATGCCGTGGTTCGCGTAGGTATTGATGAGTTCGATCGCCCGCGCCTCTTCCATGCCGCCCACGGTGAAGTCGTCGACACTCATCTTGATGCCTACGACGAATTCTTCGGGTACAGCCGCGCGGACCGCATCGATGACGCGCAGGACGAAGCGCTGCTGATTCTCGACTGCACCGCCCCATTCGTCGTCTCGGTGGTTGAGCCGGTCGACCACGAACATGTCGAGCAGATGACCCCAGTGCATGAGCTCGAGCCCATCGAGCCCTCCGTCGGCGATGCGCTTCGCGGCCGCAGCGAAGTCGGCGACGACGCGATCCATATCGAAGTCTTCCATCTCCTTCGTGAAGGAGCGGTGCAGCGTCTCGCGGACGCGGCTGGGCCCGATGACCGGGAGCCAATCACCCTGAAAGTTCGTTGCCCGCCAACCCAGGTGCGTGAGCTGGGTCATGACGGCGACACCTTCGGCGTGCACGTCGTCGCTGATGAGCCGCAGCCAGGGAATGACCTCGTCGGTCGACATATCGATATTGCCGAAAATCGCAGGAGAATCCTTCGAAACGATCGCGGAACCGCCGATCATCGTCATGCCGATACCGCCCCTCGCTTTTTCGACGTGATAGCGGCGGTAGCGGTCGGTGGGCATACCGAGTTCGGAGTAGGCGGGTTCGTGCGATATCGAAACGAGTCGGTTGCGAATCGTGAGATCGCCTATCTGGAACGGCTGGAACAGCGGGTCTTCGGTCATGAGCAGAGGCTCTCCTTAGGCGTCGACGATGAGATCCGAGCGAGCAGTGGAGCAGCAGGGAAGGAACTTGCCGGCGTCGATCTCACGTGTGCGAATACCGCCCTGATGCTTCATATCGACATCGCCCTCGAGTTTGAGCGACTTGCATGAGCCGCACATCCCCTGCTGGCAGTTCATGCCGATGCGCACGCCGGCTCGCTGTGCCGCGGGCAGGATCGGTTCGTCGGCAGTAACCAAGACGTTCAGCTGACTGCGTGTGAACGAGACGCGATGCTCACCTTCGCCGACGGTCGTGAACGATTCGACATCGAGCGCACGCGTGTCCTTCGTATCGGCCGCTTCCACGGCGCCGTGCGCGCTGTCACCGGATGATGCGGCCGTGTGGGGGATGTCGACGATGGCGGGATCAGGTTTGATGAACATGTCCAGGCGATCCGGAGGCGCCGCGAACTGGCGCCCCTCTGCGGCCGCCACCTCCTCGGCGACTTCTCCGGCGCGAGTTACCTCATCCCTGTACTCGGCTTCGGTCTGCCCGTCGCCGGAGAAGAACTCCATGTGAATCGATGTGTCATCCACACCGAGTTCAAGCAGGAACTGTTCCGCCGCGTTCAGGTATCCTTCCGGGCCGCACGCATAAATCTGGCGCCCAGGAGCATCGGGCGCCACCTCATCGATCATCGCCGCCGTCAAGCGACCTGACATCCCGCTCCAGCTGGCCGGTGTGCCGCGGTTGCCGAGGGCGTAGAACACCTTGATGCGCGAATCCATGGTCACGAGCCACTCCAGTTCGCGCGAAAACGCGAACCCATCCGGTGATGCCGCGTGATAGAGCAGCTTGATGTCCGCCCTGCCGGGAAGCCGGTGCACCGTGCGCACCATCGACATAAGAGGCGTAATGCCCGCTCCGGCAGCGAGAAAAAGGTAGCGGGCTCTTCGGTCGGCATCCGGAAGGTGAAACGCCCCCACAGGGCCCAACATCTCGAGCACATCGCCGGGATGCAGTTGATCGTGCGCCCACCCTGAGACGAGTCCGTCCGCGTCACGTTTCACGGTGATGTCGAAGGTCCACGGTTGGGTGGGCGAGCTCGAGATCGAATAGCTGCGGTCGACGGGCTCGGCATCCGCACCGTGTACGGGGAACAGGATGTTGAGATACTGCCCTGGACGAAAGGCGAGGGGTGCGCCGTCCACGCGTCGGAACACGAAGGTCATCATGCCGCCGGAGTGCGGATAAACTTCGACGCACTCGGCTGCGAACTCCTGAGGGAGCCAAGGGCCGAGCGCGCGGGTGGCGCCCGCCGCTTGCTCAGGTGCCGAAACCGGTGCATGCAGGGCACGATTCCACGGCATCTCGAACCCTCGAATCCTCTGAGGCTCGGGCCGTGAACTCGTGCTGATCGTCATGACAGATAGTTCCGCATCCGCTGCACGTACCAGTTGACAAATGCCTCGACCATCCATTCGGATTGCATGTACGGCCCGGGCTCGTATGCGGGGCTCGCGACACCCCGCTGGCAGAGCTCGACGAAAGCTCGATCCTGGATGTTGGTGTTCTTCCACGTGTTGGTGAGTGCGTCCAGGTCGTAGTCGACCCCTTCGACGGCGTCCTCCGCCACATGCCAGATGGTGCGCACGAGCGTCTGAGTTTCGTGGATGGGAAACACCGCAAAGGTGATTGCGTGATCACCGAGAAAGTGCGACCAGAAGTTCGGTTGCACATGCATGCCGGTGCGCCCGAGCTTGAACTCGGGAACCTCGCCCAAGAGCTTCTTCGACAGCCGGTGTCCGGTCGGAGAGAAGGACTCTCCCTCGCCGTCGAGCGCAGTGCAGTCGATGCGATACCCGGTCACGCGCGTATCGAGCTTGCCCTCGATGACGCCGTGGCGATAGCCGTAACGGTTACGTCGTTCGATCATGGTTCGTTCGGCTTCGCGCTCCCGATCCCAGGCTTCTCGGTAGTGCTCCGGGAGGTCTTCGGGTTTGCCGGCGAGACCCTGGGTCGGAAAGAGCGCGCACTGCAATTCGGGATGCCCGTCGCAGTGGTAGCACTCGCGATTGTTCTCCATCACGAGCTTCCAGTTGCCGTCCTCGATGATGTCCTGTTGGTAGGCGATCCTCGTGTGCTCCAGCTCATACGGGGCGAAATACGACTCCGCGTCCTCGGCAAGCTCGTCGAAGTCGTCCGGAGGAGTTTCGGCGAGACACACGAACACGTGTCCGGTCACAATTCGTACGTGCGCTCGTTTCAGGCCGAAGCACTCCTTGTCGAAGCCCGCAGAGGTGCCGGAGGCGTGCAACAGACTGCCGTCCGGCGCGTAGGTCCACGAGTGGTAGCCGCAGACGAGGTTGCCGATGGTGCCTGACCCGTCGCGCATGATTCGCGCACCGCGATGGCGGCAGACATTGTGGAGTGCGTTCACCCCTCCGTCGTCGTCACGAACGAGGATGAGTGAGAGCGGGCCGAAGTCGACTGTGACGTAATCACCCGGTTGTGGAATCTCCGCGAGCGAAGCAGCGAAGAGCCAGTGGTTCGCGAAGATCTCTTGCATCTCGGCGAGATAGATCTCGCGATCCGTATAGAAGGGCGCCTCGAGCGAATAGCCGACACGCCGCCGCTCGAGCAGCTCACGAAGGCGGCCCGCAAGCTCAGTCGGGATTCTCGAACCGGGCGTGCCCGTCACCGAGGGTGCGAGATTGATTGCAGATGCCATGGCGTCGTCTCCGTTAACGGCCAGCTGATGATGCTGCAGACGGTACTCTTCCACGGCAGAATCGCAAAATAATGCAAGAGTTCATGCAGAATAAGTGCATGATTGATCCACGCCTGCGAACCCTTCGGGTGTTCGGCGAATGCGGCACCGTCTCGGGTACCGCAGAACTCACCGCGCTGTCGCCATCCGCGGTGTCCGCTCAGTTGCGTGAACTGCAGCTTTCGCTCGGTCTGACCTTGCTCGCGAGGGAGGGGAGAGGGCTCCGGCTCACTGCTGCGGGACGGCACCTGCTGCGGCGTTCGGATGCGCTGGTGGCGGAATGGGAGCGCATTCGGGCGGAGACTCTCGCAGCGGGCGGCCAGACACTGACCCGCTTCGGCATCGGTGGCTTCTCGACCGCGGCCTCGAACCTGCTCGCGCCGCTGGCAGCCCACCTGCAAGCGATGCATCCCGCTACTCGTGTGCAGCTCACCGAGGCGAGTCCATCCGAGTGCTTCGAGCTGCTCATCGCCGAGCAGCTCGATCTCGCTGTCGTGGTCGCAATGCAGTCCAGAGCGACGGACGATCGATTCGAGCAGATCACCCTGCTCGACGATCCACTAGACGTGATGATGCCGGCAAGCCATCGATTCGCGAATCGTGCGTCAGTGGCGCTCGCGGAACTCGCCAGCGAGGAGTGGCTTACCGACAGGCCGGGATCGCCGTACCACGCGCTGTTTGCCGCAGCGTTCACCGCCGCCGGTTTCACCCCTCGGATCTCTCACCAGAGTTCGGAGTGGGAAACGGGCATCGCGATCGTTGCGGCAGGGGTGGCTCTCGGTCTGGTGCCTCGTTTGGTGAGTCTCGATCGAGCCGAAAATGTTGTTCGCGTGCCGATAAGTGGCGTCGGGCGCCCGGTTCGACGCATTGTGGCGACAGTGCGCAGCGGCAGTATGGAGTCGCCCCTGATTCGGGAGTCGCTGGACACGCTGCGCGCGATATCGCGCGACATCCTCGAACTTCGCAGGGCCGAGAACGGCGCTTAGTAGCCCGACGCGACCCGAGGGCAGCTGCGTTAGAGCCGGAATAGTCGAGAGAATGCCCAATAGGAGGCTCCCAAAGGGCATTCTTCCTCCTATGTAGCGGCACCACCACGACGAGTCATTGAGCGAAGCCGAGCTCTCCTACTCCGCGAGGAACGCCTCCAGCTCTTCGCGAGCCTCGT
Organism: uncultured Agrococcus sp.; assembly: GCF_945915485.1. Lineage (GTDB taxonomy): Bacteria > Actinomycetota > Actinomycetes > Actinomycetales > Microbacteriaceae > Agrococcus. The sequence continues at coordinate 5,955 of NZ_CAMEFJ010000028.1, forward strand.
GATCGGGTTTCTGCACGGGCGGCGATTTCATGAAGTACGCCGATGACGCCTCGACGGGGCCGGCGTGGCCGCGATCCTTCGCGACCTTCGCGCAGCGGATCGCATCGATCATCGTGCCCGCCGAGTTCGGCGAGTCCCACACCTCGAGCTTGTACTCCAGGCTCATCGGAACGTCACCGAAACCGCGGCCCTCGAGTCGCACGAATGCGAACTTGCGGTCTTCGAGCCATGGCACGTGATCGCTCGGGCCGATGTGAATATCGCCTTCCGGCAGATCCACGTCGATGTTCGACGTGACGGCCCGCGTCTTCGACACCTTCTTGGACTTGAGGCGGCTGCGTTCGAGCATGTTCTTGAAGTCCATGTTGCCGCCGACGTTCAGCTGGTAGGTGTGGTCGAGGGCGATCCCGCGGCTCTCCATGAGATGCGCGAGCACGCGGTGGGTGATGGTCGCACCGACCTGACTCTTGATGTCGTCACCGACGATGGGCACTCCGGCTCGCGTGAACTTCGCCGCCCATTCGGGATCGCTCGCCACGAACACCGGGACGGCGTTCACGAACGCGACCCCGGCATCAAGTGCCGCCTGTGCATAGAATTTCACGGCTTCTTCGCTCCCGACGGGCAGGTAGCAGGCGAGCACGTCGGCACCCGTCTCACGCAGCACCTGGGCCACATCAACGGGCTCGGTCGCGGACTCCTCCACTTCGTCGCGATAGTACTCGCCGAGTCCGTCGAGCGTCGGTCCCCGCTGCACGGTCACGCCGAGGGCGGGAACATCCGAGAACTTGACGGTGTTGTTGTGCCCTGCCCAGATCGCGTCCGCGAGATCTTTGCCGACTTTCTCGGCATCTACCTCGAACGCCGCCACGAACTCGAGATCGTGCACGTGGTAGCCGCCGAGCCTCACGTGCATGAGCCCAGGAACCTCATCGTCGTCGGCTGCGCCCCGATAGTACTCGACACCCTGCACGAGAGAGCTCACGCAGTTGCCCACGCCGGCGATAGCGACTTTCACAGACATCAACACACTCCTATTCGTCGTGCCGCAGCTGGCACACCAACCTCCAACTTACTCGCCCCGGTCCGTCGAAGATGGAACAATGCGAGGTGTGAAGAAGGCCAACCCCGAGCTGACCGAGTTCGTAATCCGCACAGCGCGGGATGCCGGGGCGATCGCCCTCGAGGGGTTCCGCAGCTCGAACCTGCAGATTGATACCAAACGCGACTTCACTGACGTGGTCACCCGCTACGACAGGGCGTGCGAGACGCACATCCGTGCGGCCATCCTTGCGACGTATCCGGATTCATCGATCGTTGGTGAAGAGCAGGGCGAGACCGTGGGTGACGGACCGCTGGCCTGGTTCATCGATCCCATCGACGGAACAGCCAACTATGCCCGTGGTATCGCCCTGTGGGCCGTCAGCATCGGGGTCGCACTCGACGGTGAGATCGTCGCCGGAGCCGTGTATGATCCCGTCGCCGATCAGCTGTTCTCGGCCGACGATCGCGGTGCTTTCCTCGAGGAGCGCGGCAAGAAGACGCCGCTGCGTTCTCAAGGCGCGACGGACGCCGCTCGAGCAACTGTCGCAACAGGTTTTCCCGCCCGAAGAGATCTTGTGCATCATCCGGATCTCGCCCTCGAACAATACGCGCGGATCACTCGGGAATTCGCGCAGGTGCGCGGGCTCGGCAGTACCTGTATCGCGCTGTGCTGGATCGCCGCCGGCTGGGTCGACGCGACGATTTCGTTCGAGACGAGCCCGTGGGATGTCGCAGCGGCGGCGTTCATTTTGCGGCGAGCGGGCGGCGTCTACCTCGCCTACCGCGATGGTGAGCCGCTACCCGAACGCGGCGACTTTATCGGCAGCCACTACTACGGCGCGGTGACGGGAAGCCGATTCGAGACGTTGCTCGACATCATGCGCACCCAGAGTCGGAGGCCCGTAGCGACTGCCGAGTGAGAGCAGCGTCTGCGGTTGGCCGGTTTCTTCACAGACGCGCCCCGAAGACTGAGAAAATGCGGTTTGTGCCTGAATGACTGACGAACGGGCGGTCTTTCGGGAAAACCGAGTCTTTCGGGCCGCGATGCGCCCGAGGAGTCTGTCGGATCAGTGGATTGCCGTCTTTCCGTAACGGGCGACCAGTAGCAGGAGGAGTGCCGCTCCGGAGCGGATGCCGTCCGCGATGCCCGCAGGAAGCATGAAGATCATCAGCACAAGGGCGACCGAGCAATTGATGACGGAAAGCGCGTAACCCCACATCCGGTTCTTCAGCAGGCCGATGGAGGCGAGGATCCGCCGTGCTGCGAACAAGCCGCTCATGGCCATCATCAAGAACAGGTGCTCGTTGAAGAACGCGACGATGAACGAGAATCCGCGTGACACGGTTTCGGAGTTGATGCCCAACGCGAGTACGAACCCTAAGCCGAGAAAGGGCAGACCCTCCATGAGGATGCCCTGCAAGAGCTGCAGGACCGCCGCCCATCCGATCTGACGCTTCGCAGGACTCCTGGAGTTCCGCTGCCTGATGATCTTTCGCCGCAGCTGCCGTGGAGCGCAACTTTCGGCCGGCCATCCCGGTGGCTCGAGGAGACCCAATCGAGAGAAGGGATGGACGGTATCCTGACAGGATCGCCATACGACCGCCCCGCGAGAGGAACAACCGTGCAGAAGACGACGATGCCGAGGAACACCATCATTCTTGGAGCAGCGCTCATTGTGCTCGGTGGCGTGGCCTATCTCGCATCGGGTCTCGCGAGCTGGACAGCACTCATCCCCGCCATCCTCGGGGCCGTTCTGCTGGTGTGCGGCCTGATCGGGCTGCGTAGCCCGAAGGTGGGCGTGCACATCGCGCTCGTCATCGCACTGCTCGGCGTCGCGGGTACGTTCATGAACGTGCTCCAGTTGGGGGAGTTGTTCGCAGGCACCGCGGAGCGCCCTCTCGCCGTTATCACGAGCAGCATCACCTTCGTGCTGTTGCTCATCTATATCGTGCTCGGGGTGCGATCCTTTATCGTTGCCCGTCGGTGGCGCAACGGCGACGGCGAAACGCAGGGCTGACGTTGTCGTCGATGGCCGAATGATGACCCGCGGATGCTGTCGGATGCCTGTGGCAGGATGATGCCATGCCTGAGTTGCCGGAGGTTCAGGGTCTCGTCGCGTTCCTGGGTGAACGCGTCGTCGGCACGTCGCTCACGCGCCTGACGGTTACGTCATTCTCTGCGCTGAAGACGTTCGATCCGCCGATCGACGCACTCGCGGGAGCGGAGATCACCGGCGCCGCAAGATATGGCAAGTTCGTCTCCCTGAGATGCGGCGACGATCAGTTTCTGATCTTCCACTTGGCCAAGGCAGGTTGGTTGCGCTGGTACGACGCGTTACCGTCGACCGTGATCAGACCGGGCAAGTCACCCATCGCACTGCGCATCGGCTTCGATGACGGCAGCGGCTTCGATCTCACCGAGGCCGGCACCAAGAAGTCCCTCGCCGTATATGCGGTGCGGGATCCGAGCGATGTGCCGGGAATCGCTCGCCTCGGCCCGGATCCATTCGACGCCGGATTCACGCGCGAAACATTCGCCGCTCTGCTCACGGGACGCCGCACGCAGATCAAGGGTCTGTTGCGCGACCAGTCGGTGATAGCGGGCATCGGCAATGCCTACTCCGACGAGATCCTGCACGCAGCACGAATGTCTCCCTACGCGATCGCCGCCGGGCTCGACGACGGTGACATCGCGCGTCTCTACGAGGCAATGCGGGCGACGCTGCAGCAGGCCGTCAATGAGGCATCCGGCAAACCGCCGGCCGAGCTGAAGGATGCGAAGCGCGGAAGCATGCGGGTGCACGCTCGCAGGGGTGAGAAGTGCCCGGTGTGCAACGACACCGTGCGAAGCGTGTTCTTCGCGGACCGGTCGATGGAGTATTGCGCAACCTGCCAGACGGGCGGCAAGGTCCTCGCAGACCGCCGCCTTTCACGACTCTTGAAGTGATGCGGCGATGAATCGCCCGCGAGCGTATAGTCACAATCGTGGGTGTGTGGGAGACAGGCAACGGCGTCCTCGAACTCCCCGACGGCCGTCGGGTCCGAGGTCGAGGATTGCGGACATCGTTCGAAGAGGTCGACCCCGAGTTCGGGATCTACCTCCAAGATCGTGACCCTCGTATCGATACGTGGCCCAATCGATGGGTGCACTGGCCGGACTTCGGGCTGCCGGATTCCACGCAGGACGCGGTGGCGGCTCTCCGGGAGGCGCATGATCGAGCGGTATCGGAGCGTGTTGAAGTCGCGTGCGGTGCGGGGATCGGCCGCACCGGAACCGCCCTGTCAGTGCTCGCGATCATGAGCGGGGTAGACGCGGAGGACGCGGTGGCATGGGTTCGTGAGCACTATCATCGGCGAGCCGTGGAAACTCGCCAGCAGCACCGCTGGGTCAGCGAAGTAGCGGCATCCCTGACGAATTGACCGCCCGTTTCCGTTCGCTCGATAATGCGACTGAAATTCGGCGATTCGCGCTCGGAGGATGGAGTAGCGGTCGGCATTCAGGGGAAGTCCATGATAGCGGTCGAGAGCCTTGCCGATCACCGCGTCCGCTCGTACAGGGTCACGACGCAGGCGCTCCCGAGGCCGAGATTGTGCTGCAGGGCGAGCGAGGCATTGGCCACCTGCCGGTCTCCGGCGGTTCCCCGCAGTTGCCAGACGAGCTCGGCGCACTGCGCGAGGCCCGTCGCGCCCAGCGGGTGACCTTTCGAGAGTAAACCACCGGAGGGATTCGTCACGACCTGCCCGCCATACGTGTTCTGGCCGTCAAAGATGAAGCGTTCGCTGGTGCCCTCCGGGGTGAGGCGCAACGCCTCGTAGGCGATGACTTCGTTCGCCGTGAAACAGTCGTGCAGCTCTACGACACCAAGATCATGAGGGTCCACGCCGCTGCCCTCATAGATCTCGTCAGCGGCACGGCGAGCGATGCCCGATCCGACCAGAGACATCGAGTCGCCCGAGAACGTGTCAGAGCGGTCGCTCGTCATGGCCTGCGCACGAATGCGCACGGATGTTTCGAGCCCGCGCGAGATTGCAAAGTCCTCGGTGCACAGAATTGCGGCGGCTGCGCCGCAGGTCGGCGGGCAGCACTGCAAGCGAGTGAGGGGTCCGTAGACATGCGGCGACGCCAGAACCTCTTCGGTGGTGACCGGGTCGCGAAACACGGCATAGGGGTTCGCCGCCGCATGGCGCCGCGATTTCACCGTGATCTGCGCGAAGGTAGCGGGATCCATGCCATATTTCTCAGCGTAAGCAATCCCCGCATCACCGAAGAACTGGGCTGCCAGTGGCGCGTCCGAGTCTCGATTCTCAGTAAGTCGCGCGGCCGAAAACCGCCAGAGTGAGTCGGGTCGATCTTCGTATACGCTTCCGATAGCGCCGCGCCCCATCTGTTCGAATCCGAACACGAGAACGCAATCCGCGGACCCGGAAAGGATCGCCTGCCGCCCGAGCCAGAGAGCACTGGATCCGCTTGCGCAGTAGTTGGTGACATTCAAGACCGGCATGCCCGTCGTGCCCACTCCGTACAGTGCGGTCTGCCCCGCGGCCGAGTCGGCGTACACATAGCCTGCGTAGGCCTGTCGAATCTCATCGATCGAGAGCTCGGCATCCGCCAGCGCCGCGCGGATCGCACGCTCGCCCATCGCGTCGTATGTCTCAGCGCGTGACGGGGTTGCGAAGGGGGTCATGCCGACACCGGCGACCACCACGCTCATGCGGAGAGCCCCGCCCGCAGCGCCGGCTTATCGATCTTTCCGACCGGATTCTTCGGGATCTCATCCATGATCGTTATCGACGTCGGGCACTTGAACGGGGCGAGGATGCTGCGAGCATGCACATCGAGATGGGATGCCGTCAGTCGGGCACCGTCTCGAACCGACACGAAGGCCACCGGAATTTCGCCGAGTACGGGGTGGGGAGCCCCGACAACCGCCGCCTCATGCACGTCCTCGTGAGCGTAGAGTGCGTTCTCGATTTCCTTCGGATACAGGTTCTCACCGCCACGGATGATCATGTCCTTGATCCGGTCCACGATCTGCAGGTAGCCGTCCTCGTCGAACCTTCCGAGGTCCCCGGTGTGCAGCCAACCGTCGACGATCGTCCGCTCGGTCTCCTCCGGTCTTCCGAAATATCCCGCCATCACCACGGGGCCCGCGATCACGACCTCCCCGACCTCCCCTCGGCCAAGGTGACGGCCGCCCTGCCCCACAACCGCTACCCGCTGACCGGGCAGCGGCAGACCTACAGTGCCGGCCTTGCGTATCCCGCGCAACGGATTGATCGTTGAAGCGCAGGTCGTCTCGGACAGACCGTAGCCCTCGACGATCGTCACGCCGAAGCGCTTCTCGAAGCGTTCGATGGACTCGTTCGGCATGGGTGCTGCACCGCACACGGCGAACCGCAGCGACGAAGTGTCCGATACGGTGTCTTCCGGCAGCGAGGAAAGCAGAGCGTAAATCGCCGGAACTGCCGAGAAGTACGTCGGTCGATGTTGCTGCACGTCAGCGAAGAACCTGTCGCGTGAGAATCGACCGGTGATGGTCACTTGGCCGCCAGCGCGCAGCGGAGTGAGCGTGCCAAGGATGATGCCGTTGGCGTGGAACAGCGGCAGTACGAGGAGGCTGTGATCTGATGCGCCGAGCTCGAACCACTCCGCAAACGACTCGGTCATAGCGTCGATATTCGCGTGTGTGAGCATCACACCCTTCGGTTTACCGGTGGTGCCGCTCGTGTAGATGAGGAGGGCCAGGTCACTGTCGGAGAGAGAGGGCAGAGTCGGTGGGGGAGCGGGAGTCGCGAGTTCGTCGAGCGTCACGGTGGGTGCGCCCAGATCGCGGCTTCCGCTATCTGCGACCACGAGCAGAGCACCGGCATCGGAGACCTGGAAAGAAGCTTCCTGTGCGCTCAGTACAGGATTGATCGGGGTAACGGCAGCGCCCAATCTCCAGGCTGCGAACAGGGCGATGATCAGGTCCACGCGGTTGGGCAGAGCGACCGCGATGACATCGCCGAAGCCGACATCGCGGGCGTGGAATGCGGCGGCCGCCGCATCGACACGCTCGTGCAGTATGAGATTGGTCAGCTCGGTGGTGTCGTCGCGCAGGCACGGAGCATCGGGATCGGACTCGGCGCGAAGGGCAGGCAACATGGCGAAGTGCATGAATAGCTTTCCGGGAAGCGAGGGGAGCCGCGCCAGGGAGCACGGCTCCCCTCGGGATGGAAGGTAGTCAGATTCGGGTCACAACGGGTTCGGTGACCAGGCCGAAGCCACGCAGCTGGCCGAGGAGTTCTCGATAGCCGAAGGCCTGGCATCCGGAGGCGAACCCGACCCGGTTCGGGCGTTGCTGGATCAACGAAAATGCGGCGAACGCCTGCAGGAGCCCGGTCTGTTTGTAGTTGCTGTTGCCGTGAATCACCACGTGTGAGCGACCGAGAGGCCCGGACGCATGAACCGAGTCGACGGATCGGTTGATTCGCGCGTTCTCTCGCGGCGGCATCCCGGCCTGCAGCGACGCCGCGATGTTCGCGAGCGCTTCTTCCTGCGCGTCCGGCTCCAGAGGCCGGATCTGCTCCTCGAACATCTTTACCGTTTCGGCAACACCGTTCATGACAGAGCGTTCGAAGACTCCTCCGATCGCGCGGACGCTGCTGACTCGCGGATCGTTCTGGAACCAGACGGGATGCGACATCCCGCCCCACGGCACCGCTACGCCCTGCTCGTGGTAGCCGGGAACCGAGACATCGAAAGCAGAGAGGTGATCCCACTCCACGAGTTTGTTCTGCTCGAGGTAGTACCAATCGGCTTTCAGGATGGTGAAGATCGTCTGCGTTGACGCATACGTCGGAAGTCCCTTCCACAGCACGAGGATGTCTAGGGTGTCGTAGCCGCCGGGCTCGAGCGCGATGTTCGCGGCGATCTCACTTGTGGTGTACATGTGCGCGATGCCTGGCGAGAGCAGCAGTTCCTTCGCAGCAAAAGCGTCTCCCCACCGATCACGGGCAGCGAGGATCCAGTCCTGCTCCCCCGTCGTGTCGGTGTAGTGCGCTCCGATCTGGAGCGCGGCCTCAACGACTTCGGGGCCGAATTTGATGAACGGTCCGGCCGTATTGCAGATGACTCGTGCGCCGTCGAAGGCCTCGGCCATCGCTGCAGAAGTGTTCTCGACGCCCACGATCTCGTAGTCGGCTGTCTCGATCCCGGGGATCTTCTCGACAACCCCGCGAACCTTTTCCGAATCTCGTCCGGCGGCCACGAAGGGGACGCCCAACTCGCGCAGGTATTCGCAGATCAGTCGGCCGGTGTATCCGCTCACGCCGTACACGACGACGGGTTTGTCAGTACTCATGGTTTGCCTCACATTCCCATCGCGCCGTCGATGGACAGCGTTGCGCCGTTCACGAAACCCGCGTCGGAGGAGACGAGGAACGCGATGCCGTTAGCGATGTCGTCCTCTGTGGCGAGTCGGCCGGACGGTGTGAGCCCGACAACCGCGCCGACTGCTTCATCGGCAGTAGTGAACAGGCCGAGGCGCTCCATGTCGCCGGCGAGCTGTGCGCCCATAGCGTTGGGAACGAGCCCAGGACAGACCGTGTTGACACGCACACCGTAGCCGAGGCGGCCCGATTCGGCGGCAGCGACCTTGGTTAACCGTTCTACTGCTGATTTCGAGGCTGAGTAAGCCGCGATGCCAGGGAAAGCGATGGTCGCTGCGACGGAGGCGATGTTGACGATCACACCGCCGGTCCCGCTCCCGTCATCCTGTCGCATCGCGCGGAATGCGTGTTTGATCCCGAGTGCCGTGCCGAGTACGTTCACGTCGAGAATCTTGCGCATGTCGTTGGCATCGAGATCGACGAATAAATCGGAGATCTCGATGCCGGCGTTGTTGACTACTGCGTCGAGGCCCCCGAGCGACGTCAGAGCCCCCGTCGTGGCTTGCGTCCAGGATGCATCGTCCGTGACATCGACGTGAACGAAAGAGGCCGTGCCACCGGCCTCAGTCAGCTGTGCGATGGCTGCGGACCCTGCTGCTTCATCGATATCGGCGATGACGACAGAAGCGCCCCTGTCGGTGAGCACTTGCGCGGTTCGCAGGCCCAGCCCTCGTGCGCCTCCCGTAATGAGGGCTTTTGTCCCCGTCAAATCGGTGGTCATGGTGTCTCGTTCCTCTCGTCGTTGAAAGCGTTGACAACATCAGAGCAGAGATTTGGACGATTGACAAGGAAAATCTGGACACTTGATCAAATCGGTCGATTTTCCTTCGGCGCGGAGAGTATGATCGGTGCAACCGTAGTGAAGGAGGAATGCACAATGGGCGATGTCGCTGTGCGCGCGGAGCGATCCAGTGTCGATAAATTCGCCCTGCGCCGCCGAGAGCTTGCGGACGCGGCACTGGCGGCGGTCGCCCAGCGCGGATTCGCGAAGACGGGGCTGCGGGATGTTGCAGCCCAGACAGCGCTCTCGCTCGGCTCCCTGCACTACTACTTCGATGACAAGGATGATCTGATCGGCCAGGCCATCTGGCAGCACAAATCGGAGTGCGCTCGCAGGTACGATCCCATCGTCGAGTCGGCTCAGACCGGTGCAGAGCTAGCCGATCGCTTCGGCGAGGAGATGTCTGCGACGCTGCGTGACGAAGCCGACCTGCACCGTCTCTGGTACGACCTCCGGAACCAGGCACTCTTCGACACGGGGTTCCGCGACACGATCATCTCGATTGACGCCTTGCTTCGTGACATGGTCTGGAGCGTCGTCACTCGATACGCGGAGCTCGAGGGTCGGGCTCCCGAAACGGACGCTGTCTCCGCGTACGCGATGTTCGATGGAATCTTCCTCAATGCGCTCATCGCCTACTTGCGTGGCGACACAGGGGCCGTGGAACGCATCCGTGTCGCCAGCGTCCGTCTCCTTACCGGCACGCACTGAGCGAGATCCCGGGCTCACTCGTTCGCGCGACACGGCGATCAAGGTCCCGCCGGCCACGTCGTCGCCACGGGTGCACTGCCCAGACTTCGGGCGCCCGCGAACGACGCTGTGACCGCGATGCGTGAAGCGTATGATCCGTACGTCAGCGGAGCGCGTGGAGGTCGCGCGCTGCAGGAAACGGCCGCACCTGAAGCGCACCGTCGGTGCCGCAGTCATGTGCGGTGGCCCGGGTTCGTGAGCGCTATCGCCGAGATGCGGTGAAAACAGATCGGCAGCGCCGCTGGGTGAGCGAAGGGCGAGTCGAAAGTCTGCTATTGAATTCTCTGAGCAGCTAGTGCGCCCGTGCATACACCACGATGGAGGAGTCCTCCGCTGAGCCCTGCTGCGTGACGACGTGGTCTTCTGTAACGGAAATCACGCGACCTTCGAGAGGGGGTCCGTGCTGTGTCCCGGACCGGTCCACAACTGTCGTGGTGTTGTTGGCATGGTCGTACAGGAAGACGTACCCGTCATACGCGAACTCCGGGGTCCCCGTCTCCCGGTCGACCTCGACGCCGGAGGTCGATGGCTCGGATTCAGTCGGGAGGAGCGTGGTCAAGGCGTCGTCACTCTCCAAGCTGCGGTAGCCGATCATTCCGGTTATGGGATCCATGACCGGGGAGGAGGCAATGTCATCGATTGTGTGCAACAGTGCACCGTCGGCCAAGTCGATGACGTTGTACTGCGCTCCTGAGTCCTGGGTTGCGTCGAGAAAGATTGCTCGCCCGTCTCCAGCACCCTCGAGTTGAGCAAGGGGGAATTGCTCGGATGCATTCCACAGTTGCTCTCCCGTTGTCAGATCGACGGCGACAGGGCCTCCGGCGCCATGTGTAAACCGGCCACCGGAAACGGATTGCGGAGGCTGCAGAGCTATCAGTCTGTCGTCGACGACCCGGTCGGCAATCACGGCGGGTGCCGACCACAGTTCTTCGCCCGTCTCCGGTGACAGCGCAACGGTGCGGAACAGCTCGGGGTCAGCGACTTGTTGCCCGTTGAGGCCCATCACCGGCCCGATGGTGATGAGTGGCGTTTCCTGGTGCCCCGCGAGAATGTGCAGCGCCGAGTCTCGATGCTCCTGCGCCAGCTTCGGCTCTTCGACTTCATCGACTGAAGGGATAGCCGCGTACGTCCACTGCGGCTCACCCGTCCGGAGATCGAGCGCCACAATGCCCGTCTCCGGTGACTGCTGACCCGAGGGAGGGCAGGGTGCGCTCACGCAATCCGGGGAGTAGTAGCTCACGACTATGAGTTCCTGCCCCGCCTCGCCTATCAGCGCGAGACCGCTATACGAATAGAAATCAGCGTCGAGCCCTTCGATGTCAGCCAGTTCGGCCATGGACCAGAGCGGTTCACCCGTTTCGGCGTCGACTACGCTGAATTCCGACTTGCCGAACTGTGAAGTTCCCCCGAAGGCCAGGGCAAGCTCGTCCAGGAAGATGACATCGGAGATGAGCGCCGGCGAGGTCTCGTTGTCCCAGACCCACAGAGGCTCCTCGGCTACGGAGAATGCTTCCGCCTCTGCCGTTATGACGGGCTGTTCCGAGCTCGGCGTCGCATCGGGATCGATTGCAGAGTCGTCCTGCGAGCAGGCGGCGACTGGGGAGGCGGTCAGGCAGACGCACAGTGCTGCCAAGCTCCGCCAAGCGAACCGTTTCCGGCTACGCTGCCGTTGAGTTTTCATGAGGCTACCTTTCGAAACCGTCAGGATACCCTCCGGCGACCCTGCGATGCTGGGAAATGGCGAACAATGTGTGAGGCTTGGGTCATCCGCATCCCGGAAGCCTGGAGGAGCCCCGTGGCATCGAAAGAGCCCGCGATGTCGCCGTCCGATCTGCCGGTCTCCGTGGCCCTCGACCGGGCGAGTGGACCACGCCGAGCCGAAGCCGATGAACTGCTGGCGTTGCACGGAGACGTCAGCGGTGCCGAACCGGTTGTCTGGGCAGGGCGGATCATCGGATTCGGGGAGTACGAGTACCTATACGAAAGCGGGCACGGCGGTCGTGCTCCTGAACTCGCGTTTGCAACCGGGCCCGCCCATCACACTCTGTACCTCGTGCGCGGCTTCGCAGAGCACTGGCCTGAGCTCATGAAGCGCCTCGGCAGGTACCGTGCGAGCACAGTGTGCTTGTATCTCACGCGCCTTGCGAACGTCGATCGGGTCGTATTGCGGGAGCTGCTCGATCGATCGCTCGAAGAGACACGTTTACAAGCGGGTTCTTCTGCATAGGCGCGGCTCTACCCGCATGAACTGAGCATTCTTGCGGTAACGATGTGGTAACGAGCAAACCCGCCGATCAGCCAGTGTTTCTACGGCGAGTGAGCGCTGAACCGATGCCGTCTTCGCGCTTACGCGGTTTGCAAGCCCAATAGGCCCTTGCTAGCGTTGCCCCACGTGTTCAGCGCGGATATTGCGGTCAGGCAAGGAGAACAGAAGTGACGAATTCGAGTTCATCCGACCATGCCTTCGAGCAAGCTCCCGAGACCGGTCTCCACAACGCAGAAGCGCGTGAGACCGCAATCGAGGTCTCGCACGTATATAAGGTGTTCGGTCGTCGTCCCAAGGAGGCTGTTAAGCGCCTCAAAGACGGTAAGACCCGTCAGGACGTCAAGGCCTTAGGCACGGCTGCCGTCATTGACGCGAGCTTCGATGTGAAGCGCGGTGAGATCTTCGTCGTCATGGGGCTCTCGGGCTCGGGGAAGTCGACGCTCATCCGCATGCTGAATGGGTTGAACCCCACGACGGACGGTTCCATCAAGGTACTGGACAGCGAAGTCGTCGACAGAACGCCCTCGGAACTTCGCGAAGTGCGTCGCGACAAGATGTCGATGGTGTTCCAGCACTTCGCGCTGCTTCCGCACCGCACGGTGCTCGACAACGTCGCGTACGGGCTCGAACTGCAAGGTGTGGCCGTACAGAAACGACAGGAGCTCGCCCTGGGCTGGCTGAAACGAGTCGGCCTCGACGGCTGGGAGCGCAACTACCCTGACGAACTCTCCGGCGGTATGAAGCAGCGCGTTGGTATCGCGCGCGCCCTTACCGCTGACACCGACATCCTGCTCATGGACGAGGCCTTCTCGGCGCTTGACCCGCTCATCCGCCGCGAAATGCAGGAGCAGCTCGTCGAACTGCAGCAGGAACTTGGCAAGACCATCGTGTTCATCACTCACGACCTGAACGAAGCCATGTTCCTCGGTGACCGCATCGCGGTTATGCGCGACGGCCGTGTCGTGCAAGTAGGAACACCCAACGACATCCTTACCGACCCTGCGAACGACTACGTCGCCCAGTTCGTGCAGGATGTCGATCGTGCACGCGTCCTGACCGCCGGTGAGGTCATGGAATCGCCCAAGGCCGTCATCCCCGCATCGGCCGGGCCTCGCACCGCACTGAAGCTGATGCGCGATCTCCAGACTTCCGCGTGCTTCGTCACCTCGGGGTCGCGGAAGCTGCAGGGAGTCGTGCGTGACACCGACATGCTCAGACTGGTGCGCGAAGGCAATGCAGATCTTTCGTCGAGGCTGAGACCGACACCTTCTGTTGTGAAGCCCGAGCAGCTCATCGCCGATCTGTTCGAGTTGGTGGTCGAGAGCCCGCTGCCGGTGGCCGTGGTCAACGAGAGCGAGGAGCTCGTGGGTGTCGTGCCCCGAGTGACGCTGCTGGCCGCACTGACCGATCTGCCGACGATGACAACGGAGATTCCGGTGGTCGAGCCCAGCCCACTGGTGCCCGCTGACACCATCACTGCGACGCTAGAGGAGGCAGGCTGATGGGAATCCCACGCATTCCGCTCGGAGACTGGGGCGAAATCGCTTTCGATTGGTTCAGGGACACGTTCTCGTGGCTGGTCGATATCATCACTTTGGTGCTTCGCACCGTCACCAACGGCCTGGTCGACGGTCTCCTGGCTGTCCCGTTCCCGATCATCATCCTTATTTTCGCGTTGATCGGCTGGCTTCTGCGCTCCTGGCAGCTTGCTGTCGGCACGATTCTCTCGCTCTTGCTCATCGTCTCGATGGAGCTCTGGACGGAAGCGATGCAAACGCTCGGGCTCGTCCTCGTCGCGACGATCATCGCGGTGATACTCGCGGTCCCGCTGGGTATTCTCGCGGCGAAGAGCGATAAAGTCAGCGCGGTCTTCAGGCCGGTGCTCGACTTCATGCAGACGATGCCGGCGTTCGTCTACCTGATTCCCGCTGTTCTGCTGTTCAGCATCGGTTATGTGCCCGGCATCTTCGCGACCGTGATCTTCTCGCTCCCGCCGGGCGTGCGGTTCACGGAGCTCGGTATCCGCGGCGTCGACTCGGAAACGGTTGAGGCCGGGCAGGCCTTCGGCGCTACTCCCGGAAAGATTCTCCGCGGCATTCAGCTCCCGCTGGCCACGCCCACCATCATGGCCGGCATCAACCAGGTCATCATGCTCTCGCTCTCGATGGCCGTGCTCGCCGGATTCGTCGGGGCGGATGGGCTGGGTAAGGAAGTCGTAGCCGCCGTGTCCGGCCAGCGCCTCCCGCTCGGTATCGAAGCCGGACTGAGCGTCGTGATCATCGCGGTGTTCCTCGACCGCGTTACCGCCGCGCTGGGTAACCCGGGCGACTACAAGACGTCCCTGGTCGCGCTCTTCCGCAAGCGCCAGGCCAATCGAAAGCTGACCAAGAACAACTCGACGAATCTCGACGCCGAAGCAGCGAAGTCTAAGCCTGCGGTTCTTCCCTCGCCCTAACGCGCCTCAACCAATTACTTATCCCCATCGTCCCGTTTGAACGGGAAGGAAGGAACACAATGAAAACCCGAAAGATGACAAAGGCCCTCGCTCTTGGCGCCGCAGCCGGTCTCGTACTGGCAGGATGCGCGAGCGACGGCGGCGACGAAGGTAACGGCGATAACGGTGGCGGCGAGGACCGCTCGATCACGCTCGGTTACATCGAAGGATGGACCGACGGCGAGAGCATGGCCTACCTGCTCAAAGACCAGCTCGAGCGGATGGACTACACCGTCGACATCACGACCCTGACCGACAACGGCCCCATGTATGCGGGTCTCTCGAACGGCGACGTCGACATCCACGCTTCGGCTTGGCCAGAGGTGACGCAGGCCGAGTACATGGAGCAGTTCGGGGATGACCTCGAATCGCTCGGTGTCTACTACGACAACGCGGTGCTGACGATCGCGGTGCCCGAGTACTCGGAGATCACCTCGATGGACGAGCTGGCTGACAACGCTGACCTCTTCGGCAGCGAGATCATCGGCATCGAGCCGGGCGCTGGTCTGACGGGTGTCACCGAGGAATCGATGATGCCGGCGTACGGTCTAGAGGATTGGACGCTCTCGACGTCCTCGACCGCAGCGATGCTGACGGTGCTGGGTGACGCTATCGAGAACGAAGAAGAGGTTGTCGTGACACTGTGGCGTCCGTTCTGGGCGTACAGCGAGTACGACGTGCGCGACCTCGAAGACCCCGAGGGCGCCATGGGCGAGCCCGAGGGCCTGCACTTCCTGGCCAATGACCAGGTGAGCGGTGACCACCCCGAGGTCGCAGAGTTCCTCGCGGAGCTCACCCTTGACGACGACGCCTACGGTGCACTCGAATCGCTCGTGACGAGCGAAGAGTACGACGGTGACCCCGAGGGCGCTGTCGAGCAGTGGGTTTCGGAGAACGGCGACGCGTTCCCCGGTCTTCTCACCGACTAGTTCACTAATTGGCTGACCGAGCCATCGGTCTTCCGAACCGCTTGTGCGACCCGTACCCTGCCTCGGCAGGGGCGGGTCGCATCTGCGTTGTCGTCGGGAACGTCGGCTCCTGGTCAGGACGGACGATCTCGAGAAACTGAAATTCGGCTAACTGTGCACGAAAGACCGACAATCGGTCAGTCGCCGGCGAGATCAGCGTCTTCCGTGCCGCCCCCGTTTCCTCCGAATCCCGCCCTTTCAGCGCGACACCCGGGCTCGCAAGGATGAGGAGAAGGCGAGCCGAATTCCCTTCCTCTGGACAGGATTGCAGAAAACGCGGATGCGCGCTCTGCTCCGCGAGCACCGCAGCACCCAGCAGCACTCGGGGCAAAAACCGGACCGATCGGCAGATGCGCGGGACTCGGTCTTTGCTATCGTGTTTCAATCCCGCATCATCCGTGCTGCGACGTTTATCGAACGATGATGAGCAGCAACAACTGGAGAAGTGAACGATGTCTCAAAAGCCGACACAGCCCTCTAAACCTTCTAGCGATGGAAAGACGCTTCCGGCGCCTTCGCTGAAACGCAATCGGGTGCAGTGGCCCGTCTTTCTCGGTTCGGCATCGCTCATCGTTGCCATTGCGGTCTGGGCCATCGTCGTACCGGAAAACGCCGACACCGTCATCACCCGTGTCGTTGCATGGGCGGCAGGAACCTTCGGCTGGTACTACATTCTCACCGCAGCGGTCATCGTCGTGTTCGTGCTGGTCATCGCATTCTCCTCGACAGGGCGGATCAAGCTCGGTCCCGATCATTCGCGACCTCGTTTCGGGCTCTTCAGCTGGATCTCGATGCTCTTCGCAGCAGGTATCGGCATCGACCTGATGTTCTTTGCTGTCGCGGAGCCGGTGGCGCAGTACATGGGGCCACCGGCCGGCGAGGCCGAGACCATCGACGCCGCGCGGCAAGCTATCGTCTGGACCCTGTTCCACTACGGACCCGTCGGCTGGGCGATGTACGCACTGATGGGAGGTGCGTTCGCGTTCTTCGCCTATCGGCGGAACATGCCGCTGAGCATCCGGTCGGTACTGACGCCGCTGTTCGGCAAGCGGGTCCACGGCCCTATCGGCCACGCGGCCGACATCTTCACGATTCTCGGCAGCGTATTCGGCCTTGCGGTCACGCTCGGCATCGGCGTCGTGCAGCTGACGTACGGACTGCACGTGCTGTTCGGGCTCCCCGAGAACGCCGCCGTGCAGATCGCACTCGTCGCCTTCGCCGTCGCGGTCGCGACGATCTCGACCGTTTCGGGTGTTGAGAAGGGCATCAGGAGGCTCTCCGAGCTGAACGTGCTGATCGCGATCGTGCTGCTCGTCTGGATCACCGTGTTCGGTGAAACGCGTCGCCTGCTGGAGGGGCTGGTCATGAACGTCGGCGACTTCGTCTCCGGGTTCGCGGGCATGCTCATGGATACCTACGCCTGGGATCAGCCGGATGCCTGGATGCAGGGCTGGACGCTGTTCTTCTGGACATGGTGGTTCGCGTGGGCGCCGTTCGTGGGGCTCTTCCTGGCCCGAATCTCACGCGGTCGTACGCTGCGAGAGTTCACCATCGCCGTGCTTGCCGTGCCCTTCGCGTTCATCGCGATCTTCGTCTCGCTCTTCGGCAACGCGGCGCTGGAGATCGTGCTCGGAGGAGATGAGGCCTTCGCCGACACAGCGGTGAACCTCCCGGAGCACGCCTTCTTCAGCCTCCTGGGCGAGTATCCCGGAGCACCGCTGCTGATGGGCATCGCACTGATCAGCGGCATCCTCTTCTACGTCACCTCGGCCGACTCCGGCGCGCTCGTGCTGGCGAACCTGACATCGAAGATCGAAGATTCGAAACAGGATGCACCCAAGGGACTCCGTATCTTCTGGTCCGTTGCGACGGGTGTCCTGACGCTCGCGATGCTCCTCGTCGGCGGCGTCCCAACGCTGCAGCAGGCGACATTGATTCTCGGCCTGCCGCTCTCGATTCTGATCTACCTCGTGATGATCTCGTTCTATCGAGCCCTGCGCACGGAGGCACAGCACCGCGAGGGATACGCGGCAACGGTCGCTTCTCGCTTCGGCCGCGGCGAAACGAGCTGGAAGCAGCGCTTGCGCAGGTCGACGGTGTTCCCGAACCGCATGCAGGCGACCGACTACCTTGACAAGACCGCGGTTCCAGCGCTCGAGCAGGTCGTGGAGGAACTGCGGGAGGCGGGCCTCAGGGTCTCGCTCGAACGTTCCGACGTGCCCGGTGCGGCGATGCCGCCCCTGCTGCTGACTGCGGAGTTCGAGAACCAGCCCGACTTCTGTTACCAGATCTATCCCGTGAATCGCGAGATGCCCGCGTTCGCGTACTACTCGCCGTCGAAATCCGACAGCTACTATCGCCTCGAGGTGTTCACGGTATCCGGGTCGCACGGCTACGACGTGTACGGCTATACGCCGGAGCAGATCATCAGCGATGCAATCGGCCACTACGAGTCGCACCTGGCGTACCTGCGGATCTCCGAGAACCACTCGGATGCCTCCATAGGGACCGACGAGAATCTCGTGATCGACTGGCAAGACGATTTCACAGAACCAACGGCAGACAAGCCGTAATGACGCAGCGGCATCAAGGAGGCATCGTGTCGGCAACACTATTCATCAACGGCGCTTGGCAGCGAGCGATCGGCGGAGGAACCCGAGACATCCACTGCCCTGCGAACGGCGAGTTCGTGGCCACGGTGGCCGAGGCGGACGATCGGGATTCCGTGGCTGCGATCGAGGCGGCACGCGCTTCCTTCGACTCGGGTGTCTGGGCAGACGTTTCGGCCGTCGAACGCGGTGACCTCCTGCTCAGGTTCGCTACGACACTGCGGGAACGCCGTGAAGAGTTCGCGCGGGCCGAGTCGCTCGACACGGGCAAGCGGCTCGTCGAGTCGCGCATCGACATGGACGACATCGCGGCGTGCTTCGAGTACTTCGGCAAGCTCGCGGCGAACGATGCGGGTCGCGTCGTCGACGCGGGTGACGCGAACGTCGCCAGCCGTGTCGTCTACGAGCCGGTCGGTGTCTGCACGCTCATCACGCCGTGGAACTACCCGCTGCTGCAGGCAGCCTGGAAGATCGCGCCCGCGCTCGCGGCCGGCAACAGCTTCGTACTGAAGCCCGCGGAACTCACGCCGCACACGGCCATCCTGACGGTGAAGGTGCTCGAAGAACTCGGCCTCCCGGCCGGTGTGGCCAATCTCGTGCTCGGTGCTGGCGCATCGTGCGGGACGCCGCTCTCGACGCATCCCGATGTCGACATGGTGTCGTTCACCGGTGGCGTCGTGACCGGCAGGCTCATCGCGGCGAACGCAGCTGCGACGGTCAAGAAGGTGGCGCTCGAACTCGGCGGCAAGAACCCGAACGTGGTGTTCGCGGACGCCGATTTCGACGCGGCCGTCGACAATGCCCTGAACGGCGCTTTCGTGCACTCGGGGCAGGTGTGCTCCGCGGGTGCAAGGCTGATCGTCGAAGAATCCATCGCAGAGCGCTTCGTCGATGAGCTCGTGCGCCGTGCCGAGTCGATTCGACTCGGGGGGCCCTTCGACGACGAAGCGGAGACCGGTCCGCTCATCTCGGCGGCGCACCGCGACAAGGTCACCGCCTACGTGGATGCGGGCGCCCGGGAGGGCGCGCGAGTCCGCTGCGGGGGTGCCTGGGGCACCGGCGACCTCGAAAGCGGCTTCTACTACCTGCCCACTGTGCTCGATAACGTGCAGCGCGGCATGTCGGTCGTGACCGATGAGGCGTTCGGCCCCGTCGTCACGGTCGAGACGTTCAAGAACGAGGACGAAGCGGTCGAGACCGCGAACGACACGATCTACGGCCTTGCGGGCGCTGTGTGGACTTCGGATGCGGGCCGCGGCGAGCGGGTCGCCAGGCGGCTGCGCCACGGCACGATCTGGATCAACGACTTCCACCCGTACCTGCCGCAGGCCGAGTGGGGCGGTTTCGGGCAGTCCGGCTTCGGGCGAGAGCTCGGCCCGACGGGGCTCGAGGAGTACCGAGAGTCCAAGCACATCTACCGCAACCTCGCCCCGGCGGTGACCGGCTGGTTCAGCGACCGCGAGACGGAGGCAACGGCATGAAGACGCTCCACACCTTTGATTACGTCGTCGTCGGGGGAGGCTCCGCGGGTGCCGCCGTGGCCGCGCGGCTGAGCGAGGATCCGAGCGTCACTGTCGGGCTGCTGGAAGCCGGACCGACGGATGTCGGCCAGGACGTCATTCTGCGGCTCAACCGTTGGATGGAGCTGCTGGAGTCCGGGTTCGACTGGGATTACCCGATCGAACCGCAGCAGAACGGCAACTCGTTCATGCGCCACGCCCGCGCGAGGGTGCTGGGCGGCTGCTCGTCGCACAACTCCTGCATCGCGTTCTGGGCCCCTGCGGAGGACCTCGACGAGTGGGCGACGAAATACGGCGCGACGGGGTGGGATGCGCAGAGCACCTTCCCGCTGTTCACCAAGCTCGAGAACAACGAGGACGAGGGCCCCCTGCACGGTCACGATGGCCCGGTTCGGCTCGCGAACGTGCCTCCCGCGGACCCGTGCGGCGTCGCCCTGCTGGATGCGTGCGAGCAGGCGGGCATCCCCCGTGCGCAATTCAACACGGGTGAGACCGTCGTCAACGGAGCGAACTTCTTCCAGGTGAATCGACAGCCTGACGGCACCAGGTCGTCGTCGTCGGTTTCGTATCTGCACCCGATTCTCGATCGCGAGAACCTGACGATCCTGACGGACACGTGGGCGACGAAGCTCGAGTTCGACGACGACAACGTGTGCGCAGCCGTGCACGTCGTCGACAACGCGTTCGGCCGACAGAGCCGTATCGAGGCGCGCCGTGAGGTCATCGTATCGGCGGGCGCGATCAATACTCCGCAGTTGCTCATGCTCTCGGGCATCGGCCCGCGCGAGCACCTCGAGGAGATCGGCATCGAGGTTCGAGTCGACTCGCCCGGTGTGGGCGAAAATCTGCAGGATCACCCCGAGGGTGTCGTGCAGTGGGAGGCGAAGCGCGAAATGGTGCGGGAATCCTGGCAGTGGTGGGAGATCGGCATCTTCACGCCGACGCAGGAGGGCCTCGATCGCCCCGATCTCATGATGCACTACGGATCTGTGCCGTTCGACATGCACACCTATCGTGCCGGGTACCCGACGGCCGACGAGATGATCGTGCTCACGCCCAACGTCACGCACGCGAGATCGAAGGGCACGGTGCGACTGCGTTCGAACGACTTCCGCGACAAGCCGAAGGTCGACCCGCGATACTTCACGGACCCGGAGGGTCACGACATGCGCGTGATGGTGGCGGGCGTTCGCAAGGCGCGCGAGATCATGGCGCAGCCTGCAATGACGGACTGGGCAGGGCGCGAGCTCGCACCGGGCGTGGAAGCGCAGAGCGACGAAGAGATCGCCGACTACATCACGAAGACGCACAACACGGTCTACCACCCGGTCGGCACGGTCAGGATGGGCGCCACGGACGACCAGGACGCCCCTCTGGATCCGCAACTCCGGGTCAAGGGCGTGCAGCGGCTTCGTGTTGTCGATGCTTCGGCGATGCCCGAGATCGTGACCGTGAACCCCAACATCACGGTCATGATGATGGGCGAGAAGTGCGCGGAGCTGATTCGCGAATCGTGAAGCTCTCACACGGAAGATAGCGAGCGAGCCCGGTGTTCGGTGCGTTTCACTCGGGGTCTCGACCGTACCCCCGCAGGAACACCCTTACGCCGGAAACGATCCATGCTTCAGATTCATCTCGTGTCGTTGCACCAGAGGTGGGGCCCGGCTCTGCCACCGCGATCAATTGCGTGAAATGCACAGCGGCTTGAACAGGGTCGAGTTCTCGAAGTGCGCCCGTTTTGCTCCAGGCCGAGAATTT
>NZ_CAMEFJ010000029.1 GCF_945915485.1 uncultured Agrococcus sp.
CATCCAGAAACGTCAGCTCGTCGGCCCCTTCGGCCGCGTAGCGCGCCGCGAGCTCGACGGGATCACCCATGTCTGCGAGCCCCTGAAATTTCACGCCTTTCACGACTCGGCCGTGTTTGACATCGAGACACGGAATCACACGCGTTGCGAGCATCAGACGCGGGCCGCTCTGATCGCTGTAACGAGAATCGCCTTCGCTCCCGCCTCTTCGAGCTCGTCCATGACGCGATTGGTGCGCTCGGCCTCGACCATGATGCGTACCGCGACCCAGTCCGGATCGTGGAGCGGGGACACGGTCGGCGATTCGACACCGGGCGCGACCGCGACGGAAGCCGTGAGGTTGTCACGATGCACGTCGTAGTCGACCAGCACGAACCGACGCGCGACGATCACGCCGTGCAGGCGGCGAATGAGTCGTTTGAGCCCTGTCGGCTGACGCTCCCCGCCGATCAGCACGGCTTCGCTGCGCAGGATCTCCTCGCCGAAAGGCTCCAGCCCCTGCGCTCGAAGCGTCGCGCCGGTTTCAACCACGTCCGCGATCGCGTCGGCGACGCCGAGTTTCACGCTGCTTTCCACTGCGCCGTCGAGGTGCACCGTCTCCGCTTCGATACCGGCTTCGTCCAGCGCTCGCTGGACCAGGCCCGTGTAGCTGGAGGCGATACGCCCGCCGCTGAGTTCGGCGATGCTGTTGAACCGTCCAACAGGGCCGGCGAAGCGGAACGTCGAGCGGGCGAAGTCAAGACCCATGAGTTCCGTGGCTGCTGCTCCCGAGTCGAGCAACAGGTCGCGACCGGTTATCCCGACGTCGAGCGCTCCGGAGGCGACGTACGTAGCAATGTCGCGTGGTCGGAGGTAGAAGAACATGACGTCGTTGTCGGCGTCGACCATCGTCAGCTCTTTCGAGTCGCGACGGCCGCGGTAGCCGGCTTCGGTGAGCATGTTGGAGGCGGTATCCGAGAGCGATCCCTTGTTCGGGACGGCGATCTTCAGCATGAATCAGCTTTCTCCGCGAAGTGCGGCATCACAGGTGCTTGTAGACGTCTTCGAGGCGGATGCCCTTTGCCAGCATCAACACCTGCAGGTGATAGAGGAGCTGAGAGATCTCCTCAGCGCATTCGTCGTCCGATTCGTATTCGGCCGCCATCCACACTTCGGCCGCTTCCTCGACGATTTTCTTGCCGATGGTATGCACACCCGCGTCGACGCGTGCGACCGTTCCGGAGTCCGGGCGGCGTTCGGCGAGGGATTGACGCAGTTCGGCGTACAGCGAATCGAAGTTCTTCACCCGTCTAGAGTATCGCCGAGTGAGGCCCGCAATGACGCTATCCGCTCTGCTGGATTCCCTCCATAGACGGCGCTGCCCGCGACGAACGTGTCGGCCCCGGCCAGCGCAGCATCCACGATCGTCACGGCGTCCACGCCGCCGTCGACCTGGAGTCGAACAATCGTTCCCGCCTCGGCAGCGGCGCTACGCAGCTCAACCAGTTTCGGAAGCACTTCGGGCATGAACGACTGACCGCCGAAACCGGGCTCGACGGTCATCACGAGCACCATGTCGAAGGCGTCGATGATGTCGGTGACGACACGGGCTTCCGTTCCCGGCTTGATCGCGACCGCGGGAGCAGCACCGGCGTCACGGATCGCGCTTGCGATCCCGACCGCGTCTCTCGCTGCCTCGAAGTGGAAGGTGATCGATTCGACGCCCGGCACGGCGTACTGCGGTGCCAGTTCGTCAGGGTTCTCGATCATGAGATGTACATCGAGTGGGATGGGGGAAACCTCTCCCAGTCTGCGCACGACGGGAAGCCCGATCGTCAGGTTGGGGACGAAGTGGCCGTCCATAACGTCGATGTGCGCGGCATCCGCGGTTTCGATGCGCTGTAATTCCAGCTCTAAATTCGCGAAATCGCTAGACAGGATAGAGGGATGGATGCGCATACACCGATGCTACCTAGGTCTGCGCCTTTCGCTGGGCCGCGACAATCCGTCGGAACTCAACCACAGGAAGCGTGTTCAACTAATGGTTCAAGGTTGAAGCTTCTAGCGGGGTTTCATGTCGGACGTCGCGGGCAGACTGGTCGGTAACTAGAAGCAGTGGCTTGAAGCGCTGACTACACGTCAGAGGCACGGGAATCGGAGGTGAGCGACATGGCGAAACAAACGCCGAGGTTCGAATCTCCCGACTACGTACGCACCTCACTGCGCGCTTCTACGCACACGTCTTTCCCCGATACGCCGTTGGATCCTTTCGGCGGGGTCGAGTATCCGGGGATCTTCCCCGAGCCCGATGGCCGGGCCAAGGTCGCCGGCGTGACCATCAGCTCGATCGATGAGGCGTATGAATACGTCGAGACCAAGCAGCGACTGTTCACCCTGCTCGACGAGATCACCGATCTGCAACAGCGGCAAGAGCAGATCAATGCGCAGCTCGCACATGCGCGAGCCGAGGCCAATGACTTGATCACAGCGGCCGGCAGACTTCACGACGGTCCCTGGCGCGATGCGGTCGAGGAGGAACGCCAGTTGGCGGTCTCAGCGCTCGCCTCGGCAACCCGATCTGCAGAACGGTCGACAGGAAGCCGTCTGGCCGAAGACGCCGCACTGGTGCGAGAGTTTCCCAATACCGTCGAGGCGTGGATGGCCGGCAAGCTGACCCGTGGTCACATCTGGGTGATGCAGCGCGCCGCAGAGGAGTTGTCAGAGGAAGCGATGCTCGAATTCGAGCGTCGTATTCTGCCGCAGATAGGTGACCGCACTCCTTCGCAGTTGGCACCGATCGCTCGCCGCATCGCACAGCAGCTTGAGCCGGAACCGCTCGAGCAACGCCACGAGAATGCTTTCGCCGAACGAGCTGTATGGGCACAGCCCGAAACCGATGGCATGGCCAAGCTCATTCTCCGTACTTCAGCTGTGCAGGTCGAAGCGATCATGCAACGTCTCCGCCACGCGTACAAGCACGGCGCCGACTCTGACAACAACGCCGGTGTCGACGATGACCGTACGATGCCGCAGTGGATCGCCGACGCGGTGACCGCAACGCTGCTGACGGGAGACGCCGACGATGAGGGCTATCTTGCCGGCGTCACTGCGAACATCACCCTGACGATGCCCGCGACCGTCCTCACGGGTGCGGACGCCGGCTGCGAAGGCTCGCTTGGCAGCGCAGAGCTGCCGACCGGGCAACTCATCGACGACGCAACCGCGCTTCTCCTCGCGGGCGGAGCAACCTCTTGGACGAGGCTCTTTACCGATCCGGCAACAGGAGTCGTCGTTACTGCGGACGTCTACAAACCGACGGCATCGCTCAAAAGACTTATCGTTCTTCGCGACCAGACCTGCCGATTCCCAGGCTGCTCTCGCCCGTCGCGCGAAGGCGACCTCGATCACAGCCTGGAATGGCAGTACGGGGGCACCACGACCCCCGACAACCTTGCGGCGCTGTGCCGCCGACATCATACGATCAAGCATCGAATGGGGCCCAACAGCGGATGGCGCATCGACCACGGCGAACCGGGAAGCATCGAGTGGACGTCGCCGCTAGGGCACATCCGCAATGTCGAACCCGAGCCTCATCCGGCGGCGATCATTCTCGATCCATGGACCTCAAGTCTGACAGTCGATGATGATGGTGAGCCTCCACCGTTCTAGAGCTTACGCAGCAACTGCACGAACATGGCATCCGTGCCGTGCCTGTGCGGCCACAGCTGTGCTGCCGTGCCTCGCGAACATTCCGCGATGCCGGGGGCGATACGCTCCATGATCGGGCCGGTCTCGATCGCCTCGACCTCCCCGGACCGTACGGCGCGCTGCACGATCTGCTGCGTCTCCGCCAAATGGGGAGAGCACGTGACGTAGGCGACGATGCCACCGCTCTTGGTCGTCTTGACAGCTGCCGCGAGGAGTTCCTCTTGCAGCGCTGAGAGCGTGGCGATGTCGGACGCCCGCTTCCGCCAACGCGACTCCGGCCGTCTGCGCAACGCACCGAGACCCGTGCACGGAGCGTCGACAATGACCCGGTCGAAGGCCTCTGGCTCCTCTGCGAACCGCCTGCCGTCACCCGTCACAACCCGAGTGCCGAACCGTTCGGTCGCCCGCTGAACGAGCTTCGCTCTGTGGGGCTGCACTTCGTTCGCTATCAGCTCGACCCCGTGCACCTCGGCCGAGGCTGCGAGGAGAGCAGCTTTACCACCGGGGCCAGCGCACATGTCCAACCAGCGTTCTCCTCGCTGCACCCGCTGTGCTTCGACGAGCGCCAGCGCTGCGAGCTGGCTGCCCGCATCCTGCACCCGTGCCCTGCCGGTCTTCACCAGCGGATGGGCGGCTGGATCACCTCGATCGAGGCTCGTGCCGATTGGCGACACGGTCGTGCTTCCTCCGAGTTCGGATGCCGTTGCAAGGCCGGGCAGCGCTACGAGCTGCACTGCCGCTGCAGTGTTGTTCGCTTCGAGCAGCCGCAGGAGTTCGTCCTCGTGCGCTTCGGCAGCCAGCGCCCGTCTGAAGGCCCGAATGATCCAGCTCGGATGCGCATGCTCGAGGGCGATCGCTTCATCCCCTTCCGCCTCCGCAAGGATCGTGTTCAGAACAGCGGCATAACCGCCGTCGACACACTTGCGCAGCAGGGCATTCACGAAACCGCGTTTGCCCCTTGCGTTGCGACCGAGCAGATCGACGGTTTCGTGCACGGCCGCGTGATCGGCAATACGGGTTCGCGCAAGCTGGTGCATCCCGAGTCGAAGCGCTGCCGCGACGTCCGAGTCCAAGTTGGACACATCACGTGACGAGAGCTGCCGAATAACGCTGTCATACTGCCCCTGCCAGCGCAGTGTCCCGTAGGTGAGTTCGGTCGCAAGAGCAGCATCGGCGGAAGAAAGCGATGCAGCGGCGACACGTTTCGGCAGCAGTAGATTCGCGTAGGCGTCACGCTCGGCGACTTCGATGATGACGTCGAGTGCTACCGACCTCGCGCTCATGACCCCTGCCCTTCGCTCAGCAGCTGCACGAAGCCGCCGCGTCCGCGAAGCCATGCGTCGCCGTCCATGGGAGGTTTACCGGGAGGTTGCACTCGAAGCAGCTCGAATGCGCCGTCGGAGGAGGTGACGATGGCACGCTTCCCTTCTATCGTGGCAACGGCGGTCCGCTGCTCGTCGCACTCCGCTACCGGTCGCATGGCCAGGATTTTCACAATGCCGATCTCGGTGTTGGTCCAGGCGCCCGGCTCGGGCGTGACGCCACGGAATCGCGCGTAGAGCGACGCGGCGTCACGCGTGAAATCGAGCTCGCCGTGCTCGCGGGTCAGTTTGGGAGCGTAACTGGGTTCGCCGGCCTGCGGCGTGAAGACCGCGGTTCCGGCCTCGATATGGTTCACAGCGGTAACGACCGTGCCGACGCCTTCGTGCGCGAGGCGACTCAACGCTTCGCCGGCGGTTTCGTCTGGCCCCAACGGCGACGACGCCTGCACAATGATGTCGCCGGCGTCCAGTGCGGGAACCAGCCGGAAGACGGAGAGCCCGGCCTCCCGCTCCCCTGCCAGGATCGTGCTCTGCAGCGGTGAGGCACCACGGTGCCGCGGCAGTAACGAGAAGTGCAGGTTCACCCATCCGTGCTTCGGCGCGTCCAGCATCGGCCTGCGCAGCAGTGCACCGTAGGCGATGACGACGCCGAGGTCCGGCGCGAGCCCCGCGATGCGTTCCGCGATCTCGTCATCCGGTCGATTGGATTCGATGACGGGGATTCCCAGTTCTTCTGCAGCTGCCGCGACCGGCGTCGGGGTCAGTGTGCGCCGCCTGCCGACAGGCGCCGGCTCACGCGTGAGCACGGCGAGCACGTCGTGTGCTCCGCTGAGCGCCAGCAACGTGGGGACGGCGACCTCGGGAGACCCCGCAAATACGATCTTCATGATCCATCGGCTCCTTCGAACGGCTCCACATCATCCAATTTCACGCGCAAGCGACCGGATCCCTTCCGTCGGCCGGTCGCAGCCCGAAGCACCTCCGCTCGCAGCGCGGCGGCGACGTCGTGGCCGCTCGCGTACGTGAAACGCACGATGGTGCGAACTTCTTCCTGCCCCTGCGGGCCCTTCACGCTGACGGTACCCAGCGTATCCACTCCCGGCATCCCGTCGAGCGAGGAGACGGCTCTTGCAACTTCGGAGCTGCCGCCGTACACGCTCGCGACGCGCGCAGCGGGAGGGAATCCGAGTTCACGTCGCTCCGCCAGCTGCGCGGCAGCGAACCCGGCGGTAGACGGCCGGTTCAGCGCCGTCGCCAGTTCCGTGGAGGCACCGGTGACGATGCAGGTTGCGTCTTCAGCCGCGAGGGCCAGGGCCGCCCGCCACTGGCGCACTCCGTCCTCCACGACCGACAGTCTTTCGCCCATGAGTGCGGAGGCGCCATCCAGGAGCACGACCGATCTGAAGCCATCGACGGCGAGCGGCGCTGCTCCCGGCGTTGCGACGA
The DNA here is from genome assembly GCF_945915485.1 of uncultured Agrococcus sp. Classification (GTDB taxonomy): domain Bacteria; phylum Actinomycetota; class Actinomycetes; order Actinomycetales; family Microbacteriaceae; genus Agrococcus. The sequence continues at coordinate 6,456 of NZ_CAMEFJ010000029.1, forward strand.
CGAGGCGCGGGCGAGCATCCACTTCGAGATGTTCGTGCTCTCCGTCTGCAACCGTCACGGACGTGCCGGGAAACGCACGCCCGAGTTCACCGGCTGTCTTCCCGCTTCCGCTGCCTGCCTCGCTGAATTTCGATCCTCCGCAGCGGTCGCACGTACCGGCACCGAGCCCTCGCCCGCACCAGGCGCATGCCGGGTCCGGGCGAGAGTCACCCAGGTTCGTGTAGCGTCTTGGACGCACCGGGCCGGTGCAGTGCTGACACCGTACGGGGTCACCGCAGGATGCGCAGACGAGTCGTGTCGAGAACCCCGGCTTCGCGACCTGCACCAGCACCGGTCCCTCCGCGAGTCCGGATCGGATCGCGCTGTAGGCGATGGAAGGGATGCGCCCTTCCTGATCGCGCACGAGATCGGCGGGGATTACCTTGGGACGGTTCGCCCGCGGCAGGTCGAGCGATTCGAGATAGCCGATTTCCGCAAGCCGCTGCACAGCAGTGGACCTGGCATGAGCAGCGAAGACGAGCACTGCGCCGCTCAGTGCTTGCCGCTGCAGCGCGGCATCGCGCGAATGGATGTGGGGAGCAAGCGGCTCTCGGTGCAGTGGGTCTCCGTCATCCCAGATCACGATGAGCCCGAGCTTGGATGCGGGAGCGTACACGGTGCTCCTCGGTCCGATGGTCACGGTCGGCAGCCCGCTGCCCGCGAGGAGGAAGCTGCGAGCCCGATCAGCGTTGCTCTGACGTGCGTCCAGCGAAGCGATCCGCTCTCGACCAACGACGTCGACAAGCGCGGCATGCAATTGTCGCTGCTCCCGATAGTCGGGCACGACGACGACGGCCTGCTTCCCCTTCGCGAGCGTCGCACGCACGAGTGAGGCGATCGTCGTCGCCCAGATGCCGACGGCGATACCGTTCGCCGACGTCACACCCCCGGCCAGGTCGGCGACCCAGCGTGTTCCCGGCTCCAGTGCTGACCACTCATCGTGGGACGAGCCGGCCAGTGGCTCGAGTTCGGGCGGCACGTATGCTTTTTCGACCCTTGCCTGACGTCCGGGAATTGCAAGTCGCAACACATCGGCGGTATTGCCGGCCGCGCGTTCGGCGACGCTACGAGCGAGTTCGAGTACCTCGGGGTGCAGCGCGACAGTCGGTGAAACGACACGTTCGATGTCCTCCAACTCTCCCGCGTACTCGGAGGTGTCCGAGAGTTCCGCCACGTACCCCGCCGTGAGCCTGCCACCGCGCAGTGGCACCCTGACCCGTACACCTTCTGCGATGTCCCCCTGCAAAGCTGCAGGGACACGGAAGTCCAACAGTCTGTCGAGCTGGGGCAGGCGTGAGTCTAGGAGCACCCGAGCGACGGATGCCGCCACGCTACAGCCCAGCCGCGGCCCGGAGCTGTTCGACTCGGTCGGTGCGCTCCCACGTGAAGTCCGGCAGCGCTCTGCCGAAGTGGCCGTACGCGCTCGTCGCCCCGTAAATGGGACGTCGGAGATCGAGACTCCGGATGATCGCCTCCGGGCGAAGGTCGAAGGTGTCGCGAATCGCGGCGACGATCGTCCCTTTGTCGATCTTCTCGGTGCCGAAGGTTTCGATGTACAGCCCGACGGGCTCCGCGCGCCCGATGGCGTATGCGACCTGCACTTCCAGTCGGTCTGCGAATCCGGCTGCGACAGCGTTCTTGGCGACCCAGCGCATCGCATACGCTGCCGAACGGTCTACCTTCGAAGGGTCCTTGCCGCTGAACGCTCCGCCGCCGTGTCGTGAGGCGCCGCCGTACGTGTCGACGATGATCTTGCGCCCCGTCAGACCTGCGTCTGCCCTGGGTCCGCCCACCGTGAACGGGCCCGCCGGATTGATGATCAGGCGCAATCCGCTCGCATCGAGACCCAGGCTGTCGATGACGGGCGCGACGACGTGCTCCGCGACGTCCCGCTGCACCGTCGCGAGATCTGCTTCCCTCGTGTGCTGCGTGGAGAGCACGACGGTTTCTACCGTTCGCGGGCTGAAACCCTCGTAACCGACGGTCACCTGGGTTTTACCATCCGGCAGCAAGTACGGCAGTTCACCGCTCTTCCGGACCTCTGTGAGCCGCTCAGCGAGCCTGTGAGCGGCATGGGCCGTGATGGGCATGAACTCTTCCGACTCATTGGTCGCGAATCCGAACATGAGCCCCTGATCACCGGCACCGAGCTGCGAGAGTTCGTCGTCGCCTCCTTCACGGATTTCGAGGGCATTGTCGACACCCGCCTTGATTTCCGCAGATTGATTGCCGATCGAGACCGTGACGCCACAGGTGTCGGCATCGAACGATGCCGCGCTTGAGGTGTACCCGACACTGCGGATCGTGTCGCGGACGACGTCGGGGATCTCGACATACCCCTTCGTCCGCACTTCACCGGCGATGTGCACGAGCCCGGTTGTCAGCAACGTCTCGACGGCGACTCGCGCATGGGGGTCCTGCGCCAGCATGGCGTCCAGAATCGCATCGGACACTTGGTCCGCGAGTTTGTCGGGATGCCCTTCCGTCACGGATTCCGAAGTGAAGAGTCTCAGGCTCACGATGTCTCCTTGTGTTGTGCAATGGCATCCATGATGACGTCAGCCACTGACATCTTGGTTCCCGCGGCCGCAGCAACGATACCGTTCGCATCGAGCACGGTTACGGATGTTTCGCGCTCACCGAAACCCGCTTCGGTGCCCACGCGGTTCACAACAAGAAGATCGGCGCCCTTCCGCTCCAGCTTGGCTCTGCCGAGGGCGATCAGTGCGTCCTGTTCGCTCTCGGTCTCCGCCGCGAATCCAACGACGGTGTTGGAGCGCTCGGCACGGGCGAGCTCAGCCAGTATGTCCGGGTTCTCTGCAAGCTCGATCGTCGGATTCGCACCGAGGGTCTCCTTCTTCAACTTCGCGTCGCTTCCGCCTGCGACCCGATAATCGGAAACCGCGGCCGCCATGATGACGATGTCGGCATTCGCACCGGCCAACATTGCGTCACGCAGCTCCGCGGTCGACTCGACGGAGACCACGTCCGCTCCCGCAGGAGGATGCACCTGCAGGTTCGCTCCGACGAGGGTCACGCTTGCGCCTCTTGCGAGAGCACGCTTTGCGAGGGCAACGCCCATCGCGCCGGAAGAACGGTTGCCGATGAATCTGACGGGGTCGATGGACTCGTGGGTGCCACCCGCACTGATGACGACGCTCGTGCCGCGCAGGGAGTCGTCGCCCACTATCGCAAGCGCTTCCCGAACTATGCGTTCCGGGTCCGCGAGCCGGCCGGCGCCAACGTCACCACCCGTGAGTTCGCCGGCGTCGGGGCCGACGAAGCGGGCCCCGTGCTCGGTGAGTTTGGCAACGTTGTCTTGCGTCGCCGGATGCTGCCACATCTCCGTGTGCATAGCGGGCGCGATAACGAGAGGAGCGGAGGAAGCGAGCACCGACGTTCCCAGGAGATCGTCCGCCTGACCGTTCGCGAGCTTGGCGAGAGTGTTCGCGGTAGCGGGAGCAACGATGATCAGGTCGGCACGTTGCCCGAGCGCAACGTGCCGCACTTCAGCGACGTCATCGAACACGTCGCTTGTCACAGGATTTCGGCTCAGCGCTTCGAGCGTCGGCTTCCCGATGAATCGAAGAGCCGAAGTTGTCGGCACAGCGTGCACATCGTGCCCCTCCTGCACCAGCAGGCGGATCAGCGACGCGGCCTTGTACGCGGCGATGCCGCCACTGATACCGACAAGGATGCGCAAGGTCATTCCGAAGCGGGCTTCAGAAGAAGCTTGTCCTCCACTACTTCGTGCAGCGCAATGGACAGCGGCTTGTCGTCGAGACTTGCATCGACGAGGGGTCCGACGTTGTCGAACATTGAACCCTCGGAGAGGTCGGTGTAGTAGTCATTGATCTGACGCGCGCGCTTGGCTGCGAAGATCACCAGCTGGTACTTCGAGTCGACCTTCGCGAGGAGGTCGTCGATGGGCGGATTGATGATGCCCTGCTCGGTCATGCGAATTGCTCCTTAAAGAGTCTTGGTGTGGGCCGTGGTTCGGTGCGCCCACGGCACGCAGCTTCCCATTCTAGCTCACTCGCCGTCCTAGCTCACGTCACCGCGCAGCAGTTCGACAACGCGATGCGCGGCTTCCGCCACATCGTGGTTGACGACAACGTGATCGAATTCGTGCTGACTCGCCAGCTCAACCTCCGCGGTACGGAGTCGCCGTGCTCGCTCCTCCTCGGTTTCCGTGCCGCGGCCGACAAGCCGGCGAACGAGTTCATCCCAGCTGGGCGGTGCGAGGAAGATCGTGAGTGCCTCCGGCATCGCGTCTCTCACGGCTCGCGCGCCCTGCAGGTCGATCTCGAGCAGAACACTGTTGCCACGGCTGAGCTGCTCATCAACCGACGACTTCGGTGTTCCGTATCGGTACGCATTGTGTACGGTGGCCCATTCGAGAAACTCGCCGTGCTCAATCATCGCGTCGAACTCGGCATCCGAGACGAATCGATAGTGCACGCCATCGATCTCACCGGGTCGGATGCTTCTCGTCGTGGCCGAGACCGCGTGTTTGATCTGCGGATAGCGGTCGCGAATGAACTGGGCAACGGTGCCCTTTCCAACAGCGGTCGGGCCGGCGAGGACGACGAGGTTGGGGCGATCCGTGCCGGGGCGCTCCCGCAACCAGTGCCGCAGCCGGTCGCGTTGGTGCACCCCCAGACCGCGCAGCCGCCGTCGCCGCGAGATACCGAGTTCCTCCAGCGTCTGATCCGTACGCAGAGGGCCGAGCCCTCGCAGCGAGCTCAGCAACTCGGATGCGAGCAGCGAGGACTCCGCGCTGGTGGCATCGCTCCAGGCCGTTTCACACACTTCGAGTGGCGTTCGCTCGCCGGCGGCTATTGCCTGTTTCACCTCGGCTCGTGCTCGCCGACTCCGCACGGCCTCAGCCGAAGCCTGCACTGGATCGGGGACGCTCATGCCGAAACTGTAGCAACTGCTTCGTCGATCGCCGCGACGAGCCCGTCGGGTCCGTGCTCGAGGATGCTGCGCGAAACAGCGGCGAGCACGGGAGCGGAAGCCGGGAACAGCGTGCGGAGATCCTCGAGGCGACCGCCCTGTGCGCCGAAGCCGGGGGCGAGCACCGGCGTGTTCGCATCCACTTCGATTCCGAAGTCCCGCACATCGATCGTCGCGCCGAGAACGAGGCCGATCGAGCCCATCGATGAAGCAGCAGCGCTGTTGAGTACTGCGACCTCTCGTGCGATCGTCGCCGCGACGGTCTCACCGGTCTCGGTCGTGGCAAGCTGAATGCCCGCTGCCTCCGGGTTGCTCGTCGCACAGAGCACGAAGAGCCCGCGTTCGTGCTCGCTCGCGAGCTCGAAGACGCTGGCGAGCGATCCGGTTCCCTGAAACGCGGAAACGGTGAGCGCGTCGACGAACAGTGGGGAGTCCGGGTGCAGCCACGCTTCTCCGTAGGCGGCGACCGAGGTTCCCACATCGCCACGCTTGGCGTCCCCGATGACCAGGACGTCACGATCCCGCGCGACGGCGAGGACGTCTTCCAGCGCTCGCAGACCCGCGGAACCGTGCCGTTCGAAGAACGCCACCTGCGGTTTGATCGCGGCGGCTCGGCCCGCGGCGGCTTCGACAACGGCAAGGCCGAACGACCTGAGCGATTCCGGCGCATCCGGCAGCCCCCAGTCCCGCAGCAGGTGCGGATGCGGATCGATGCCGACGCACAGCGGCGAACGATCGCTGATGGCACTGACCAGCCGCGACCCGAATGCCGTCATCGCACAGTCTCGCGTCGTTCGTTGTACTCCTGCAGACTCGTCACGTTGAACGCTTCTCTGTTCGCTTCGATCGCCATCGTTGCGGCAGCAAGCTGCGAAACCGTCGTGAAGATCGGCTTGTCGGCACCCGCGGTCGCAGCTCGGATCTCGTAACCGTCCTGGCGCGAGATTCCCGTCGAGGGCGTGTTGATCACCATGTCGACCTCACCACGATGGATGGCGCCGACGATGGAGTCCTCGAATCCGGCCTTGGAAAGCTTGGCAACCTCCGTGACGGGGATGCCGTTGCGGCGCAGTACTTCGGCGGTCCCCTCGGTCGCGACAATGTCGAAGCCGAGCTGCTCCAGCCTGTGGACGGGGAAGACCGCTTGACGCTTGTGGCGGTCGGCGAGCGAGACGAAGACGGTGCCGGACGTCGGCAACCCACCCGTCGTACCCGCCTGGCTCTTCGCGAAAGCGGTGGGGAGATTGCTGTCGATGCCCATGACCTCACCGGTCGACCGCATCTCCGGGCCGAGCAGGCTGTCGACCAGCATGCCTCCCTTGGTGCGGAATCGCCTGAAGGGCAGCACCGCCTCCTTGACTGCGACGGGGGCTCCTCCGGGGACGTACGTGCCGTCCGTGGCAGGCAGCACGCCCCGCTCGATGACTTCGCGTATCGAGTGGCCGGCCATCACGAGTGCGTTGGCCTTGGCAACACCCATGCCCTGCGCCTTCGCGACGAAGGGCACGGTTCTGCTGGCACGCGGGTTCGCTTCTATGACGTAGAGGACATCGGCGGCGATGGCGAACTGCACGTTGATCGGTCCGCGTACACCGAGACCTTCGGCGATGCGCTCCGTTGCTGTCCGCACCCGCTCGATCTGGTGGCGTCCGAGTCCGAAGGGCGGCAAGGTACAGCTCGAGTCGCCCGAGTGGATGCCGGCCTCCTCGATGTGCTCGAGGATCCCTCCTATGTACAGCTCCGTGCCGTCGTAGATGGCGTCGACATCGATTTCGACCGCGTCGTCGAGGAAATGGTCAACGAGAACGGGCCGATCCGGGCCGATGATGCCGTGCTCGGAAATCCGCTCGAAGTACCCGCGGAGCGCTTCCGTGTCGTAGACGATCTCCATACCGCGGCCGCCCAGGACGAACGACGGTCGCACAAGCACCGGATACCCGATCTCCTCGGCGATCGCGACCGCTTCCTCCTCACTCGTGGCAGTGCCGTTCTTGGGCGCGATGAGACCGCCTGCGTCCAGGATGCGCTGGAAGAGCCCTCGCTCCTCCGCTAGGTCGATCGCGTCCGGCTGCGTTCCGAGAATAGGAACGCCGGCCGCCTCGAGACCGCGCGCCAGCGACAGCGGTGTCTGGCCACCGAGCTGCACAATGACGCCGACGAGCTCCCCGGCCGCCGACTCGGCGTGCACGATCTCGAGAACATCCTCGAGCGTGAGCGGTTCGAAGTAGAGACGATCCGATGTGTCGTAGTCGGTTGAGACGGTCTCCGGGTTGCAGTTGACCATGATGGTCTCGTAGCCGGCGTCCCGCAGTGCGAAGGACGCGTGAACGCACGAGTAGTCGAACTCGATGCCCTGTCCGATGCGGTTGGGCCCGGAACCGAGGATGATCACCTTCTTGCGATCGGAAGGAACGACTTCGGTTTCCAGGTCGTAGCTCGAATAGTGATACGGCGTCTCCGCAGGGAACTCCCCGGCGCACGTGTCGACGGTCTTGAACACCGGTCGCAGCCCGTAGTCCCAGCGCTGTTGCCGCACGATGTCTTCGTGAGTGCCGCGCAGCTGCGCGATCTGGGAGTCCGAGAATCCGTGCTCCTTCGCCTCCGCGAGAACATCGGCCGTGAGGCGCTGTGCGTCGGTGACGAAATCGGCCGTTTCGTTGATGAGGGCGATCTGATCGAGGAACCAGGGATCCATGCCGGTTGCCCGGAACAGCTCGTCGATCGTCGCCCCTGCACGCATGGCCTGCTGAATCGTGACGATGCGACCGTCCGTCGGTGTCTTGGCGGTCTCGATCAGTGCGTCTTTGTCGCCCGGTTCGCCCAGCCAGTGGAAGGAGGAGCCCCGCTTCTCAATGGATCTGAGCGCTTTCTGCAGTGCCTGCGTATACGTACGGCCTATCGACATCGCTTCGCCGACGGACTTCATCGTGGTCGTGAGCGTCGGATCAGCTGCCGGGAACTTCTCGAACGTGAAGCGCGGCACCTTGACCACGACGTAATCGATCGTGGGTTCGAAGGATGCGGGCGTCGCTTTCGTGATGTCGTTCGGGATCTCGTCGAGCCGGTACCCGAGGGCGAGCTTCGCGGCGATCTTTGCGATCGGGAATCCCGTCGCCTTCGAGGCCAGTGCCGACGATCGCGAAACCCGGGGGTTCATTTCGATGACGATGACGCGCCCCGTGGCCGGGTCGACGGCGAACTGGATGTTGCAGCCGCCAGTGTCGACGCCCACGTCACGAATGATCTGGATGCCGATGTCCCGGAGGCTCTGGAACTCGCGATCGGTCAGCGTCAGCGCGGGGGCAACCGTGATGGAGTCACCCGTGTGCACACCGACAGGGTCGACGTTCTCGATCGAACAGATGACGACCGTGTTGTCGGCCGTGTCACGCATCAGCTCGAGTTCGTACTCCTTCCAACCGAGAATCGACTCCTCGAGCAGCACTTCAGAGGTCGGAGACGAGTAGATACCGTCCTGCACCATGCGCCGCAGTTCGTCTTCATCGTGTGCGAATCCCGAGCCGAGCCCACCCATCGTGAACGACGGACGGACGACGACCGGATAGCCGAATTCACTCGTGAAATCGAGCGCGTCCTGTTCTGAGGTGGCGATCGTGCTCCTGGCGACATCCGCGCCGGCGTCGAGCACGAGCTGCTTGAACAGCTGGCGGTCCTCTCCGCGCTGGATGGCGTCCACATTCGCGCCGATCAGTTCGACGCCGAGACGCTCGAGCACGCCGCGTTCGTGCAGGGCGATCGCGGCGTTCAGCGCAGTCTGACCGCCGAGGGTCGGAAGAATCGCGTCGGGGCGCTCCTTCAGCAGGATGGACTCGATGACCTCGGGCGTGATTGGCTCGATGTAGGTCGCGTCGGCGAAATCGGGATCCGTCATGATCGTCGCAGGGTTCGAATTCACCAGAATCACCCGAACACCGTCTTCCCTGAGAACACGGCATGCCTGCGTACCCGAATAGTCGAACTCTGCTGCCTGTCCGATAACAATCGGACCGGAGCCGATAACGAGAACTGCGTTGATATCGTCGCGCTTCGGCATCAGTTACCGGCCTTTCGTGCTGTGATCGCTTCGCCGAGTCGGTCGAAGAGATGCATGGAGTCGCGGGGTCCCGAGGCTGATTCGGGGTGGAACTGAACACTGAACGCCGGAATATCGAGGGCTTCAAGGCCCTCGACGACATCGTCGTTCAATGAGTAGTGGCTCACGCGCACCCGGCCGAACCCTGCGGGGCTCTCGAAATCCTCGCCGAGTGGTGCTTGCACTGCGAACCCGTGGTTCTGGCTCGTGATTTCGACCCGCCCTGTCGCGACATCCAGAACGGGCTGGTTGATGCCGCGGTGACCGAACGGCAGCTTATAGGTCTCGAGGCCGAGTGCACGCCCCAGCAATTGGTTGCCGAAGCAGATTCCGAAGTACGGAATACCGTCGCGCAGTGCGCTGCGAAGCAGTTTGACGTGCGCATCGCTCGCCGCGGGGTCACCGGGTCCGTTCGAGAAGAAGAGTGCGTCGACGTCGTATGCGCGCAGTTGTTCGTAGGCGATGTCCTGCGGCAGTACGACGAGGTCGAAGCCGCGCTCCCGAAGGTACCGGATCGTCGCCGACTTGATGCCCAGGTCGAGAACCGCGACGAGCCCGAACCGTTCGCCTATCGCCTCGAAGCGTTGCGGTTCCGAAACCGACACTTCGGCCGAGAGGTTGCGCCCCGACATCTCTGGGCTGTTGAGAACAGCGGCAACCATTTCCGTGTCGGTACGCATGCCGTCGCCGGAGAAGATCCCGGCTCGCATACTGCCGTGCTCGCGGAGCCGAAGCGTGACGGCGCGTGTATCGATGCCCGCGATGCCGATAACGTCTTCCCGCTCGAGTCGAGCCGCCAAAGACTCCGTTGCGCGCCAGTTCGAAGCAACGCGGCTCGCTGCTCGGACCGCGTATCCGGAGACCCAGATCTGCCGGGATTCGGGATCTTCATCGTTCACGCCCGTGTTGCCGATGTGCGGGGCGGTCTGCACGACGATCTGACCTGCGTACGACGGGTCTGTGATGGTCTCCTGATAGCCCGTCATGCCCGTCGTGAAAACCGCTTCGCCGAGCGTGCTTCCTTGTGCTCCATACGCGGTGCCGCGATAGATCGTGCCGTCTTCCAGGACGAGAGCGGCTGGCTGCCGATCGGATACTGCTCGTTCCACTTCTACGATTCCTTCCCTGCCTGCGTGGCTTCCCTCGAGTCCTCATCGGACAACAGCGCCAGCAATTGCTTCAGCGTTTCGCCATCGTCACCGATGACACGCACGTTTGTCGCCACTTCGCGAGCCCCGAGACGCCAGGCGTACCGCAAAAGGCCCCCTGGCTCGACGGCGCGGTCGATCGTCCACGTCGCCCGCTGCACTTCCCGCAGGTCCTCGACAGGCGTGAACACCTCGGTGTCGGGCATGGAGAGAACGATGCCCTCGTCGCCGATGATGAGAGACGCTCTGCTGCGCAGCCCGAGCCCGTGAACCGCAATGCGATCGTATTCGTTGTCGGCCATCGTGGTAGCGACGTAGAGCACGTCCGAGCTGAATCGGGCCACGAAGCCCTCCGGAACGGCGACAGGAGCCGGAACATCCCGCTGTCGTCGTCGTCGCACCCACCAGCCGAGCAGCCCGAGCCCGACCAGCAGTGCGATGAAGATCACCGCGACGATTGCGAACGTCTCCCGAGTCATTCGACGACCTTTCCCTCTGCCACGGTCCGATAACCGTTGTGCAAAACGTGCTGAACCCTCCCTGGCAGCTCGATTCCCAGGAAAGGAGAGTTGAGGCTGCGTCCTGCAAGACGTTCGGTTGTGAAGACGCTGCTGTCCGCAGTGTCGACGAGCGTGATGTTCGCAGGCGCGCCGACCGCGAGGGGCTCACGATAGCCGGTGAGACCGCCGATGGCGGCCGGCGCGGAACTCAGCACCCTGGCGACGTCGGCAATCTCAATATGACCGGGCTCGACGAGTGTCTTGAGCACAACGGGAAGCGCCGACTCGAGCCCCACCATGCCGAACGCCGCGTCTTCGAAGGACGTCCTCTTCATCTCGTCGGCATGAGGCGCGTGATCGGTTGCGACGATGTCGATGGTGCCGTCGGCGACGGCTTCGCGCAACGCAAACACGTCCTCGTCGCGTCGCAGAGGCGGGTTCACCTTATAGAGCGGATCGTAACCGGCAAGAAGCTCTTCTGTCAGCATCAAGTGGTGCGGTGTCACTTCAGCGGTTATCGAGATTCCGCGAGCCTTCGCCCATCGAACGATATCGACGCTTCCCGCTGTCGATACGTGACAGACGTGCACACGAGAGTCGGTCTGCTCGGCCAGCAGTGCGTCTCGTGCAATGATCGACTCCTCGGCAACCGAGGGCCATCCTGGCAGCCCGAGCCTGCCGCTCAACTCCGATTCGTGCATCACCGCGTTCTCCGTGAGCCGAGGCTCTTGCGCGTGCTGGGCCACGACACCGCCGAAGGGCCGCACGTACTCGAGCGCCCTGCGCATCAGCAGCGGATCGTGCACGCACTTGCCGTCATCGCTGAAGACGCGCACGTTCGCACGGCTGCGAGCCATCAAACCCAGTTCAGCAAGACGTTCGCCATGTAAGCCGACCGTCACGGCACCGATCGGGCGCACATCGACGAGACCGGCTCTCCTGCCGAGGTCATGAACGAGTTCTACGACGGCAACAGAATCAGCGACCGGGCTCGTGTTCGCCATCGCGAAGACCGCGGTGAAGCCACCCTGCGCTGCGGCGCGAGACCCTGTTGCGACGGTCTCGGCCTGTTCCCCTCCCGGCTCGCGGAAATGCACGTGCAGATCGACCAGGCCGGGTAGCGCAACGAGACCCGCCGCATCGATCTCATCTCCTTCCGCGGAGACCCTACCGATTTCGGCTATGACGCCGTCCTCGACGAGCAGGTCGGCAGTCTCGCCTCCGAGGATCTTTGCTCCCCTGATGATCGTGGTCATTGCGGCTCCTCTCCCGCTATCAGCGAGTAGAGCACGGCCATCCGCAGCGAGACCCCGCTCGTCACCTGTTCGAGAACCGCCGACTGCAGTCCCTCCGCCGCACGCGACGATATCTCGAGCCCGCGGTTCATGGGCCCCGGGTGCATTATCACCGTGTCGTCATCGAGTTTCGCCCTGCGCTCATCCGTGAGCGACCATCCGACGATGTACTCGCCGACCGACGGCACGAACGCGCCCCTTTGGCGTTCGAGTTGCACGCGCAGCATCATGAGCGCGTCGAGCGGCTGCTGCAGGACCGCGTCGAAATCCGTCGTCACCGTCGTGTTCCAGGTGTCCGCTCCCGGCGGCAGAAGCGTCGGCGGCCCCACGAATGTCACCTCGGCTCCGAGCGCTGGAAGCAGCAGCGCATTGGATCGGGCGACACGGGAATGAGCGATGTCACCGGCGATCGCGATTCGCACGCCGTCGAGGCCCCTTCCTCGACTCTGGGCACCGAAGAGTCGACGGCGCAGCGCGAATGCGTCCAGCAGCGCCTGGGTGGGATGTTCGTGCGCCCCGTCACCGGCATTGATCACGCGCACCGAAGGGAAACTCACATCGAGCCAGTCGGCCGCCAACTGGGCGGCACCGGAATCTCCGTGCCGCATCACGATGCCGTCTATGCCCATGGCCGCGAGCGTCAGAACTGTGTCGCGGAGGCTCTCGCCCTTCTTCACACTCGATGCGGATCCGGAGACGTTGATGACGTCTGCCGAAAGCCATTTTCCGGCTATCTCGAAGGACGAGCGTGTTCTCGTCGAGTTTTCGAAGAACGCGTTGACGACCGTTCTGCCGCGCAGCGCAGGGAGCTTCTTCAGCTGCCGATCCTGCACTTCGTGCATGTCTTCAGCGGCGTCGAGCAGCGAGATCGCATCCTCTCGACGCAGCGCGCCCGTGAGCAGATGCTTCATGCGATGTCACCCGCCGGACTCTCGATCAGTACGGCGTCGGTGCCGTCGATCTCTTCGAGCTGGACGAGGACGCGCTCGGATCGCGAGGAGGGAAGGTTCTTTCCAACGAAGTCCGCGCGGATCGGAAGCTCCCGATGGCCCCTGTCCACGAGCACTGCGAGCCGAACGGCCTTGGCCCGGCCGTGATCGGCGAGTGCATCGAGGGCCGCTCGTATGGTTCGGCCCGAGAACAGCACGTCGTCGACGAGCACGACGGTGCGACCATCGACGGTGCCGTCGGGGATGCTCGTCGGCCGGGATGCGCGAGTCGGTTTCGATGCGAGGTCATCGCGGTACATCGTGACATCGAGTGCGCCGTAGGGAACCTCGGCACCGTCGATCCGACCCAGAAGCTGAGCCAGGCGAGCGGCGATCGGGACACCGCGAGTATGAATCCCCAAAACGAGCAGTTGATCTGCGCCACGTTCGGATTCGAGGATCTCGTGGGCTATCCGCTTCAGCATTCGTGCGAAATCATCACCCTGCAATACGGTTTTCGCGTGCTCTGCATCGCTCACCGGATCGCCTCCCTTCTTCGCCTCACTGGACGAGCTTCAAGGTTGGATGGTTCAAGCATACAGCGTGCTAGCCGACGCTAGAGCCGCGCCGCTACACGCAGTATGGCGTCCTCCCCCGTCAGGTCGTCGGCGAGCAGTGGAATCTCGACGAGTGGGGCTTCTGTGCGGAGCAACTTCGACGCTTCGATAGCGTCGGTCTCGAGGCGGTGTCGTGCGTCGAGGAGCGCGCTTTCTCCCCGCGGGGAACGTCTGTTGATGACGACACCCGCGATGGGGATACGCAAACCCCTCAAATCCTCAATGAGGTCGAGGCATTCTGCCAGGGGCATCCGTTCCGCGAGCGTGACCGTAACGAATCCGCAAACTTCGGCATCCGTGATCATCGCTCGCATGGTCGCGAAGCGTGACTTTCTTCTGTGCAGGGTCTTGCGCAAGTCAGATTCGGGGTTCCGGGAGTTTCTGCCGGTGACGATGGACTGCATTGTTGCGGCGTATCGCTCGGAGCGATCTCTGCTTCGCAATAGCTGCTCGGTCCATCCCTCCAGGCGATCCGGCAGTGAGAGCAGCCTGGTGGTGTGCCCCGTGGGAGCCGTATCGAACAGCACGGTGTCGTACACGCCCTGTGCGTTTTCGACCGTCTCCGCAACACGTTCGAGCATCGCGGACTCGTGACTGCCCGGAGCATCCGCCGCCCGCAGAATATGCGAGCGGGCCGCGGAGTGCAGTCGCTCCGGCAGCAGGCTCATCATGGTTGCTTCAACGCCTGCCAGGTGACGCTCGACTGTAGAACGGGGATCGAGCTCGACACCGTCAACGGAGCCGTTCCCGACGGCAGCGAGCTGACGCGCCGTATCGTTCAGGCTCGTCCTCCACAGGTGCCCGAGACTGTGCGCAGGATCTGTTGATGCGACCAGCACGCGCTTCCCCCGCGCGGCGAGCCCGCAGGCGATCGAGGACGCGACAGTTGTTTTCCCGACGCCGCCCTTGCCACCGATGAACAGCAGCTTCCTGTCGTGCAGACTCTCTAACAGCATGAGACATGATCCAATGGCGAGCGCGGCATACCCATGCGCTTGTGCCATGCATGGAAGTCTTCGTAGAGGTACGGCATCAACTCAAGCGTGTAGTACGCGGCCGGGTCCGGAACACCGAGGGCCTCTCCAAGGACGACGAGGGTGAAGAAGTCGTCCTCGTCCCTGCGCTCGCGCGCTAACGCCTGCCTGTACGGCCCGGCGTAGATCTCGGACAGCGCCCGAGAGAAGGAGGCCCAGCGGTGTGATCCGGATTCCGACAGGTTAGGACTCCTCTCGGACGGCTTCGAGCTTCTCGTCGGCATCTTCAGGCTCAGGAGGAGCCTTCACCGCCTTGCGCATCGCGATGAACGCCTCGACGGCCACCCAGATGCTCGCGAAGATGATGACCACGTCGATGACGAAGAGCAGCCAGTCCGGATTCGCGGGATTCGTGAAGCTGAAGAGCTGCTCGATGGCGGCCCAGAACGACATGATGAAGACGACGATGAGCGGGAGCAGCGCCGGTAGCGGGTTCCGTCGCTTGCGGATCAGCATGATCGCGATGATCGAGAGCGTCAGGGAGGCGAGCAGCTGGTTCGTCGTACCGAACAGCGGCCAGATCCGCATGCCACCTTCACCGTCGAGTCCCTGTGAGAAGGTCAGCCCGAGACCGACCGCGACGACGACGAGCGTTGCGACGTACTTGTTCAGCTTGACGTTCGCCGCTTGGCCGATTTCTTGCACGACGAAGCGCAGCAGTCTCATACCGGTGTCCATCGTCGTCGCAGCGAACAGCACGGCCATCGTCGCGAGCACGGTCGCACTGAGCGACGCGGGCAAACCGATGCCGTTCTCCATGAGCAAGCCTCCGCCTTCGACGAACGCGTTGACGCCTCCCGCGCCGAATTCGCTGTAGATCTCCTCCCAGCGGGCGACGGAGCCGATACCACCGGCGACGGCGAGAATCGTTCCCAGCGAGAGCAGTCCCTCACCGACCGCGCCGAAGTAGCCGACGAATCGAGCGTCCGTCTCCTTGTCCAGCTGCTTGGAGCTCGTGCCGGACGACACCATCCCGTGGAAGCCCGAGATGGCACCGCAGGCGATCGTGACGAACAGCAGTGGCACCATGGACGGTGTCCCCTCCGGCACCGCTGTAT
Source organism: uncultured Agrococcus sp. (assembly GCF_945915485.1). Taxonomy (GTDB): domain Bacteria; phylum Actinomycetota; class Actinomycetes; order Actinomycetales; family Microbacteriaceae; genus Agrococcus. The sequence continues at coordinate 22,128 of NZ_CAMEFJ010000029.1, forward strand.
TCCACATCGGGGCGACGAGCTCGGGCTTGTTCGAGAGGAAAAGCGCTCCAATGAGAACAGAGGAATACAGGAGAGCCAGACCGACGAAGAGCTGCACACCGTTGATGTAGTCCCTCGGCTGCAGCAGCACCCAGACAGGCAGCATTGAAGCTATGCCACCATAGACGAACAGCGCGATGATCCAGAAACTGGCTGGTCCGATGCCGAGGAAGTCATCCGGCAGCACTACGGGGACCTGGTCCCCGAGGACGATCAGTGAGTAGAGTGCGACGACGCCCACGATCGTCACCGGCAGCAGCGGCCATTTCAGCTTGTACACCGAGACACCGACAAGCAACGCCACGACAATCGCGCCCCAGGTGGGTATGACTGCTGAGGGAGTGCCGACCAGCAGCCCGGTGATGACGACGGCAAAGGCCGCGATCACCATGAGCAGCAACACGAAGATGACGACGAGGAACAGCGCTGCGCCCCGTTTGCCGATGTAGCGCGCCGCGAGTGAGCCGATACTCCTGCCCTTGTTCCTCGTCGACGCCCACAGCGCGCCGAGGTCGTGCATTCCCGCGAAGAACACCGTGCCCAGCGTCACCCAAAGGAACGCCGGCAGCCAGCCCCAGATGATCGCGACGGCCGGGCCGACGATAGGCGCGGCTCCCGCAACGGACGTGAAGTGGTGCCCCCAGAGAATGAACTTATTGGTCGGGACGTAGTCGACGCCGTCGCTCAGCTCGTGGGCAGGTGTCTTGAAACCCTTGTCGAGCCGGTAAACGCGCTTGGACAGATACTTCGAGTAGAAGGCATACCCGAGACCGAGAATGGCGAGGCCGACGAGCATTAAAACGAGGGAACTCATGTGCTGTGAATCTCCGTTCTGCTACCGCACCATTGCAGTAGTAGAACTCACGCTAGCAAACGGATGCGTGCAGGCATCGATTCGCGTCACGTGTTTCAGCGCTGGGCCGCTATGCGCGAAAGCACTCCCTGCACGAATCTCGGCGAGTCGTCCGCCGACAGCTCCTCTGCCAGGTGAGCGGCTTCAGAGGTGATGACAGCAGCGGGAACCCCCTGCTGCTCCAGCAACTCGAAGGAAGCGACGCGCAGAATCGCGAGGTCCGTTCTGCTCATACGATCGACGCTCCACTTCTCGCTGGCGCCGGAGATGATTTCGTCGAGTTCTTCTGTGCGGCGTTCGACGCCGGCGACCAGTTCCTGCGCGTACGCGAACCATGGGTGCCGCGACCATCCGGCTGCGCGCGAGGTGGTCGCGAGAAGCACCATCGGGTCCTCGCCGCGGATCAGGGCCGCATACACGACCTCGATCGCGTGCTTCCGAGACTTCCTCCTGGAGGGATAGCGTTCGACAGTCACGTGCGTCAGGCGCGTCCGAGGTAGTCGCCGGAACGCGTGTCGACCTTGACCTTGGTTCCCTGCTCGACGAAGAGCGGCACCTGGATCTCGGCGCCGGTCTCGACGGTTGCCGGCTTGTTGCCGGCGTTCGAGCGGTCGCCCTGCAGACCCGGCTCGGTGTAGGTGATTTCGAGAATGACCGAAGGCGGCAACTCGACCTGCAGTGCCTCACCGTCATGCATGGAGATCTGCGCATTCGCGTTCTCCAGCAGGTAGTTGGCGGCATCGCCGACGACGCTCGCCGGGATCGGCAGCTGTTCGTAGGTGTCGTTGTCCATGAAGATGAAGTCGGTGCCGTCGTTGTACAGATACTGGTAGTCACGGCGGTCGACGGTCTCGAAGTCGATCTTCGTGCCGGCGTTGAATGTCTTGTCGACGACCTTCTGACTGCGAACGTTCCGCAGCTTGGTACGGACGAAAGCTCCGCCCTTACCCGGCTTGACGTGCTGGAACTCGAGCACGCTCCAGAGCTGTCCGTCGATCGAGAGAACCGATCCGTTCTTGATGTCGTTGGTCGTTGCCATGAATTTCCGTTCGTATGTACGAGCGACCGAGGTTTCCGGCCAGTGGCCGAGTCTACCGGACGAGAGCGCCGAGTTTCGCGCCGAGACCAGCGACGAGCACCTGCGAGTGCTCGAGCGGCAACCACCAGCATTCCCATCGCTGCGGAATACCTCCGCCATTCGGATCGAACTCGCCCGCTACCCATCGATCTTCTGTGTGGGCGTTCGAGACGGCGAGTTCGAAGAAGTGCCTCGTCGCGATTTGATCCCGCGTCGGCCGCACGTCGTACTCTTCCGAGCCGAGTGACCGCAGCACGCTTCCGGCGAGACCCGTCTCCTCACGCAGTTCGCGTACCGCGGCATCCTCTGGTCGTTCGCCGGCATCCACCGTACCTGCTGGAACCTGCACGCCCGCGACCGTCAACGGCACGTCGAGATGCGTGAAGACGAGCAGATGTCCATCGTGCTGGACGTAGCAGACGGCCTTGTCGGGTCGACCGGTCATGCTTCGCTGCGTAGAGACTCCGCCGCGAGCCCGTAGCCCCGGATGCCGAACCCGGCGATGACGCCCTTCGCGACTCCCGAGATAACGGAGTTGTGTCTGAACGTCTCGCGCGCGTGGGGGTTCGAGAGGTGCACCTCGATCAACGGCGCAACGCCCTGCAGCATCGCGCACGCGTCCCGCAGCGCATACGAGTAGTGCGTGAACGCCGCCGGGTTCAGGATGACGGGTGTGCGCGCGTCAACCGCCTCGTGTATCCACGAGATCAGCTCGGTCTCGCTATCGGTCTGTCGCACGTCGGCTTCAAGACCGGAGTAGCCGTCGAGCAGCCGTTGCACGTCTTCCAAAGAGGCCGAGCCGTAGATCTCGGGCTCCCGGGTGCCGAGACGACCCAGGTTGGGCCCGTTCAGTACGAGGATGCGCATGCATTCATTCTTGCAGTAGACGGCACGTAGACAGGCTCACTCCTGTTCATCGGCCAAGGACTGGTATGCAGTGAAGAGCATCGTCTGATCGGGCCCTTCCAGAACGCGTGGACGTCCTACGCCGTCCAGCACGATGAAGCGGAGCATCGAACCACGCGTCTTCTTATCGCGCTGCATCGTGGCACGCAGCGTCTTCCAGCGATTCGCCGGGTACTGCAGTGGAAGGTTCAGGCTCGAAAGGATGCGCCGATGCCGCGCGACGGTCGCATCGTCCAGCCGACCGGCAAGCCGTCCAAGTTCCGCTGCGAAGACCATGCCGATCGAGATCGCTGCTCCGTGACGCCACTGGTAGCGCTCCGCGTGTTCGATCGCGTGCCCCAGCGTGTGCCCGTAATTCAGGAACTCGCGACGCCCGTGCTCGCGTGTATCGCCAGCGACGATCTCTGCTTTCACCCGAATCGCCCGTGAAACGGCTTCGTGGAACTGGGGAGCGCCGGGGTTCGTCGTCGCTTCCAGATCGGACTCGAGCAGCTCCAGGATGCGCTCGTCCGCGATGAATCCGCACTTGACGACCTCCGCGAATCCGGTCAGGATCTCCTTGCGGTCGAGCGTGTCGGTCAGCGCGAGGTCCGCAATGACAAGCGACGGCTGATGGAAGGCTCCCACGAGGTTCTTACCGAGCTCAGTATTGATGCCTGTCTTGCCGCCGACGGCCGCGTCGACCATCCCGAGCACGGTTGTCGGCACCTGAACGACGCTCACGCCTCGCAGCCATGTTGCGGCGACGAAACCTGCCAGGTCCGTTGCGGCTCCGCCTCCGAGCCCGACAACGACGTCCGTTCTCGTGAAGTCGGCCTGCCCCATGATCTGCCACAGGAACTGCGCTACTTCGATGCGTTTCGCGTCTTCCGCGTCGGGAATTTCCGCGAGGAAGAGCTGCGTCCCGCTTACCTCGATCTCCCGCTTCAGCTCGTCGGCAACCGTTGAGAGCGACGGCTGATGCACGACGAGAACCTTGTCGACCTCCGTCAATGCTTCCCGCAGCTGATCGAGCAGCACTTCACGACCTATTACGACATCGTATTCGTCCGCCGTCTCCACACGGATTGTCGTTACTTCAGACACTGGTTATCCCACGCTCCTTCTTGCTCTCGGATCCCGGGTGCTCGTGCTCGAGCACCCATGCGGCGATCTCTTCTGCGACACGTCGCATCGGGCGGTGCGATGTGTCCGCAACGGCATCGGCCAGCTGCCGATACAGCGGCTCGCGTTCGGCGGTGATTCTTCGCCAGGCGACGATGCCCTCTTCCGCGAGCAGCGGCCGCTTGTTGTTGTCGATTCGGCTCGCGACTGCTGCTTCGGAGACGGTGATCAGCACGACGGTTGAGTCCGCCACGCGTGCGCGGGTTCCCTCGTCTAGAACAGCACCACCGCCGAGCGAAACCACTGCGCCCGGCCGCAGAGCCTCGGCGACGACGTTCGCCTCAAGCTCTCTGAACCCCCGTTCACCCAGCTCTGCGAAGATTTCCGGAATCGGACCGTTGTCCCGCACGATGACCTTGTCGGTATCGATGAACTCGCGAGCCAGGACCTTCGCAAGCGTGCGCCCTACCGAGCTCTTGCCGGCGGCCATCGGCCCTATCAGCACCACCGGCCGAGGTGCTTGCGACGTCATCAGCGCTCGTTCTTCGTGCGCACGCTCTCGTCGATCGCACTGAGGTACGCTGCCAGATTCCTGCGGGTTTCACCGACGCTGTCACCGCCGAATTTCTCCAGCACCGCGTCCGCAAGGACGAGTGCCGCCATTGCCTCCGCGACGACGCCGGATGCAGGAACCGCTGTGATGTCGCTTCTCTGATGGTGCGCCTTCGAAGCTTCCCCAGTAGCGACATCGATCGTACGCAGTGCGTGCGGCACGGTGGAGATCGGCTTCATAGCCGCGCGAACGCGCAGCACTCGGCCGTTCGTCATACCGCCTTCTATGCCTCCGGCACGGTTGGAGACGCGCTCGAGTCCGTCCTCCCCCGGCACGATCTCATCGTGCGCGGCGCTCCCCCGCCTCGTCGCAGTCGTGAAGCCGTCGCCGACTTCGACTCCCTTGATGGCCTGGACGCTCATCAACGCGCCCGCGAGCCGGGCATCCAGCCGGCGATCCCAGTGGACGTAACTGCCGAGTCCGGGAGGCAGACCGTAGGCAAGCACTTCGACAACGCCGCCCA
>NZ_CAMEFJ010000030.1 GCF_945915485.1 uncultured Agrococcus sp.
CCTAGGGCGAGCTGCGACGCCCATTTGAATCCAGTCGTGCTCGGCTCGAACAACAAAGCCGGTTCATCAGGGGAGCACTCCCGCCATAATCAAGCTTATGAACGAACCGATGCTCGCGACAGTGCGCGCTAGGTTCCAATGGTTCCAGCGGGCCTCGAATCGATCGCGAGCGACCCGATATTCCGGTGCTGTTCCAGCTTGGGCACGATCGAGCTGTGTGTTCAGGGGTACGTTGCGCCCCGCCGTGATGGTGAACGAGATCACGGCGCAAGCCGCGCCCGCCCAGGCCAACAACGGTGCGTTCGTGGTTGTCTGCAGGCTGTCGAGCACCGCGTAGGCACCCGCTGTCAGTGGCGCGGCGAAGAATACGAGGAGGAACCACGGGTTCAGGATCGCCACGTTGATAGAGCGGAACGCCTGCACGTAGCCGACGTTCGAGACGCCGTGGAGCCCGGGGGCGATGGCGCAGGCGAACGCGAAGAAAAGTCCGGCAAGCAGCCCGTTGGAGACGATCGCGGCAACGAGTAATACCTCGAGGACGGGTGAGGTTCCACTCACTTCTCAACGACCTGCGAGCATACCGGCGAGGGTCGCTTCCATCGGGATGTCGACGAGCACGCTGCGATCCCCTCGCGGCGCAAGGAGGCCCTGGGCGTCGGCACGGTAGAGCTCCGCGAGGCTGTCTGCAACGTGTGGACGGAACCCCGCCTCAACGAATGCGGCCGACCACGCTTCTTCGGGAACCGTTGTAACTCGCAGTTCCCTGCCCAGCGATTCGCCCAGCAGTTTCGCGACGGCGCGCTCAGAGTAGGAGGCGCCGAGGATGTCGAGGTTCTCACTGGTGTCGGGAGGCGTCTGGAGTGCTCTTGCCGCGACAGAACCGAGGTCTGCCGTCGCGACCATCGGCACCGGCGTGTCGGCTGAGTCGGCGAAGACCGGGTACACGCCGCTCTCGCGGGCGATTTCGATGACGTCAGCCACCTTCTCCTGGAAGTGGCCCGAGCGCAGGGCTGTGAGCACAGTGCCCGTCTCACGCAACGCTCGCTCAAGTCGGTTGAGACCGGTGATCGGGCCGGTGCCCTCAGCGAGGTCGGCGCCCATGGAAGAGAGCATCACAACGTGCGGTACCGCCGCGTCGGCGACGGCGCCCGCAATCGAACACGTCAGTCGCTCGGCGTGTTCGGCCAGGTTGGCGACGTGCAGATCGAACGGCAGCAGTGTGAAGAATCCCGCGCACCCGCGGAGCGCGTCGGCGAGCGCGGCTCGGTCGTCGAGCTGCAGAATGCGCACGTCGGCTCCCTCGGCGCGCCACTGTTCGGCATCCGAGCTTCGGCGAACCAGCACACGAACACCGGCACCGTTGGTCAATAGGGTCTTGGCCACAACAGATCCGACTCGACCCGTTGCTCCTGCGACGACATACATGGTGGTTTCCTCTCGTTTCGTTTGATTGCGAGTTTCACGCTACGGAGAAGAAATCGAATTAACCATGCCAGTTTTGCCGCTTTCCTTATCCATTCAACCGATTCATGCGAACTATTGGCGTATATACATGAGAAGCTTGGCCGTATGAGGCCGGGACCCAGCGCCGGAGGCACCGATCGACTGGCGCGAGCGTTGCACACGCTGCGTATGCGCAGCACCTTCTACTCGCACGCCGAGCTCGGCGAGCCGTGGTCTTTCGAAATGCCTTCTATTCCCGACTCGATCAGTTTCCATGTGCTCACCTCCGGTGCTTCCTGGCTCCGGATGCCGGGTGCAGAGCCACTCGAGCTGCGTGCGGGCGACCTCACCCTGGTTCCGCACGGGCTGGGGCACGATCTCGCGAGTTCCGAAGAAGCGGCACCGGGGCCCCGTGTCGACCTCCTGCCCCAGGACTACCTCACCGACCACTACTCCGTTCTACGGTATGGGGGCACCGGCCGTGCTTCGCAGATGATCTGCGGCATCGTGTCATTCGACGATCCAGCAGCTCGTGAGCTCCTGCGTGCACTCCCGCCGGTGCTCCACATCGGCAGCGATACGGTCTCGGCCGCATCGTCGATTCGAGACACACTGCGCCTCATGGCACGGGAACTCTCCCAGCCGCAGCCCGGGGGAGAGGCGGTGGCCACCAGGCTCGCGGATATTCTCGTGGTCCAGGCGATACGTGCCTGGCTGGCCAGTGGCACGGGAACCGAGGCTGGATGGCTATGCGCTCTTCAGGATGCCCGAATCGGGCGCGCGCTCGAAGCGATCCATGCCGAGCCCGGCCGCGAGTGGACGCTGGAGCGACTTGCCCGGGTGGCAACTCTGTCGAGATCATCGTTCAGCACGTTGTTCACAGAACTCGTCGGCGAAGCGCCGATCACGTATCTCACCCGTTGGCGTATGAACATCGCATACACCCGGCTGCGCGATGAGAACATCACGGCGGCAAGTCTCGCCACTGAGCTCGGATATCGGTCGGAAGCCGGATTCAATCGAGCGTTCACCCGCATCGTCGGCAGCACTCCGGGTTCGGTTCGGCGGGGGAGTCGCGGTCAACAGCCCGCCCTTGCGGGCTGAGCTCTACAGAATCTCCGGGTGACTTTCAGCCACTGCGCGAGTTGCGTTCGGCTCGGTTGCGCGTCTCGGATTCCGGCATGCCGGTCACGCCTTCGACGAGGGCACACTGCTGTTGCAGCTCGAGCAGCGCCCTGGAACGACTTAGAACGGGATACCGGATTTGTCCGGTGGTTCCGGGGGCGGTTTCCAGGGGTCGAGGGCGCGGGTTCTGCCCTGTTCGTCCGGTGGTGAGATGGCGGTCGGTATTGGCTCGGGTTTGACGCGATGCAGGTTGCCGCGGGGCCCGAGCCAGAGCAGTTCGCCCGGTTTCGTCTGCTGCACGATCCATCCCGAGTGCGGTCCGTCGCGATGTTTGAGTACGTGATGTCGTCGGCACAGCGCCGCGAGGTTCTGGGGCGTCGTTGTTCCGCCGTATTGCCAATCGACGGTGTGGTCGAGGTCGGTTCTGACTGCGGGACGGCTGCAGCCAGGGAAGCGACACGTCTGGTCTCTGCCGATGATGAGTCTGCGCAGTGACGCCGTGGGTTGGTATACGTCGGCGGTGATGGCGACGCCGGTGACGGGGTCGGTGAACAGTCTGGTCCATGACGTCACGCCTGCGGCCAGCAGAAGAGCTGTGCCATCATCGATGAGTGTGCCGTCGGGGAGTTCGGCTCCGGGGAGACCATCGAGGGTGCGACCGTGCGTGAGGAGCGTTGCCGGCATGGTCACGGTGACGCGTGCCGTGACACCGGCCATGAAGCCCGCTCCGATCGCAGTACTGCCCACATCGGTGTTTGCGTCGTCCGCAGGCGGAGCGGTGCCGGTTAGGAGCAACCGCATAGCGGAATCGCTCATGTGCTGGTGCAAGCCGCGATCGTCTTGTCGGTCGCGTTGCCCGAAGGCCTGTCGCAGCCGATCGTAGGCTGCCTCAGCCAGTATCGGGGTCGTCTTGATCGTCAGGTGCGTCATCCCGTCGGGCTGCTGGGTGAGCCAGACGGCGCGATCCTGGACGGCCTCATCGACGGCTTCGGGAGTCGGCGGCGACGCGAGACGACGGGCGATACGGTTCGCGACCCGTGCCAGCTGAGCCGGTGTCTTGCAGCGCGCTTGCGGCAGAACGAGGTGTTCGTATTCCGGCAGCGCGCTGGTGTCGAGGTCCTGTGCCGCTTTGCTTATCACGCGCACGTGGCCGATGTGGATTTCACCATCCATCCAGGCGCAGTGCGTGTTCGGAAAATTGCTGCGCAGTGCCGCGGCTTCGTCTAGCTGGCCCTGTACCGCGCGTTCCGACTTTCGTAGGTTCGCGGCAAGACCGGTAGTAACGTCATCGTGCAGCTCGTTGAACAGCGGTTCGGGATCTCCGTCCTGACGCTCGACCAATCTGTCGATCAGTTCGCGCGCTGCTCCGCGGTAGTCTTCGCGGAGGGCGATGACCTTCTCGACATCGCGCTCCAACTCCTGCAGTCGCTCGATGGTGAGATCGAGTTCGTTACGTAGATGGATGTGTGCGTACGCGCGTTCTAGCGATGTGAACGGCACATCGTCGACAGTGCAGGTGCCGTCGGCATGCTCGACGATGTCGCGCACGCTCCAGCGAGGCTCGATGTCGAAATGCACCTGCACATCCATCGCCATGACCGTTCACCTCGTTTCGCCGCTGCGTCGCGTGCTCTGCTACGTACTGATCAGTGTGGACGGGACCACCGACATCAACACCGACAGAACCACGAAAAATGCGCGAAAGCACCCCAAAGTCTCAAGCAAGACTTGAAACGAATGTCGCGCGAATACCGAAACGGCCCCTATTTGCTTGGACGAAGGACAAAGCGCCACAGAGAGTCCACCTACACGCTGTACTGGACGTCGATGGCCCAGCGCTCGAAACCGAAGCGCTTGTACAGTTCGAGAGCGGGGAGGTTATCTCCCTCGACGTAGAGGTGAGCTGTTTCGGCACCGAGCTCGCGCATCCGTCCGAAGGTCGCATCCATCATGGTGCGCCCCAGCCCGCGTCCCTGCGCGTTCGGCGCAACGCCGACGGCGTAGAGCTCGACGATGTCGTCCCCATGGGGCTTCAACCAGGTGAAGGCATCGAGCTCGCCATCGGTTTCGTGCAGCAGTAGGTTGTCGTCGCTGTGCCACGCAGCAGAGCGTCGGTCGGCCAAGTCGCCAGCCGTGAGCGACCCCTGCTCGGGATGACCGGCGAAGGCCGCTGCGTTGACTCGCAGCCAGGCATCCCCGTCGTCATCCGTGAATGCACGAACGGTACTCGGCACGACTGCATCGGAAGGAACGCGGGCACGCAGCTGCAGCAGCTCACGTGTGCGTCGAAGCCCGAATTCTTCGGCCAATCGCGCAGCTGCGGGATGGTCGCCGTGCGCCCATGCGCTCCAGGTGCTGCCCGAGAAATGATCGGCGACGAGCGATGCGAGTTCGCGACCGAACCCTTTGCCGCGTTGCTCGGGCCACACCGCCAACTCGGCTTCGGCAGCCGCAACGAGCGCGATTCCGCCGTCGTTTTCGATGACCTCGCGTTCGCCCCTGCGCGCTTCGATCAGTGCTTGATCGTTGAACGGCGGAGCTCCGTCATGCTCGCGAACCGCTGCTCCGAGCGCTTCGATCCTGGTGGTGTCTGCCATCGGTCCTCCTGCCTCGGTAATCAACCTAGTATGGAGATGTGAGTAAATCACCGCCAGACCCGGCCGCCTCGAAGCGGCAGTTCGATGTCGCTGGCGCTTCTGGCCCGCGCGGGGTGCTGTGGGCGACGGTGCTGCCCGTCTGGTTGGCCGCAGTTACGCTCTCGACGCTGATCGGCCTCGTGGTGCCGAAAACCGCAGCGACTTGGCTCGCGATCGCATTCGGCCTGTGCACGCTGATCGCGTTCGCGCTGCAGCTGCTCGTGCCGACAACGCCTGGCCACATGTCGCGCCTCGGGTGGGGTGTCGGGGGAGCGCTCGTCATCCTCGGGCTCGCCTCCGTCGTGCTGTTCGTGCTCTGGCCGCCTGCGTGAATCGGCGCCCGAGGGCGTCGCGCTATGCACGGTGACGGTGGCGTAGGCTGGTTGCATGGATCAGATTCCCGTTATCGCCTTCGAGATCTTCTTCATCGGCCTGCTCGGCCTCGCATCGGTTGCGATCCTCGGCGGCGCCATCGTGGTGCTCCGCGGTCTCTTCCGGGGTCAGCGGTAAGCGGTAGATCGTTCCCGTGCTGACGATCGATGGATCCCTGCCGAGCGAACTCGCGCCGCTCGCGTGGCTGGTCGGCGAGTGGGAGGGAACCGGCGTCATCTCGTACCCGGTCGATGACGACCGCGTCGAAATAGAGTTCGCGCAGACGGTTTCCTTCGCCCACCAGGGGCTGCCGTACCTGCAGTACGAAGCGCGCAGCCGTCGCCTCGATACGGATGCGCTGATCAGCATTGAAACCGGCTTCTGGCGGCTCGCCAGATCACCCGGGCCGACGGACCTGGGCCCCGGCATGCTGCCGGCGACCGGCTCCGCGATAGCATCGGCCGAAGAGCTCGAGAAGCTGCGCCGCGACGACGGCGGCTTCGAAGTAGAAGCATCGATCGTGCATCCGAACGGCGTGCAGGAGCTGTACATGGGAGTCGCGAACGGACCCCGTATCGATCTCGCTACCGATGCTGTTCTGCGCTCCCCGAGCGCGAAGCAGCACAGCGCCTCAACGCGCATGCTCGGATACGTGCAGGAGCATCTGCTGTGGGCCTGGGACATCGGCACGGAGGGCGCCGAAGTCGTCTCGCACGCATCCGCTCGTCTTGCGAAGCGGGAAGCATCGGACGCGTCGGGAAAGTCATGACCATCTTCGCCGACCGTCAAGGAGCCGTTCTGGACGACAACGGAGTGCCGCAGCACTTCGGCGAGCCGGTGCGTGAACAACGGGCGTTTCAGCGCGGTGCCTATGTGCCGCTCCCGCGAGAAGTCATCAAACTCAGCGGCCCGGATCGGCTGACCTGGCTCGACTCCATAACGTCGCAGCAGCTCGATCTCTCGGCCGGTCAGAGCACGGAGAATCTCGTGCTCAGCCCGCAGGGCAAGATCGAGCACGCCATGCGACTCGTCGAAGACGGTGAGTCGCTGTGGGCGATCGTCGATGTCGGCAGAGCCGCTCCGCTGATCGAGTTCCTCGAACGGATGCGGTTCATGCGGCAGGTCGACATCGAAGCGGTTGCGGATGCGGTCGTGGTCGGAGTCTCCGGCGAGATCGACGCTCCGGACGGTACGGTCTGGCGCGATGCATGGCCGGACACCATCGAGGGCGGCGTCCGTTACGGGTCGTATCGAGGCGATGACCCCTGGGCGTGGCGAGAAGTGATCGTAACGCCCGAAGTCGCCGCATCCTTGAGCGCAACCGAGGTACCCGTCGTGGGTTACGGGGCCTACGACGCCGCACGCGTAGCGGCAGGTCGTCCCGCCTTTTCGGACGTGGATGAACGCACGATCCCGCACGAGCTCGACTGGCTCGCAACCGCGGTCCACCTCAACAAGGGTTGCTATAGGGGCCAGGAGACCGTCGCGAAGGTGCATAATCTCGGCGCCCCTCCTCGCAGGCTCACGCTATTGCACCTCGACGGCTCGGACTCCGTGCTTCCGGAGCCGGGCGCCGAAGTCGTCGCCGGCGAAAAGGCGGCGGGACATGTCACGAGCTTCGCGTACCACTACGAGCTGGGTCCTATCGCGCTTGCGCTGCTGAAGCGCAGGGTCGACCCCGAAGCGGTGCTCACGGTGCACGCAGGGGATGACGGCACGCACCGGGTGACGGCCTCGCAGGAGCTGCTCGTGCCCCCGGGAGCCGGTCAGGCCAACAAGCCGCCCAGGCTTCCCAGACTGGGCGCTGTGAAGCGCCCGCGACGCGAGTAACCGTATCCGTCATGGGATCGCCATAGCAGCGGTGAATAGCATGCACCGGGACGCGTGCCCGACCACCCCGTGACCGGAGGAGAACTCCATGCCGATAGTGATCGATGTCCTGATCGTGCTGCTGGTCCTCGGCGCGCTGGGCACCGGCTTGCGGATCGGGCTGTTCTCATCGCTCGGCATGATCTGCGGCCTTGTCGTCGGGGGGATCCTGGCGCCGTGGGTTCTACCGCTGGTGAGCTCTGCCGTCACCGATGATGCGTGGCGCGGAACCGCCGTCATCGGAAGCGCGGTCGGGCTTCTGCTGCTCGGGGCCGGTGCGGGCGCCGCGATCGGGGCGCTCATCCGCAGCGGAGCCGACAAACTGAAACTCCGGGTGCTCGAACGTCTGCTGGGCGGGATCGTCACGACGGTTGCGGCAACGCTCGCCCTCTCGCTCACGGGTGCCGGCATTGCTGCAGCGGGCATCCCGTTCGTCTCCTCTGCCGTCGCGTCCTCGAATATTCTGCGGGCGATCGACGATGTAACACCCGCTCCTCTGACCGATGGCATGGCGAGACTGCACGGTGCGATTCTCGGTGACACGGTCCTGCCCACGATCGACGGACTGCTCGACGATGTCGACTTCTCGCAGACGCCGGATCTCGACGGCATCGAAACCGAGAGCCCCGAGCTGGCGCAGGCCGCGATGTCCGTTGCGCGCGTTTCGGGGTTGGCGTCGGCATGCGGTTCGCTCCAGAGCGGCAGCGCCTTCGTCGTCGACGACGGGATGCTCGTCACCAACGCGCACGTCGTGGCGGGAGTCGAGACGGTCATGGTCGAGCTGCCCGGCGAGCGAGCGCAGGACGGCAGGGTCGTCTACTTCGACCCGGCTCAAGATCTCGCCGTCATCGCTGCCGACGTCGAAGCGCCGCCGCTCGACATCGCCGATTCGGTGCAACCTGGAGACGCGGCGGTCGTGCAGGGGTACCCGCACGGAGGCGCATTCCGCAACGTTCCGGCGGCCGTTGCCGCGTCAGGGACGATCGCGGTCACGGACATCTACGGAGGCTCGGCGTCAGAACGATCTGTGCTGACGCTGGAAGCGGTCGTCGAACCCGGAAACTCGGGCGGGCCCCTCCTGACGGAGAGCGGCGAAATCGCCGGCGTGATCTTCGCAAAGGACGAGACGCGCGCCAACATCGGCTACGCGATGTCGAACGAGGAGCTCTTGCCGGTCGTTGACGCCCTGGGGAGCATGGATACGCCCGTCTCGACCGGCACCTGCAATCGCTGACGGCTCACAGCAGCGCGAGCGCCATCGCCGCGAGATGCCCGGCACTTCGTGCTCCTCGTACAGCGCAGCACGTTCATTGCCGGGTCCGCCCGCGTCGCCACTCAGAATGCCACCTGCGACGGCACGCGCCCGTCGCTGCAGCCCCGCTTCTATCGCAGCCTCGAACTCCTACCACGCGAGCACGGGGTTTCGGTATGTTCTCATCCTCCCATCAGCGTGCTCAGGCGGCGTGGCTTAGAGTGGATTCCATGACAGAACGCACGCTCATCCTGCTCCGTCACGGTCAGTCGGAATGGAATGCCCAGAACCTCTTCACCGGCTGGGTGGATGTCCGGCTCACGAACCTCGGGTGCACTGAGGCCGAACGCGGGGGCGTCATGCTCCGCGAGCGCGGCATCCGCCCCGACGTCGTCCACACTTCGCTGCTCACCCGTGCTATCCAGACCGCGAACATCGCGCTGGACGCCGCCGACCGGGCCTGGATTCCCGTTCGTCGCAGCTGGCGACTGAATGAGCGCCACTACGGCGACCTGCAGGGTAAGGACAAAGCGGAAACCCTCGAACAGTACGGTGAGGAGCAGTTCATGCTGTGGCGCCGCTCGTTCGATGTTCCGCCGCCGGAGATCGCAGACGACAGCGACTTCTCGCAGTCCGGCGACCCGCGCTACGTCGATATCGATGGCGATCAGCCGAAGACCGAGGCGCTCAAGCAGGTCATCGATCGACTGCTGCCGTACTGGGACGGCGCGATCGCTGACGACCTGCGCGACGACAAGACCGTGCTCGTCGCAGCACACGGCAATTCGCTGCGCGGCCTCGTGAAGCATCTCGAGGGCATCGGCGACGACGAGATCTCATCCTTGAACATCCCCACGGGCATCCCGCTCGTGTACCGCCTCGACGAGAATCTCGAAGCGCTCGGCAAAGGGGAGTACCTCGACCCGGAGGCTGCCGAGGCGGGCGCTGCCGCCGTCGCGAATCAGGGGTCGGAGAAGTAAACAGCCTGCAACCAACGAAAACGCCCCTGCGAAGGGGCGTTTTCGCGTTTGCAGGTCGGTTAGGCTTCCTCTTCAGCAGGTGCCCAGTCGCCCGTGCTGAGGTACTGGATCTTCTTCCCGATGGTCACAGCGTGGTCTGCAAAGCGCTCGTGGTAGCGGCTCGCGAGCGTGACGTCGACGGTTGCGTTCGCCGGCTCGTTCCACTCCTCTGCGAGCACGCTGTCGAAGACGCTCTTATGCAGTTCGTCCAGCTCGATGTCGAGTTCGCTGATCTTCTCGTGGTATTCGAGATTCTCGGTCTTCAACAGTTCGACGTTCAGGCGGGCGATCTCGATGTCGAGTTCGCCCATCCGTTCGAAGGTCGAGATGAGCGGCTCGGGCACGACGGCGTCAGGGAAGCGGTAGCGCGCCAGTGTCGCGATGTGGCGAGCCAGGTCGCCCATCCGCTCCAGGGATGCAGAAATACGGAGTGAGGAGACGAGGATGCGGAGGTCTCGTGCCACCGGGCCCTGTCTGGCGATCACGTCGATTGCGAGCTCGTCGAGCTCATCGGCTTGCGCGTCGATGTGCTGGTCGCCTTCGATGACGCGCTCGGCGAGCGCGACGTCGCTGGTGCTGAAAGCCTGCTGGGCAAGGGTGATTGCTTCGTGCACCGATTCGGCGATTGCGACAAGACGCTCCTGGACCTCGGCCAGCTCCTGCTGGAAGACTTCGCGCATGTTCCTACCGTTCATGTTGGGGCGCCGCTCATCGGGCGCACGCACTGCATTCTTCCCAGTCTAGGTGAACACCTGGTGCCATGGTGGTGAACGCGAGCTGACCGGGCGGTGTCCGGGCCGCTGACGGGATTAGGCTGGACGGGTGCAAGATCCCGCAGTCATCGTGCTTATCGCGTTTGCGTTCGGCGCGCTCGTAGGTCTCGCCGGGTATTGGGTCATCGATTACTCGGAGCGTCGCGGCCGGGCGGCGCTCGAGCTCACGACGGAGAGCATCCCGAGCGGTGTAGTGGAAGTGGTGCTGGCTCTCGAATCGGGTGGCATCATTCTCGATCACAGCAACACCGTGCTGCGATCTTCCCCTGGCGCACAGCTGCTCGGTCTGGTGTCTGACGGCAAGATCGCGCACAGCAACATCCTCGACGTCATCGACGATTCACGTGAGACGAGTGCTCCCGTGAGCCGCACCGTGGAACTCACGCAGGGGCGGTTCTCCGATGATCAGCAGATCATTCTGCACGTGCGCGCAGCGCCTCTTGGGGCGAAGTACATGTTGCTGCTGACGGACGATCACACGGAAGAAGAGCGGCTCAACAGCGTGCGTCGTGACTTCATCGCGAACGTGTCGCACGAGCTGAAAACGCCGGTTGGTGCGATCGCCCTGCTCTCGGACGCAATCGATGCCGCGGGTGATGATCTCGAACGGGTGAGGAGCTTCACCGGCAGGCTGCAGCGTGAGGCGCAACGTCTCGGGACGATGACGAAGGAGATCATCGACCTGACGTACATTCAGACTGTGAATCCGCTTGAGAGCGCCGTGCCCGTACGAGTCTCCGAAATCGTGGACGCTGCATTCGATGCCAACCGAGTTGCCGCAGAGGCGAAACGCATCCGATTGACCTCGCGCGTCGTCGATGACATTGCGGTCATGGGAGACCAGCAGATGCTGACGACAGCAGTCAAGAACCTCGTGGCGAACGCCGTGACCTACTCTGACGATCACGAGCATGTCGGGGTCGGAGTCCGGCGTACAGAGGACGGCGTTGAGATAGCCGTGACCGACAGGGGCATCGGCATCGACCCCGCGGAACAGCAAAGGGTTTTCGAGCGCTTCTATCGCGTCGACCCCGCCAGGAGCCGGCACACGGGCGGTACGGGGCTCGGCCTCTCCATCGTGAAACACGTGACCAGAAGCCACGGTGGCTCGGTTTCGGTGTGGTCGAAGCCGGGCGAGGGCTCGACGTTCACCATCAGACTTCCCTACGTAGAGCCAAGCCAGGAGGACAACGAATGACACGCATTCTTATCGTCGAGGACGAAGTCGCCATTGCGGAGCCGCTCGCGTTCCTACTGGAACGCGAAGGATACGAAGTCGCTGTCGTGGAAGACGGAGATCGCGCGATCGCGACATTCGATGCGGAGTCGGCCGACCTCGTGCTCCTCGACCTCATGCTTCCCGGCAAGAGCGGCACGGAAGTGTGTCGTGAGCTGCGCGCACGCTCGGCCGTGCCCATCATCATGGTGACCGCGAAGGACACCGAGGTCGACAAGGTCGTGGGGCTCGAGCTGGGCGCCGACGACTACGTGACCAAACCGTACTCGACGAGGGAACTCGTGGCCCGCATCCGTGCCGTCCTGCGGCGACACCAGAGCGATGCGGATGTCTCGGATGCGATCGTCGAGTCGGGGAGGGTCCGTCTGGACACCGACCGGCACTCCGTGACCGTCGACGGGTCCGACGTCGCGATGCCGCTGAAGGAGTTCGAACTGCTCGAATACCTTATGCGCAACAGCGGCAGAGTGCTCACGCGCGGACAGCTGATCGATCGCGTCTGGGGAGTCGACTACTTCGGCGACACGAAAACCCTTGATGTACACATCAAACGACTGCGCTCGAAGATCGAGCGCGACCCGTCGAAGCCCGCGCAGCTGCTGACGGTTCGAGGAGTGGGCTACCGCTTCGAAGGGTAGCCCGGAGGCAGCGGGCTACTGCTCTTCTTCTGCCTGTTCGTCTTGCGACGGCTCATCCTCGTCGTCGACCGGATCGACGGGCTCGGCGGTGGGGCCGAGATCTTCGTAGCCGATCGCTTCCGTAGAGAACACCTGGATGTCGATCGTCACCGAATCGCCGCCGTCAACCGCGAACGCGGCGCTGAGAGTGGAGCCCGCAAGCGGGTCGTCGACCGGCAGCACGATCTGGTTGTCCTGGTAGCCGAAGACCGATACGCCCGGCTGCAGCGGAATCTGCACCTGCTGTTCGCCGACCTGGACGCTCATCTGCTGCATCGAGTCGGACTCGTTGATGAACGTGACATTGAGGCTGCCGCGCGACGGGTCGTCTGCGTCGACAACGAGCAGAACGTTGCGGAAAGCGACGTCGCCGGTTTCCCCATTCAAGCCGTCGCCGGGGTTGTACTCGTTGGTGGTTGCCTGGGGTGTCAGCATGTTGCAACCGGTGAGCCCTATGGCGAGTGCGAGACCGGCGGTTGCTGCGGCGACAAGACGAAGCTTCACAGTGAGCCTTCCGTGCGTTACGTGCTTGGGCAAGAGTCGAAACCAAGTCTACTGCAGGAGTTTGGGCTTATGTGCCAGATCCGATATCGACACAGAGGACGCAGCCCCAGGCGCAGAAGAACTGCAACCTTCTCCGGTTGGCTCGAGCATCGAGTGGTCGGATTCTTGCCGGGTCGCATGGATGCACGAGAGGATAACCGTGTGGACGGAAAACTGAACCAGCCCCAGGAAGAGAGCTCAGCTCTCGTGCGTTTGCGCGCGGCTCTGCCGCAGTTAGGTCCGAGTGAGGGACGCGTTGTTCAGGCAATTCTGGATAATCTGACGACCATCGCGGAGACCTCGACTGCTGAACTCGCGAGACTGGCAAAATGTTCCCCCGCGACGGTCATCCGTGCCTGCCAGAACGTGGGATTTCGCGGCTACCAGCATTTGCGGATTGAACTCGCGAAAGGGCCGCTGGAATCCGGACCATCGGGTGGGCACGTACTCGATGAGGTGTATCGGGAGGCATCCGAAGCAATCGAAGTCAGCCAGCAGCTGTTATCGCAGGAGTCCTTTGACAGGGCGGTAGACGCGCTCATTGCCGCTGACCGTATCCTTGTCAGCGCATCCGGATTTTCGTTGCCTCCTACACAAGACACCGTCATTCGGTTGATTGCTCTAGGGCTGACCGTGCTCTCTCCGGCAGACGTATTCACGCAACAGTTTGCAGCCAGGCAGATGAGGAAAGGCGATGTTGTTTTAGCTGTGAGCTACTCAGGCGCTAACACGCACACCGTACGAACGGCTGCGTCCGCGAAGCAAGATGGTGCAACTGTGATTGCATTGACAAGCTTCGCTCAATCGCCGATCACAAAAGCTGCGGATATTTCGTTAGTTACGGGACCCGTTGGCAGAAGTAATGACATCGATCCTCACTTGAGTCGAGTGAGCCACTCCTTAGTTCTTTACGCCCTGTATCGGGGTGTCCTGAGGAAGCGAAGAGGGTCGCTCGATCGTTTTTCTGAAATGGGAGAGGTCATTGCCGACGCTCTCAGTGATGACCTGGACGCGTAGTTGCCCTTAATGCTTGGTTCCAGTTGTCGCCACGGGGATCGGAAGCGCTGAGGGGCATCTTGTCTGAGCCACGAGATTTCACCGCGTGAGATTTCGTGTGCTTCGGGCGCTGGTCCCCATGATTGCTTGGCCGAACTTGCCGCTTCGCTTAAGGCGGCCTTGCTGCAAGTGGAGCGCGAAAGTCGCGCCCGAGCTGCCGCGTGTCAAGGCGCCGCGAAAGCAGACCCCTTGTATCGAAAAACTGAATACGTATAATGAAACGACGGAACGTTTTATTTCGTTTGAAACGACGGAACAGAATGGATGTCATCGTTTATGTTGCAAGGAAGCTTCAACGCCAGGAGCCTGTCAGCTGAGTCAGGTGAGCCTTGGATCTTCCGTTCTGCGACACTCGACACCGCAAGCCAAGGTGACATCCACTCGCTGGCCGGATACGGCGTCAATCACGTTATTGACCTCCGGTCTCGGCTAGAACGCGGGCCGGTAGCGCATCCATTCGAAGTGAGCGTGCTACCGCTCTATGGTGAAGAGAAGCTGCCGCCGCAGGGTGGGAGCATAGAAGGGGTTTATCGTGGCCTCGTCGACAGAGCAGGCCATGGAATAGCGGAAGCAGCGGCTGTCGTCGCCCGCAATCCTGGTGTTACTTTGGTGCACTGCAGAATCGGCAAGGATCGCACCGGGCTGGTGATCGCGCTGATAGCTCTTGCTGCGGGGGTGGCAGAATCCGAGGTGCTTGCCGATTACGCACTCTCGCAGGTGGAGGTGCGGAAACACACTGCTGGTCAAGTATATCGGCAGCTTCGAGATCTCAATCTGGATCAGTCCGAGATGGAGCGCGCCCGCGAACTGCATTTGGACAGCCCTCCGGAGGCAATGGAGAATACTTTGGACTGGCTGCACACGCAATTCCGGGGTGTCGAGGAGTATCTCGTCCATCACGGGTTGCAAGAGAGCGATCTCGACAAACTTCGCGAAAAGCATCGTGGCCAATCGCCGACAGCGTTGCCCGCGCGCGGTCGGGAGTTTCAGCAATGAGTGGCACTCTGCAGGACGTTGGGGGCTCGATCCTGGCGCGACGCGTTCTCGTGCAGTTGAGCGATTTGCACTACATCGGGGAGGGCCGACTCTTCGGCGGGCTGATGCTGCGAGAGATATTCGCGCAGATCCGGGCGATTCTGGAACTACCGCAGTACACGCCTGAAGCAATAGTCGTGACTGGCGATCTCGTGCATCGCGGCACGCAAGCGTCGTATCAAGACCTTCAGCGAGAATTCGAAATGCTTCGAGCAGCCTTCGCTGTCCCCATCATTGTCACGTTCGGCAACCACGACGACATCGAGCGGGCGGCAGCAGTATTCCCCACGATGCAAATAGCCCATACCGAAACCCATCGGATCGTAAGCTTCGACAATTCGGACCCGGAGATTACGCCGCATCAGGAGCGCTGGCTGGTCGAACAACTGGCCCAGCCTTATCGTTCTGGGACGATACTCGCCTTTCACCACTCGCCTCTGCCCTCGCTCGTTCCAATCCTCCAGAGACGCGGAATGGAGAAGAGAGCTGCGCTCGCTCGTATTGTCGAGAACTCCGACGTCATCCAGATCCTCACCGGGCACTACCACCATGCGATGGCAGGTACTTTCGCCGGGGTGCCTTGCTGGAGTTCTCCCGCTCTGTCGACGCAGCAGATCATGGCACCACAGCTCGTTGAAGCCGGCCATGGAGGCGGAAGCGGGTTTTCCGTTGTCGAGCTCAGCGAGTACGGGCCCATCGCCACACCGATTTGGCTGGACGTCGAGCAGCCCGATCGCTAGGGCAGGTCAGCGAAGACCTTGGGGATCACATAACGAGGTAGCCCAACTGAATATCTAATCAATCAAAGGAGAAGCAATGAAGCACAAATCCAAGATCGTAGTCGGCATCGTCGCCGGCGCTCTGACACTGACGGCATGTGGCGGCGGGGCAGAGCCGAGTGGGGACGGCCCGGGCGGCTCGATAACGCTGTATACGTCGGAGCCTCAGGAGAAGATCGACGAGATAATCAGCGCATTCAACGAGCACTACCCCGACATAGGCGTCGAAGTGTTCCGAGCCGGAACCGGTGACCTCACCGCTCGAGTTGAGACAGAAATTACGGCAGAGGGCAGTCCGCAGGCGGATGTGTTCCTCGCGGCAGATGTTCCGACCTTCGAAGGCTATGTTGAGCGTGACCTCTTTCTGCAGTACACCCCAGAAGATGTCGAAGCTCTGCTTCCGGAAGTCGTAGACGAGGACGGATACTACGTCGGCACCCGCGTTATTCCAACGGTGAT
This sequence comes from uncultured Agrococcus sp., assembly GCF_945915485.1. GTDB lineage: Bacteria > Actinomycetota > Actinomycetes > Actinomycetales > Microbacteriaceae > Agrococcus. The sequence goes on from NZ_CAMEFJ010000030.1 coordinate 16,276, forward strand.
CGCTTACAACACGAATTCGATCGATGCTCCTCCCGCGTCGTGGGACGAGCTGACCGACCCTCAGTATCTCGATCAGCTGGTCATGCCGAATCCGGATGTTTCGGGAGCTGCGGCATTCAACGCGGCAGTGTGGTTGGATCATGAGGACCTGGGCGTCGAGTGGTTGACGGATCTTGCGGAGAACAACCCGGTGATCGCAGACAGCAACGGTCCGGTCGCTCAGTCCGTCGCATCGGGAGCGCAGCCGGTCGGGATCGTCGTCGACTACCTGGTTCGTGACTTCGCGGAAGCTGGATCCCCGATCGCTGTCAGTTATCCGGCCGAGGGCGTACCGTACGTATCGCAGCCTGTCGGCATCTTCGCCAACACCGAAGAAGAAGAGCTGTCGCAATTGTTCGTCGACTTCCTTGTCAGCGCGGAGGGCCAGGAACTGGCCGTCGGGCAGGCGTACCTCCCGGTCCGTGACGATGTAGGTACGCCGGAAGGCGCACCGGCAATGGAGGAAATCGAGCTGCTCAACCCCGATCTGGAACACATCGCCAGCATCAGAGAAGACTCCGTTGCTACATTTAATGAACTCTTCAACTAACACGGCGTCTCGCGGACGGGGCCTGCTGCGCAAGTGGCAGGCCCCCTCCGGCCCTGTGCTCAAGCGGCTCACAGCCAGTGGAGTCCCATACGTCCGATTCGGTGTTTGGTGTTCTGTTGCGGCGCTGATCATCGTGCCACTCACCGCGGTAGTGGCCCTGGCAATCAGCGGGAACAGGTGGGATACCCTCTGGACGGCCGAGATTTTCAACGCAGGTGTCAACTCGCTCGTTTCGGCAGGACTTTCTGCCGTGTTTGCGGTTGTTATCGGGACTGTTCTCGCGCTCCTGCTTGATCGCACGAATCTACCGGGCAGAGGCATCCTTCGGATCTTCCTCTTGAGTCCTCTGCTGGTTCCGCCTTTCGTCGGGGCTATTGCTTGGTTGGGGCTGTTCGGACCTGGCGGGCAGATCAACCACTTCTGGAGTCAGGTGTTCGGTTCGCCGCTGTGGAATATGTATGGAGGGGCCGGCGTCGTATTCCTGCTTACCGTCCACTCATATCCGCTGGCTTATCTGATTGTCGGAGCGGCTTTGCGTCGCGTGCCGGGTGATCTCGAACAGGCCGCGCAAATCAGTGGCGCTAATCCTTGGCGCGCGGTGACGAAGATAACGATGCCGCTGGTTCGCCCGGCGCAGATCTCCGCTTTCACCCTCATCGCTGTCCAAAACCTTGCGGACTTCGGCATCCCGGCGATCATTGGAACGCCTGGGGGATATCAAACCCTTGCGACGATGATCTATCGCTACATTCAGTCCGGCACCGTCTCCGAGCCGTTGCAGGTGGTGTCGACGATCGGAGCACTCTTGTTGCTCCTTGCCATCATCGGTGTGCTGCTGGAGTATCGCGCCAGCGGTCGTTCGATGGGTCTGGACGGCCCCGCTGCTCCTCAGCAGACTCTGAACCTGAGCACGTGGAAGCACGTCGTCGGTTTCATGTCGTGGATCGTCGGACTCGCCATCACAGTGCTCCCCTTGTTGGCGCTTGCAGTGCAGAGCTTCCTTTCGGCGCCTGGACAACCGCTGCGCTGGGAGAACCTGACCCTTAACTCCATGACGCGAGCTCTCACAGCGAACACGACGATCGTCGGGGCCTACAACTCCATTTTTCTCGCAGCGTCTGCTGCGCTAATTTGCGGTGTAATCGGAGGACTCGTTTCGGTCCTGCTGACGCGCACTTTGTCACGAACGAACGTGCCTCTCAGGATTGTCGTGATGCTGCCGCAGGCAGTCCCCGGCCTCATACTGGCTGTCGGGTGGCTGCTGATCGGTCCTTCCTTGGGCCTGTTCAATACGATCTGGCTCATTCTCTGCGCCTATGTCATGGGCTTCATCGCGCTAGTCGTGCAGACGGTCAACGCGCCTCTGCGCTCCATACCGGTGGCGCTCGAAGAAGCGGCCCGGATATCGGGTGCCGGTGGTCTGAGAACACTCATCACCATTTCGTGGCGTATGGCCATGCCGGCAATTTTCACCGGCATGATGCTCGTGCTCCTGACATCGGTGCGCGAGCTGACGATTTCCGTGCTGCTGCTGGCTCCGGGTTCGCAAACGCTGGGTGTCGCGATCTTCAACCTCCAGCAAGCAGGCGACTACAACGCTGCAAGCGCCCTTTCTCTCATAGTGGTCGTGCTTGGACTCTTCGGTTTGAGTCTCACGATCAAAACCAAAACAAGATCCTAGGAGCCGAGGCCATGACTGAGGTACTCTCACTGGAAGACGTCGAATTGACCTATCCGAACGGCAAAGTCGGATTGGAGAAGCTGAACTTAACCGCCAAGAAAGGCGAGCTGATTGCCGTCATCGGTCCATCGGGCTCCGGCAAGACGACACTGTTGCGTGCGGTTGCTGGATTCCTGAACCCTTCGGAGGGGTCCATCGCCATCAACGGTGAAGTCATGTATCGCCGCGGCCAGTCGACCATCCCGACCGAGAAGCGGAAGCTGGGTATGGTCTTCCAGCAGCATGCGATCTGGCCGCACATGTCGGTGGCTCAGAACGTGAGCTACCCGCTGCGCCTCGCCGGCGTCGCGAAGCCACAACGCGCGAAGCGGGTTGGCGAGATCTTGGAACTGGTCGGACTGGACGGCTTCGGGGAACGCGACCCAGCAACGCTTTCGGGTGGGCAACGTCAACGGGTCGCGCTGGCTCGCGCCCTCGTTAACTCGCCGCGGTTGCTGTTGCTGGACGAAGCACTGAGCGCACTTGATGAACCGCTGCGAGACACGTTGCGTCTCGAACTGCGATCGCTCGCAAGCACGCTCGGATTAACAATGCTGCATGTGACCCACGATCGTAACGAAGCAATTGCGCTGGCGGACCGCATGCTTGTTCTCGACAAGGGCGAGGTTATGCAGCTCGGTACTCCTACGGAGCTGCTGAATAATCCGGCGAACCCGTTCATCGCAGGTTTTCTATCCGACGCCACGCTCATTCGCGGCGGGGTGAAGGATGGACTGTTCCAGTCCGTCGAGCACGACTTGCGGTACGCGGTAGCGGGGGAGCCGGACGGCGACGGCACCCTGGTGATCTTGCCCAATGATATTGCGATCGATGAATCGGGAGCCGACTCGAAAGAGGTCACGATCGTTTCGTCGCTGTTCGGCCGCGATCACAATGAAGTCGTACTCGACTGGGGTGGTGTACGGATGCGAAGCCGGTACAGCGGTGTCATGCATCGGGAGGGAGACACCGTGTCAGCCCGGATCGCGCAGGCGCGATTCTATCCGGCAGAGGATTATTCGGCGCCCAGCACTTGAACCGGGGTTGCGGGGGAGCCCGGAGGATCGCGGCATTCGGATCCGCTCGAGGCCGAAGTGCCTTCGGAGGGTGCCGCACGAATTGCAACGACGAGTCGAGAAATGAGGCTGAACAATGATTATTGCTCTTAGCATCACAGCTGCATTCTTCTCGCTCATGCACGGTCTCAACACCGGCGCTTCTCTCCTGGCGATGAGTTTGAATATTCGAGGGCTGAATCTCGGCGGTGCGCTCACCATCATGACGCTCGGTGTTGCTGTAGCTCCTTTTCTTTTCGGATGGGGGGTGGCGAACACACTCGCACACGATCTCGTGCCGTTCGGAGGCGAGCAGGGACAGCGAGGCATGCTGGTGGCCGTACTGGTGACGATCGTGGTGATCCTGATGCTGAGCTGGGTCCGGGTGCCGAGCAGTCTCACGATCGCGCTCGTGGCGGCGATCGCGGGTTATGGCTTCGTCGCGATCGGCATCGTAGACTGGGGCGCCATCGCGAAAGTGCTGGTGGTGATGTTCATCGCGCCGGTCGCAAGTGGTTCGATCGCATATCTCATATCCAGACTGTTGCTTCCGTTGCTGCCGCTCGGGAGTGTACGAAAATATCTTGAGACCGGTCACTTGATCGCGTTCGGGTTGCTTTCCCTTGCCTACGGGTCTAATGACGCACAGAAGATGCTTGCAGTTGCGATGATCGCCCTCGGCGTAGGCGGCACCGCTGGCCTAGCCGAGCTGTGGTGGGTGATCGTGATCTGCGCTCTCCTGTTCGGGCTGGGGAGCCGGCTCGGCGTCGCGAGAATGTCTAAGACCATTTCGACTGGAGTACTGCCGGCGGCTCCAACAGACATGGTGGTAACAGAAGTGTCCACCTCGGTCGCCATGCTCGTCAGCACCGGGATCGGCTCGCCGGTGGGCCTGGCGCAAACGATGTCGGGTTCGCTCATCGGCGCGGGCCTGTCTCAGGGGTATGGGCGAATTCGCTGGCAGGAAGTGTCAAAAATTCTTATCGCCTGGCTGGTGACGCTTCCGGTCACCTTCGGCCTGGCGAGCCTGATTGGAGTGTTGGTGCAGTGATACGACCCATCAAACGAGTACGAAAATATGCCCTGCGGGGCCAGAAGGGATTGCTGTACGGCTTTAGGGATCAGTTCGAGTGCTCCAAGGACGGTATTGCGCTGGTACGTCAGCTGCTCAGGGATGAGCTGCCGTCAGACAAAGTCAGGCAGCACATGTCCGACATTGAGCATCGAGGTGACCAGGCCCGGTTCGATTTCATCGCCATGCTGAGTCGGACGCTTTCGGTTCCAATCGACCGAGAGGACATGTTTCGAGTCTCCCGCTCCATTGATGACATCCTCGATACGCTCCGCGATTTCGTCCGGCTCTACGATATGTTCGGCATAGAGGGCGTGCAGCCGGAAATGCTCAAGCTTCTTGACGCCATTGACGACGGGACCGATAATCTCGAGGTCGCAGTGCACGCAATGATGAAAAACCCTCGCAACATTCGACGAGCGGCGATCACTGCGAAGAAGAACCGAGTCCGGCACTTCTATCAGGATGCGCTCGCCGCTGTCGTGAATCGCGAGCTCGACAATTCGAGTCTCAAGCTGCTTGAGCTATTCCATAAGCTCAATGAGGCTGGGGCTTCGGTAATCCTCGCTGCCGACATCTTGTCCGATGGCGCAGTCAAGCGTAGTCACTAGGACGTAAAGGAAAGAGATAAATGATGCGAAGCACGCCTGCAGTTTCACTTCACCTGAAGAACATCGCCGAGGGTGCAGCTCGATCCGTGAGTGATTTCTTGAGGGGGTCGTTCCGCAGCAATCACGAGGTCAGCTACAAACGTGATTTCAGGGATGTTGTCACAGAAGCTGATCAGGAGGCGGAGCAGCGCATAATCGAGTATATATTGGCTCATGAGCCGGACTCCACGATACTGGGCGAAGAGGGGGGTCAAGTCGGAAATGGCGCGGTGCGGTGGTTCATCGATCCCATTGACGGCACTGGAAACTTTTCGGCGGGAGTAGCCTTCTGGTGCGTATCGATCGCAGCGGCGATCGACGGCGAAGTTGTCGCCGCCGTCGTCTACGACCCAATTGCCGAGAGTTTGTTCGCGGCCGACTTGAGCGGCTCGACGTTGAACGGCCAGTCGATCCGAGCTGTCGGGCCTACAGAGGAAGCGCGCGCCGTGTTGACGACCAATTACCCCGCTCCCCGTCAGGTGAACCGGGACGGTGACCGCGTCGTCCTGCTCTGGGGAGAGTTGGTCCGCTCCTTCTTCGCCGTGAAGCGCATCGGATCCGCAGCGCTGAGTCTCTGCTACGTCGCCAACGGGTGGTATGCAGCGACGCTCTCTACTGCGGTGAACAGTTGGGATGTCGCCGCGGCATCATTCATCCTCAAACAAGCTGGAGGAGCATACCGGCCGTTGATGCCTCTGGCGCCAGGGCAACAGGACTTTCACTCGTCGGCCTACTACGGGACGGTAGCCGACGCGGACTACCCCAATCTTGCTCGCGTTTGCTCTCAGATTGTCGAGATCGAGCTCGACGCCTTGGCTACGAGTGATGCCTCACAGCAGTAATTCCTGCGGACCGCAAACGTCAGCCGTGACGCCGATTGGCTAAGCTGGTTCCTGAATCTGCGACACGCCGCCTGTGTTAAACTGGAGTTTGTCAGAAATCTCTATAGAGGAGCCTCTTCCATGAATTTTGAGGTCGGCGAGACGGTCGTTTACCCGCACCACGGAGCAGCAACCATCACCGAGGTGAAAGATCGCGTGATCAAGGGGGAGACGAAGACCTACCTCAAACTCAACGTCACCCAGGGCGATCTCGTCATCGAGGTTCCTGCCGACAACGTCGAGATGGTCGGTGTTCGCGACGTCATCGGCGAAGAGGGCCTTGCGCAGGTGTATGAAGTCCTGCAAGCGCCCTTCACGGAGGAACCGACGAACTGGAGCCGCCGCTACAAGTCCAACCTTGAGAAGCTCGCATCCGGCGACGTCATCAAGGTGAGCGAGGTCGTTCGCGACCTGTGGCGTCGCGACCAGGATCGCGGCCTGTCCGCCGGCGAGAAGCGCATGCTGTCGAAGGCTCGCCAGATTCTGGTTTCGGAGCTTGCGCTCGCGAAGAAGGTCGAGGAAGAACGCGCTAGCGAAATCCTCGACGAGGTGCTCGCCTCCTAAGGTCACGGTGCACTCGACGAGACCGATGGGTCGCCTCGCTGTTGTACTCCTTGCGGCGGGCAATGGCGTCAGGCTCGAGAGAAGTGAGCCGAAGGCTTTCGTGCATCTCGGCGGTAAGTCGATGCTTCGACATGCGCTGGAGGGTGTCCTCCGTATGCGTGAAATGGCACAGATCGTCGTCATGGTGCCGGTCTCCTACGAAGCGTTGGCGCGTGAGATCATTCGCAACACACCCGGGGCCGACGACCGCCGGATCAGGGTCGCGGCCGGCGGGCCGACAAGGCAGCAATCGGTGCGAGTCTCGTTACAGCACCTTGATGATGACATCGAAGTCGTGTTGGTTCACGATGCCGCCCGCCCGTTGACTCCGCCGATGGTCTTCGATGCGATTGCAGCAACGGTTCGGGAAACGGGAGAGGGCGTTGTTCCCGGTCTTCCGGTCGCAGACACTATAAAGCGCGTGGAGGTCGATGAGGGGCTTGTTCTCGAGACCGTGTCACGAGACGAGCTTGTGGGTGTGCAAACACCCCAGGGGTTCCTCAGGGAGGATCTCGTGCGCGCTCATGCTGGCCAGAACGTCGATTTCACCGACGACGCCGCCCTTGCAGCATCGGCGGGCGTACCGGTGCGCGTGATAGCCGGTGATCAGATGGCCTTCAAAGTTACGACCGCATGGGATCTGCGAAGGGCCGAGCAGCTTGTGGCAGCCGGTGCACGCGAGACGATTCGAGTCGGCTCTGGAACCGACGTGCACGCTTTCGCCGAGGATGACCGGCCGCTCTGGCTTGCTTGCTTGCTGTGGGAGGGAGAGCGGGGTCTCGCTGGCCACAGCGATGGGGACGCCGTGAGCCATGCAATCTGTGATGCGATGCTCTCCGCGGCGCGCTTGGGTACGATCGGCGAAGTATTCGGAACCGACGACCCTCGTTTCGAGAACGCGCGGGGTGAGGTATTCCTGCGGGCGACCCTAGCGCAGATCAAGGGCCTGGGGCTCGAAGTCGGCAATGTCTCCGTGCAGGTCGTAGGCAATCGGCCGGTCATCGCTAAACGGAGGAGAGAAGCCGAGGAGCACCTCGCGGGGATTCTCGGCGCGACGGTCAGTATTGCCGGGACCACAACGGACGCACTGGGCTTCACCGGTAGGGGCGAGGGCGTCGCAGCCATCGCGACTGCGCTCCTGCACGCGCGAACCGAGGGCCCTGTCTCGATCTGACTTACCTGAGCTATGGCGATGCGAACGCGGCATCGAATGCGCTCGCCAAGCCCGCCGGTGACACGGCCTCCCGGAGTGGTGCAGCCCAGTTTGCTCGCTGCACTAGCTCGATGAGTGAGCCGAGGATGGCAACCTGCTTGTCCGGTTCTGTGACGAACAAGGCGATGATGATGTCGACACCGACCCGATCGTCGTCGCTTCCCATGATTCGAAACTCCACCGGCTCGGAGAGCGTTGCGATCGCGAATCCGGGCTGAATAATGTGCGCGGCGTCAGCGTGAGGAATGGCGACGGGCGGGATCGTGGGGAGAGCAGTCGGGAAGCGGCGCTCGCGCTCGACGAGCGCAGCAGGAAACGAAGGCTGTGCGAAGCCCTCCGCGACCGCGGCGTTGGCAATCGCCAGCAGAGCTGCGTCGGCGTCCGAAGCTTTTAGCTGAACAAAGGATGTACCCGGGATAGCGCGCATGGGAACCTTCCAACTCGCGAGATCACATGTGTGCAGCAATCCTATTTCAAATGTGAATATAAGGGTACGATTATGACGTCCCGCTCGAGATCCAAAGGAGAATCTGGTGAAACGCATCTTGGTGGTTTGCGGCACAGGTGTCGCAACGTCAACGGTCATCGTTCAGAAAGTTCGCGCCCTGTGCGACGCGGAGGGAATCCATGCCACGATCTCCCAGGGAGCCGTCGCCGACCTTGTCGCAGGCAGCACCAATGCGGATTTGATCGTTGCTACGACTCAGGTGCCCGACACGGTGAACGTGCCGGTCATTCAGGGTCTCCCTTTCCTCACCGGCGTCGGAGTTGACGACGTACTCGACAAAATCCGCGCCGCGCTGGCGTAGCTCGCACACGGAACAAAGGAGTTCTTCGTGTTCACTGACATTCTCGAAGCAATCAGCGGATACCTGAGTGACCTCGGTGCCGCCATCACGCTGCCGTTCCTCATTGCGGTGTTCGGACTCATCCTCGGTCAGAAGTTCTCACAGGCCATTCGCGCCGGGCTCATGATCGGTGTCGGCTTTATCGGCATCAATCTCGTGATGGGGCTCATGGGCACCCAGGTCGGACCCGCGGCAACCGGGATCGCAGAGGGCCTGGGCGTGAACCTCACCACGATCGATGTCGGTTGGCCGTCATCGGCCTCCATCGCGTTTGCGTCCTCGATCGGAGCCATGGTTATACCGCTCGTGCTCGGCGTCAACATCATCCTGCTCGCGACCGGGATGACGCGAACATTCAACATCGACATGTGGAACTACTGGCACACGGCACTCGTCGGGGCTCTCGTCGCGAACGTCACCGGCAACTACTGGGTCGGTCTCGCTGCTGCAGCGATCCATATGATGGTGATCCTGTCACTCGCCGATCTTTCGGCTCCCTGGATACAGAAGTACTTCGGGTTCCCCGACATCTCGTTCCCGCACGGTACATCAGCGCCGTATGTCCTGTTCGCGCTGCCGCTGAACTGGCTGTTCGACCGTATTCCCGGCTTCAACCGCCTCAAAGCGGATCCCGGCGCCATTCAGCGAAGGTTCGGTGCGTTCGGCGAGGCTATGATTCTGGGTTTCGGGCTGGGGCTCATCCTCGGGATCTTCGGGTTCGGGTTCGACGATCCGCGGGCCGATTCGATCGCGATTCTCACCCTTGCCGTGAGTCTTGCTGCCGTCATGGTGATCCTGCCGCGCATGGTCTCGCTGCTGATGGAGGGGCTCATCCCGGTCTCCGAGTCTGCAAAGGTGTTCGTGGAGCGACGGTTCCCGGGCCGGAAGTTCTATATCGGCCTTGACACGGCGATCGCGGTCGGGCAGCCCTCCGTGCTCGCCACCTCGTTGGTGCTCGTTCCGATCACGGTCGTAATCGCAGTAGCGCTTGCGCCATTGGGCAACACCGTATTGCCGCTCGTCGACCTCGCAACGATACCGTTCATCGTCGCAATGATGGTGCCGCTGTTCAGGGGCAACATCATCCGGTCGGTCATCGGCGGGGCGATCGTCATCGGCATCGGCCTCTTTATCGCCACGGCCACAGCTGCGTCTTTCACGCAGATCGCGGCGAACTCCAATTTCGAAATCCCAGCGGACGCCACGCAGATCTCATCGCTGGTCGACGGGGCGAACCCGTTGACGGGGCTGTTCTTCGCTGCATCGGAGCTCGGAGGCTGGACGGTCGCGGTGCTCGGTGCCCTCGCGCTCGCGTTCGCATTCTTTGTGCGGTTCATCGAGCGCCGGCGTGACATTGCTCGCGCTGCCGAGGCTGCCGCTGCCGAGACATCCGAGGCGTAGTTGAGTTCGGCATTGCAAGCGACCGGACCCGGCCTGGTGCTTGCAATCCGGTCGACGGTACGCTATCAATTGAGGGACACTTTTGTGACAGTCTATACGCACAAATGTGCAAATGATTGAGGCTAGAGATTTCGCTACACAGGGGAACAACGATGCCGCGTGCAAGGAGGCGCCATGACATCTCTTGAACTACTCTTACCGATGGAGGATGATCCGCCGGTACCGGCCGGAGACAATCCGATCCTCGCCGGATTCACCTGGGTTGCAGAGCACTTCATCGGGCTCTTCCAGGCCTCCGGTGAGCAGCTCCTGGGTATGGTGACGGGCATTCTGCCGACGTTGATCGTTCTGCTGACGCTCATGTATTCCATTACGACGTGGATCGGTGAGCAGAGGGTGACCAGAGCTGTGCAGTGGTCGAGTCGGTGGGCAATCACCCGCTACACGATCATGCCGGTCATCGCGGTCATCATGCTGACGAACCCGATGGCCTACTCGTTCGGCTCGTACCTGCCCGAGCGGCAGAAACCGGCGTTCTACGACTCCGCTGTGTCATTCGTGCACCCGGTCACTACGTTCTTCCCGCATGCCAATGGCGGCGAGCTCTTCGTGTGGACCGGTGTTTCGGCCGGTGTGCTGGCATTCGCGCCCGAGAAATACGCGCTGCTCGCGCTCCTCTACTTCTTCGTCGGCATCGTCGTGATCCTGATCAGGGGGATTGTGACCGAATGGATCACCCGCCTGCTCATTCGCCGGCAGGGACTGACCGAGGTGTTCGACGACTACGATCGCGAGTTCCGCGAAGCGGCGGCCGCTGCGAAACAGCGCAAATCCGAGCG
>NZ_CAMEFJ010000031.1 GCF_945915485.1 uncultured Agrococcus sp.
ACCGTCGACGGGAAGTCGGTGACGAACACGAAGTCGTGGCCCGTGGTCTCCTTGACGTGGGCGGCGATCTGACGCTCGGCCTCGGGGTCGAGGTCTCCGTCTGTGCGCTCGATCACGTGGCCGCGGTCGGCGACGATCTGCTTCACCTCGGCGTGCGGGATGCGCGGGAACGGCAGAGAGGGAACCTGCAGTTCGATCTCGAACAGCTCCTTGATCTCGTCTCCGTGCTTTTCAACCACGGCCGCGAACGCTGCGTGCAGCAGCTGCTCGTGCATCACCATGACGTCCTCGTGCGAGTCGATCCAGGAGATCTCGCTGTCGATCGATGTGAACTCGGTCGCGTGGCGCGACGTGAACGAGGGGTCGGCGCGGAAGGCGGGGCCGACCTCGAACACCTTGCCGAAGCCCGCAGCCTGCGCCATCTGCTTGAACAGCTGGGGTGACTGCGCGAGGTAGGCGGTCGTCTCGAAGTAGGGCACCTCGAACAGCTCGGCGCGCGACTCCGACGCCGAAGCCATGAGCTTGGGGGTGTGGATCTCGGTGAAGTCGTTGTCGATCCAGTACTGGCGCATCGCGTGCAGCATCGTCGTCTGCACCTTGAACAGCAGGCGACCCTGCGGGCGACGCAGGTCGATGAAGCGCCAGTCGAGGCGCTTGTCGATGCCGGTCTCCGAGTCGATAGGGGTCTCTTCGGCTGCCGTCACGACGGTCAGATCGTCGATCTTCACCTCGAGCCCACCCAGCTTGACGCGCTCGTCGTGCTTGAGCTGCCCCTCCACCGTCAGGAAGGATCCGTGCGAGAGCGCGGAGATCGTGGCAGCGACATCGGCCGTCGCATCGTTCACGGGGTTCACGAGCTGCGCCGAACCGGATTCGTCGCGCAGGATGACGAACTGCACGCGCTTCTGATCACGGATCACCTCGACCCATCCCGAAATCGATACGGGGCCGGGCTCGTGGGCTGCTAGGTCGCTGATGAGAGTTCTCGAAGTCACCACGCCAGTGTACTAACGACGACGGCGACGAGAGTACGGCCGGAAGTACCAACGACAGGGCAGGGTCGGGTGAATCCGGATGGGACGTCACGAAAAACGGACAACTCGCGAAAAACGGACCGGTCGGTCAGTGTTTCGTGACGGCCGGTCGTTTCGTCAGTACTTCGTACCGGTGGAACGTCTGCTGTCCGCTCTCATCGACCTCACCACCAAGAGGACACCCGAGATCGTGAGGAGCGTCGACAGCCCGACGGTCGTCCACCCGAGCCAGACGGGCATCCCGTTCGTCATCATCACGATCGCACCTATGAGGCCCACCAGGACGAGAGCCATCACGCCGATGAACCACTTCGGTTCGTGCGAGAACCAGTGCCACCAGGCGCTCGCGGCGACCACGCCCAGCAGGGAAGCGAGCCAACCGATGACGAAAACGTCCAGGGAGTCCATAGCCGTAAGCGTACCGAGACCTTCCGATCTGCGATCCGGGCAGCGTCGCTCGGGAAGCCTGACCAGCAGCGTTGTAGGAACGAACAGCATCCGCCTTCCGCTGACACTGCGGGATAGTGAAGTTCATAGGGTGCGTTATGAAGGAATTCTGCGGACTGTTTCCTCGGATGACCGCTGGAAGTCTTGAAATACCCTTCACAGGGAGGCCGCGGGAAAGAGCCCTGTGGGCTGTTTCCGTGGCTGGATGCGGGGAGCCTTGAAATACCCTTCATAGGGTGACGAAGTAAACTGTCCGATATGCCCCCACGCCGCTTGCATTTGGTGCGCCACGGGGAGGTACAAAACCCCGATGGCATCCTGTACGGTCGCATCCCCGGTTACCGGCTCTCGGAGCGAGGTGAACTCATGGCACAGGTGAGTGCCGACAGCATGAGCGACGCCACGATCGTGCGCCTCTACGCTTCGCCGCTCGAGCGTGCGCAGCAGTCGGCGAGGCCGTGGGCAGAAAAGTTTGACCTCGAGATCCGCACGGAGCCGCGGATCATCGAACCGTGGAACGCCTTCGAAGGGCGCAAGTTCGATCTGAAGGCGTCGCTGCGCAAGCCGAGCGAGTGGCGGCTCATCGCGAATCCGGCGAAGCCGAGTTGGGGCGAAGCGAACGATGCGATGGCCGGCCGGGTCGTTGCCGCGATGGAAGACGCGTGGGACGAGCTCGAGGAATCCGGTGACGAGGGCGACATCGTCATGGTGATGCATCAGGCGCCGATTTGGATCACGCACCGGTTCCTCGCGGGGCAGCGGCTCTGGCACGACCCTCGCAAACGACGCTGTGCGCTTTCTTCCATCACCAGCTTCCGCCGCGAGCACGGTCGTTTCATCGAAACCGGTTACGAAGACCCGGCGGCCGACATCGCGCGTATCGATACGGGGGCCGTGTAGTGCGATCACTGAGAAAGACGTTCAAGATCGCTGCGGTCGTGGCGGCAGCTGCGCTCGCGGTCGGATGCTCGAGCAACGATGGCGTCGCGGGACAGGTCGGCGAGGCGGGCTATATCTCGGGCGACGGATTCGTCACGGAAGTAGCGCCTGCGGATCGCGGCCAGCCCATGCAGTTCAGTGGTGAAACCGTCGATGGCGACGAATGGTCGACGGAGGAGAACGCCGGCGTGACGCTCGTGAACTTCTGGTACGCGGCGTGCCCTCCTTGCCGTATCGAGGCTCCCGTCCTCGCCGAATTGCACGACGAGTTCGGCGACAGCGTGAACTTCGTCGGCGTCAACGTGCGCGACGGTGCCGCCCAGGCGCATTCCTTCGACGAGACCTTCGGCATCGAGTACCCGTCGATCCTCGATGCCCAGGGCGCGGAGGTGCAGCGAGTGTTCTCGGGAGAGATCGCTCCGAATGCCGTGCCGACGACGATCATTCTCGACGCAGAGGGTCGTGTCGCCGCGCGAATCTCCGGTGCTGTGCAGGATACGTCGATCGTGTCGACGCTGCTCAACGAAGAACTCGCCGCCTGACCGTGGGCGTTCTCGAAACGATGCTTGAAGGGCCACTGTTCGTGGCCCTCATCATTGCGCTGGCCGCCGGCGTCGTTTCGTTCCTCTCTCCCTGCGTCCTCCCTCTCGTTCCCGGCTATCTCGGGCTGCTCGGGTCCCTGAGCGGTCCGGCCGCTGCCGCGACCGTTACAGGGTCGACGACAGCGGGCGCTGCGGGGGCCGGAGCCGCATCCGCTACCGAAACGACCATCCAGACGGGCGCAACAGGTAAGCCCGCAATGCGCAGAACGCTCGTGGGCGTCGCCCTGTTCATCCTCGGCTTCACCGCGGTTTTCGTCGCCATGAACGCGGTCGTCGGGGGCATCGGTATCTTCTTCATCCAATATCGCGACCCCGTGCTGCGCGTGCTCGGCGTCGTGATGCTGCTCGCGGGGCTGATCTTCGTCGGCCGGGTGTCCTTCCTGCAGCGCGTATGGAAGCCCAAGGTCTCCGATGCGTCGTCGTTGTGGAGCGCGCCCGTTATCGGAGCCGCCTTCGCGATCGGCTGGACACCCTGCTCCGGCCCGGTGCTCGCCGCGATCGGTGCGCTGTCGATCTCGAGCGGATCCGCCTGGCAGGGCGCGCTGTTCGGGCTGATGTACGGGCTCGGGCTCGGCATCCCGTTCCTGGTCATGGCGATCGGATTCGGCTGGGCCACGAAATCGGCAACGTGGGTCAAACGCCACATGCGCACGTTGAACATCGTGGGCGGCAGCGTCCTCATCGCCGTCGGTGTGCTGATGATCACGGGAGTCTGGATGATGATTATGGATGCTCTAGCGATATGGATCGGCAGTGTCACGACCGTCCTCTGAACAACAACCTCCCGAGAACCGGCAGCTCGCTTCCAGCGACGATGGCGCGAGCGCCGGCGACCCGCTGCGCCCCGATGATCACGTAGACGCGTCGCCCAAGAAGCGGACGGCGCCGAAGAACCCGGAGCTCGGATTCTTCGGCTGGCTGCGCTGGGCATGGCGTCAGCTCACGTCGATGCGGACGGCGATTCTGCTGCTCCTGCTGCTTGCGCTCGCGGCGGTCCCCGGCTCCATCGTGCCGCAGGAGATGAGCAACCCCAACGGCGTCATCCAGGTGCGCGAGGAGAACCCGGAACTGCTGTGGCTCTATGACGCCTTCCAACTCCACCACGTCTTCGAGAGCTACTGGTTCTCAGCGATCTACATCCTGCTGTTCGTGTCGCTTATCGGCTGCATCGTGCCGCGCATCAAACACCATCTCAAGGCGCTGCGCACCCCGCCGCCGAAGGTGCCGGCTCGGCTCGGGCGCCTCCCCGGCTTCACCGTCATCGAAGGGGATGCCGACGATCTGGACGGCGCGCAGAAGACGCTCAAGAAGCTCGGCTACCGAACGCGGCGCACCGACGCCGGAGTGTCTGCGGAGCGCGGCTACCTCAAGGAGACGGGCAACCTCGTCTTCCACGTGCTGATGGTCGTGCTGCTCGTCGCCGTTGCCGTCGGGAACGGCTGGGGTTTCAAAGGCCAGCGACTCGTCTTCGAGGGCTACTCGTACGCGAACACGCTGTCCAGCTGGGATCTCTACCAACCGGGCCGGTTCTTCGACGAGAGCGATCTTCCCGAGTACTCGTTCCAGCTGAACGATCTCGACGTCGAGTACGAGACCGACAACATGGACGCGTTCGGGATGCCGACGGACTTCACGGGGCACGTCACGATAACCGACCGGGACGGTTCGTACGATGACGAGATCAAGGTCAATGCACCCCTGTACGTGCACGGCAGTTACCTGTTCCTGCTCTCCAACGGTTACGCTCCGGTCATCACCGTGGAGGATGAGGAAGGCAACGTCGTCTTCGATGAGCCGGTTCCCTTCCTGGCGCAGGACGATCAGCTCACGAGCCTCGGTGTCATCAAGCTCCCAGACGGGCTGGAAGAGCAAGTGGGGCTGCGCGGTTTCTTCTACCCGACGGCAGCCGAGACGGAGACCGGTGCTCTCGCATCCGCGTATCCCGATCTCTTCCAGCCTGTCATGACGCTCGAGGTGTACACGGGCGATCTCGGGCTCGACGAAGGTGTCCCGCGCAATGTCTACATGCTCGACACGGAAGACATGACGCAGATCGCCGGCCGCGACGCGGAGAACGAGACGCTCGTGCTCGCGCCCGGCGATAGCGTCGACCTCCCGGGCGGCATGGGCACGGTATCGCTCGACGGCGTCGTGCGCTACGCGGTCATCGACATTCAGGCCGACCCGATGAATCACGTTGCTCTCGTGTCCGCTGTGGCGCTGTTCGGCGGGCTCATGCTCGCGCTGCTCGTGCCCCGCAGGAGGGTTTGGGTGAAGGCGACCCCGAAGGGCCTCGAGATCGCAGGGCTCGCGAGGGGAGAAGACCCGGGGCTCGAGAAGGCCGTGCAGGATCTTGCCGAGCGACTCGCGCGGGAACGTGGCCCAGCCGACCCCGCGGGCGAGGAGCCGGACGCTGAGGAATCGGCATCCGGAGAGGCGCAGACGGAACAGCAGGAGCACGAACCCGACGCGCCAGAAGAGAAAGAGTAGGCTGATCACGTGGAACTGGAGAGCATCTCGCAACTGCTGGTGTATACGGCGATCGCCGTGTACGCGCTCGCGTTCTTGCTGTTTGCGCTCGACATCGTCAGCCACGGCTCGAACGTGAAGGCCGAGGCCGAAGCGGTGCGAGCGAAACGAAAGTCACTCGTGGGTGCCGGCGGCGCGCACATCGATGCGGATGCGGGCGAACCGGCCGCAGTGTCCGTCCCGGCGGAGGCCGCCCGCGATACGCTCGTCAAGCCGCGAAAGCCGAGGCGCAACTGGTTGCGCGCCGGGTTCGCGATAACCGTGATGGCGTGGCTGCTGCACCTCGGAGGGGCGGTGCTGCGAGGCATCGCCGCCGAGCGTGTGCCGTGGGCCAACATGTACGAGTTCGCGTTGACGGGTGTCGTGCTCGTCGTCGCGGTGTTCATCTTCGCGCAGTTCTGGAACGACCTGCGGTTCCTCGGCGTCTACATCACTGCGATGGCCACGCTCTTCCTCGGAGCAGCCACCGTGAACTACTACGTGCCCATCAGCCCGCTGCCGCCGGCGCTGCAGTCGGCCTGGCTCGTCGTGCACGTGTTCGTAGCGACGCTCGCGATCGGCTTCCTGGCGATTTCGTCGGGGCTGAGTATCGTGCAGCTCATCCGCCACCGGTTCAAGAACAACGGTTTCGTTTCGACGCTCCCGGGGGCCGACACGCTCGAAACCGTCGCATACCGGCTCGCAGTCGTCGGATTCCTGTTCTGGTCGTTCACCCTCATCGCCGGCGCGATCTGGGCTCACCAGTCCTGGGGCCGCTACTGGGGGTGGGACACGAAAGAGGTCTGGACCTTCATCATCTGGGTCGTCTACGCGGGCTATCTGCACGCGCGATCCACGCGAGGCTGGCGAGGGACTGCGTCGGCGGTGCTGAACCTCATCGGCTTCGGCACGATCCTGTTCAACTACGCGGTCGTCAACGTGTACTTCGAAGGTCTGCACGCATACTCGGGTCTGTGAGCCGGAGGGCTTCACGGCGCCAGACAAGCTCATCCGGCTCCCGGTGCCGGCGCGATACGAGACGACCTGAAGCGCAGCCGCCCGGTCAGTCCGCGACGTCGGCAGGAAGATGCTGCCACGCCTGCCGCAAGCGCTCCCGCCAGTGCTCCTGACGCTCCCGGGGTGCCGCGAGCTCGTCGACGAGGTGCTCGTCCACCGTCGGCAGTATCGCCGGCAGAACAGCGGCGCTGCCGTCCCAGGTGGGCAGCATCCGCTCGTATGTGACATCCGCCCCCAGCAGCGCTCCGGTCGCGAGCCCGCAGTCGTACGGCAGGTCGTCGAGCGCAGCGGCGAGCTGCACGCCCTCGGCGAGCCCGACACTCGTCTCCAGAGCGCTCGAAACGACGGCGGGAAGCCCGGTTTCGGCGATGATCTCCAGTGCTCTCCTGACACCGCCAAGAGGCTGCGCTTTGACCACGATCACGTCCGCAGCACCCAACTGCGCAACGCGGAGCGGATCAGCAGCCTTGCGGATGCTCTCATCGGCGGCGATGGGAACCGCGTCGAAGCGACGTCGCAACTGCGCTAGCTCGTCGACGGCAGCGACGGGCTGCTCGGCGTATTCGAGATCGAAAGCGGAGAGCGCCCGCAGCGCCCGCTCGGCCTGATCGAGATCCCAGCCGCCGTTGGCGTCGATGCGGATGCGCGCTTCGGGATGCTGCTCCCGCACGCTGCGAACGCGCGCCACGTCGTCCTCGAGCGACTGGCCCCGCTCGGCCACCTTGATCTTCACCGTTCGCCACAGTCCGTAGCGCGCGAGCACGGTCTGCACTCGCTCTGGAGCGACGGCCGGCAGCGACGCGTTGACGGGCACCCTGTCGCGCAGGAGCGTCGGGCGTTCAACCGTTGAACGGATGCACGCCGCCAGCCACGTGGCGGCCTCGGCCGGCTCGTATTCGAGGAAGGGGCTCCACTCGGCCCAGCCGGTCAGCCCGTCGCCGTTGAAGAGCGCGACCTCCCGCGTTTCGACGCCCCGAAACCGAACGGCCATCGGGATGCTGACAACGCGCAGGTGTTCGAGCGCGAATGGGAGTGTCCATTTCATACGCCTATTCTTCCTGCTGGAGTTCAGAGTTTGCCCAGATAATGCTCATGGGTTGTGGTGCAGACTGAAGCATATGACCATCGGGAATCCTCACGGCAAGCCTCCTCAGCAGCCCCCTGCAGGGCACAGCAACCCGATGGGACAATCCGGGAACCCGCCCCGGCCGCCGCAGCACGGCAACCCGTTGCAGGGTCAGCCCGCGGTGTCCCGTCGGGGGCCGACGGGTCAACAGTCGCCGAGAGCGAATCCGCTCGGCGCACCGACGGCGAACCCGCAGAATCCCGGTGTCGCGGGTCAGCCTCCTCAGCCGGGCCCGGCTCCGAGCTTTGGTCAGCCTCCTCACGGGCAGTATCCGATGAACGCGGCCCTCCTCTCTGACGGAGCATCCGCAGGCCCACAGCAGGATGCCGAGGACGTGCCCTGGATCGTCGGCACGAGGCTGCGCCCGGGCGAGCAGATCACGCGATCGACGCTCTGGGGAATCATGACCGCGGTCGCCGCAGGTCTGCACCTGCTGATCGCCGCGGTCGGGATGTTCCAGGTGATCTTCGGCAGCATCGGTGCGTTCTACGGGCTACTGCCGTTCTGGGGAATTCTCTCGTTGCTGGTACTCGCGGGCATCATCATGTGCTTCGTGAAGCGGGGGAGTTTCAACAGGTGGATGGCCATCATCGCTGCGGGTACGCTCGTGATCTCCAACCCGGTCGGCCCTATGGCAATCGTGGAGATGATCCTGCTGTAATGCCCGCATCGGTATCCTGATGCAGTGACTGTTTCCGCGCTATTCGACCCGACCGTGTGGCGGCCCGCCGAGGGCTCCGACCGATTCAGCGATATCACCGCGCACAGGTCGCTGGACGGCCGCATCGCCCGCATCGCTTTCGACCGCCCAGAGGTGCGCAACGCGTTCAGGCCGCACACCGTCGATGAGCTCTACACGGCGCTGGAAGACGCGAGAATCGACCCGCGCGTCGGCGTCGTGCTGTTGACGGGCAACGGCCCGAGCCCCAAGGACGGCGGCTGGGCGTTCTGCTCGGGAGGCGATCAGCGCATCCGCGGCCGCGATGGCTACAAGTACCAGGAGGGCACGTCGGATGCCGATCCGGTCGACGCTGCAAGGGCCGGCAGGTTGCATATCCTCGAGGTGCAGCGCTTGATCAGGTTCATGCCGAAAGTGGTCATCGCCGTCGTGCCGGGATGGGCTGCAGGCGGCGGCCACTCGCTGCACGTGGTCTGCGACCTGACGATCGCGAGCATCGAGCACGGGAAGTTCAAGCAGACCGACGCCGACGTCGGCTCGTTCGACGCCGGGTACGGCAGTGCGTACATGGCCAGGCAGACGGGGCAGAAATTCGCGCGCGAGGTCTTCTTCCTGGCGAGGGAGTACTCGGCAGAACGCGCTGAGCGTCACGGTGCGATCAACGCCGCCGTTCCGCACGAAGCGCTGGAGCCGACCGCGATCGAATGGGCGGAAGAGATTCTTACCAAGAGCCCGACCGCTATCCGTATGCTGAAGTATGCGTTCAATGCAGTAGACGACGGCCTTGTCGGTCAGCAACTGTTCGCAGGTGAGGCGACAAGGCTGGCGTACGGCACCGATGAGGCCGTGGAGGGGCGCGATGCGTTTCTGCAGAAGCGCGACCCCGACTGGTCTCCTTACCCATGGCGGTTCTGATGGAGCGGCGACTATGAACTATATTCTCGAGACCTCCGGGTCCTCGGGTGCCCCGAAGAGCGTCGTGCTGTCGGAAGGGGCGGTTCGCGCAGCCACCGAGGCCGCGAACGAACGTCTCGGGGGCCCCGGCCAGTGGGTACTGTCGCTGCCGGAGGCGTTCGTCGCCGCGAAGAACGTGATCTGGCGCAACGAGACCTCTGGTGCACCGCTCGTACGCACGTCCGGATCCTTCACGGCGGAAGCTTTCGTGGAGGCGGTGGAGACACTCGAGCACGACCGCAGATACACCTCGCTCGTGCCGGCGCAGCTGGCGCGGCTCGTCGACGCGGCCGAAATCGAGCGGTCCTTCATCGCGCCGATCCGCCGCCTGGATCGCATCCTGCTCGGCGGCCAGCGCGCACCCGCGGGGCTGATCGAGAAGGCATCCATGCTCGGTTGGCGGGTCACCCGCACCTACGGGGCGACGGAGACCTGCGGCGGCTGCGTGTGGGACGGCAGGCCGATCGGTGACATGAAGATCCGCATAACCGATCAGATCGAGATTTCCGGGCCGACGCTCGCCGACGGCTATCACGAGGAGCCGGAACTGACCGAGCGACGCTTCTACCACGACGCCGGCGGCACACGCTGGTATCGCACGGGCGACGCGGGAGCACTGATCGGCGGCCAACTGCAGGTTTCGGGGCGCATTGACGACGTGATCGTCTCCGGCGGCATGAACGTCTCACTCGCTGCTGTCGAACACGTCGTGCAGGTGTTCGCGGCCGATGCCGTCGTCGTTGCGGGCCCCGACCCGAAGTGGGGAGAGGTTCCCGTTGTCGTGACGACGTCCAGGCCGTCGCTCGCTGAAATCCGCTCTGCCGTCGGCAACGCGCTCGGGAAACCCGCCAGGCCGAACCATGTCGTGACGGTCTCGGCCATCCCGACGACGCACTCCGGCAAGCCCGACCGTCGTAAACTCAAGCGTCTCGTCGCGAGCAGAACCGCGCAGAAGTCGACGCGCCGCAGACTCTTCGGCTGAACCGCTGGTGCGACCCGTGCGGCGGCTCGAACGCGAGAACCCTCTACGCTGGATGCGATGAACGATCGGGCCAGGCGCCGCACGACGCGGCGGGAACAAGCGAAACGCAGCGGAAATCCGGCGAAACGGAAAACCGCAGTAACTCCTGAACTGCGCCCTGCCACGGCAGGGGATTGGGTGAAGGGGGCCCGTCCAAGGACGCTGGGCATGGCGATCGGACCCGTTGCCGCAGCGAGCGGCATCGCCGTCTTCAACGGCATCTTCAACTGGCCGATCGCGGTGCTCTGTCTCTTGCTGGCACTGTTCATGCAGATCGGCGTGAACTTCGCGAACGACTTCTCGGACGGCGTGCGCGGCACGGATGCCCGCCGAGTCGGGCCGGGGCGCCTGACGGGCTCTGGCAAAGCTGCTCCGAAAACGGTGCGCAACGTCGCTCTCGGTTTTCTGGCAACCGGGGGAGCTGCCGGCATCGCGGCCGTCCTGCTCGGGCAGCAGTGGTGGCTGCTCGCGGTCGGTGCCGTCGCGATCCTGGCCGCGTGGTTCTATACGGGCGGCAAACGGCCCTACGGTTACATGGCGCTCGGCGAACTCGTCAGCGGCATCTTCTTCGGCCCCGTCGCCGTCGTCGGCACCGTGTACGCGATGAGCGGCGAGATTCTGGAGGACGCCGTCCTCATCGGCGTCGCACTCGGATTGCTTGCTGCCGCGGCCATGCTGGTCAACAACATCCGCGACATAGAAACCGATCGTGCGGCCGGGAAGCGAACGCTCGCGACGCTGCTCGGGCCGACCGTTTCCAAGGTGCTCTACGGGTTGCTCATGCTGGCGCCCTTCTCACTCGTCGCGATCTACGCCTTCGCGCTGATGTACGGGCCCTGGGTGCTGTTGCTCATGCTGATTGCCCTACCCGCCGTGCTCATCGTCGCAATGGGGAGCACACCCCGCGACTTCATCCTCGCCTTGACGTTGACCGGCATCACCAACCTGCTACTGGGTGTCGGCGTCGGTGTCGCGTTCTGGGGCGGCATCGTCGGGTTCTTCAACCCCCACGTCTAACCGCCGCCCGCGACGCGCAGCCACCCGCCCGTCCGGTGAAGTTTGCAGAGCTCAGTCGAGTTTGGGATGCCCGCCCGCGTCGGGCTCGTCGTCTTGCGCATCCGCATCGTCGAGTCCTGTCGTTGACTTCTCATCAACGTGAGTGCTCTCGCCTGTTGACGTTTCATCGACTTCAGCGATCTCAGCCGCTGTCGTCCGGTCAGTCTGAGGGTCTTCGTCTGGCAACGCCTCTGCAGTTTGAGGGTCTTCTTCGGGGTGTGCCTCGTCATCGTGAGCATTGACGGGGGAAGCATCGTCGGCCCCGATGCCGGGTTCGTCGGCCGATGCCGCGCCGTCGTCGTCGGCGGCTGTCGAGTCGGCGCGCTCGTCGGACTCGGGGCGTGCATCCTGTTCTGGCGCCTGCTCGTCGAGGATTGCATCCTCTACATTCTCGTCGCGCTCTTTCGCAGCGGCCGCAGCGTCCTTCTCCCGCTTGCGGCGTTCGGCTCGTTCCGTCAGCGCTTCCGACACTTCTGCCTTCTGCTTGCGCAGGAAAATGTAGCTCGCGAGCGCTGCGAAAATGAGCGAGAGACCGCCCGCCAGCAGCGGATGCCACCCCACGAACACCATGACGAGGAACGGGATGGCGAACAGCGAGAGCCTGATTGCGGCGTACTTCAGGAAGACCGTCACAAGCATCGAGTCTACGGTGCCGTTACGCTTGTATGTATGGCGAGAGCGATACTGGCAGGAATCCTGATCGCCGTCGTGTTGTTGATCTATTCGTTGATCGACCTGACGGTGACAGAAGACGCGCGCATTCGTCGCCTGAACCGGGTCCTGTGGATCGTCATCATCGTGGTTATTCCGATCTTCGGCCCGCTCGCATGGGTGCTCATCGGCAAGGGCCCCAGAAGCATGGGCA
This sequence comes from uncultured Agrococcus sp., assembly GCF_945915485.1. GTDB lineage: Bacteria > Actinomycetota > Actinomycetes > Actinomycetales > Microbacteriaceae > Agrococcus. The sequence goes on from NZ_CAMEFJ010000031.1 coordinate 12,249, forward strand.
CCGTCGTCGCGAAAGACGATGAGCCGAGTGAAAGCGAGTCGCGCATCAGCGACGAGGAAGCCGACCGTCGTATCCGCGAGATCGAGGAGCAGCTCGAGGCACTCGAGGCCGAAGAGGCTCAAGAGGCCGCAGAGCGCGAAGCGCAGGAATCCGACGAAGCCGAGGAAGAGCACGACGATTCCGAATCCAACAACGGCAACGGCACGAGCGATGCAACGGGTAAAGGGGAACGTCCCGGTGCGTAACGCGCTGCGATGCACGAGCTTCGGTGCGCGCCGTGGCACTGTCGCGGAGCTCTTGCGGCAGAGCGTCGAAGTGCACGAACGAGGGCGCGGGAGGTTCATGTAGGGGGCCATACCCACATTTCCGTGCACCTGAGGTCTTGCCCGTGCCATTTCCCGGTCAATACGAGCAGCCAAGCGAATTACGTCGGCCCGCGATAGAGACCGAGAAAAGGCACATCGGAACCGAGCAGGGCAGACCGTATCCGATAATGAACGTAACGAAACAGCTCCGACTGCCCTACGGAGGCGCGGCGCGCAGGCATCGAACCGGAAGGTGACAGCCCTTGACTCTTGAGCGCAGTAACCTCGGTGCCGGCGCGTACGCGGCGCGGCTCATCGCGGCGCTCATAGGGGAGGGTGTGACCGACTTCGTCGTTTGCCCCGGATCTCGATCGCAAGCGCTCGCGCTCGCGGCCGCAGCGCAGTCGCGAGCCGGCAACGCGGAACTGCACGTACGAATCGACGAACGCTCTGCCGGGTTTTTTGCGCTGGGGCTCGCTCGTGAGACGGGCATCCCCGCCGCGGTTATTGTGACCAGCGGCACCGCGGTCGCGAATCTGCACCCGGGAGTGCTGGAAGCGCATCACAGCGACGTGCCGCTGCTGCTGCTGACGGCCGACCGGCCGGCTGAGCTGCAGGGCACCCGCGCCAACCAGACAACCGATCAGACCACACTGTTCGGTGCTGCTCTGCGAATGCAGAGCGTTGTCGAGGCCGACGCGTTGGTGAGCCCGGAAGAGGATGCGGGGTCTGCTGTCGCAGCGGCGCTCGGCGGCGTCGGCACCGCAGCGGGGCCGGTGCAGTGCAATGTGCGATTGCGGGAGCCCCTCTCGGGAGGCGACCCGCTGGCGCCGATTCCACCGGAATCATCTCGGCCTCCGAAAGAGCGCGCCGAGATTCCCGTGCATGCGGCCGACTGCACTGTGATCGTTGCCGGCGCCGACGCGGGTCGCGACCAGAGCCCTAACGACTTGGCGCACCGGTTGCAGGTGCCGCTGATCGCCGAGCCCTCCAGCGGTGCACGTCACGGGCGCGAGTGCGTCAGCGTCCGGCTGCTCGACACCCCGCTGGCCGACCGTGTGCGACGCGTGATCGTATTCGGGCATCCGACCCTTGATCGTGCTGTGACGCGCCTGCTCGCGCGCTCCGACGTCGAGGTGCTCGTCGCCGCACGACACGGGGATAACGTCCCGGGTGAAGCGCTGTTCGGCCGGCTCGCGGCTGCAGAAGACGAAACCGACCGCTCGTGGCTGGGTGAGTGGGTCATCGCAGACCGCGTGCTGCGGGAGTCGGATGCCGAGCCGCTTTCGATCGAAGGTCTCAACCGACGAGAGCTCGCGAAAGAAGGCTTGCGGCAGGCACGAAGAAGCGTCGACAGGGCCGCGCTTGTGCGCAGCGTCTGGGAGCACACCTGGCCGCACGACCGGCTCGTGCTGGGGGCCTCGCGGCTCATTCGAGTGCTCGACCGCACGGTCGCGGGCAAGGCGATCACGGTGCATTCGAACCGCGGGCTCGCCGGTATCGACGGCACCGTATCAACAGCACGGGGCATCGCAACGGCGCTGGACCGCGAGCAACGGGGCGGCGTGACCCGCGTCCTCATCGGCGACATAACGGCGCTGCACGATGTCGGAGGTCTGCTCGTGGCGCCCGGTGAGGTGAGACCGCGCATCCAGATCGTGATCGGCAACGACCGCGGGGGTACGATCTTCGATGATCTCGAAGTCGCTCAGAGCGCCGACCCTGACGACTTCACGCGCGTGCAACGTACGCCGCACACCGTGTCGTTCGAGCGGCTCGCCGCGGCCTACGGATGGGCGTACGTGCGTGTGCGCGACCGCGCCGGGCTTGAGCGTGCGCTGACGGATTCGTCAACGTGCATCGTCGAAGTTGAACTCGACGACTGAGCTCCGCGCCTGGTGCACGTGCTTCCGTCGTCACTGCCGTCACCGATGTCGCCGATGTCTCCGATGCCGAGAACTGTCAATGTCGGCTTCGACACCCCTCGGTGTCGAAAAACTTCGAAGCGTGACGGTCTTTCTTCGAAGTTTTTCGCACCCTACCCCTGCAGGATTCGAAAAACTTCGGTATGTGATGGTCTTTCTTCGAAGTTTTTCGCACCCTGGGATGGTCAGGACGGGATTTCGGGCGGCAGCGGGTCCGCGAAGGCGTCGCGAATGGGCCTGAACTTGATGTCCGTCTCGCGCAGTTCAGCGCGGGAGTCGCTTCCGGTAACGATGCCGGCGCCCGCGAAGGCCCGGATCGCACCGCTCGCGGCGACCTCCGCGCCGCGTAGCGCGATCGCCCACGTGGCGTTGCCCTGCGAATCGACCCAGCCGACGGGCGCCGCGTAACGGCCACGGTCGAGCCCCTCGACCTTGCGAATGAGCTCCATGGCCGCGACGGTCGGTGTTCCGCCGACCGCTGCCGTCGGGTGAATCTCCTCGAGCATCCGCAACGTCGACTGCTCGCCGAGCACCCCTTCGATGTCCGTTGCGATGTGCCACAGGTTCGGCAGCTGGAGCGTGAAGGCCTCCCCCGCAGTAGCCGTGAGCCCGAGCTCACGCAACGATGCGAGCGCGCTGTCGACCGCGAATGCGTGCTCGTCGACGTTCTTCCTGCTGTTCGCGAGTGCGTCCGCGGCTTCGGCATCCAGCGCTCCCGTGGCACCGCGAGGGGCAGTGCCGGCGAGCACTCGCATCCAGAACCGTCCGTCTCGCGCACGCACGAGTGTCTCAGGGGATGCGCCGAGCATCCCGTCGACCGAATAGGTCATGGCGGTCGGATAGCGGCGGCGCAGTTCTCGTACGACGCTGCGCAGGTCTGCGTTCGCCGGCAATTGGCCAACGAGGTCGCGTGCAACAACCAGCTTCGTTACGGCACCGGAGCGAATCTCCTGCAGTGCGGCGGCGACTTCACCCTCGTAGGCGGCTGGTGAAATACGGCCACGCTGCAGTTCGACTCGTGTCTCTTCAATCTCGGATGGGCGAAGCAGGTCGGCCGCGGGCGAGCTGGAGTCTTCGACGTCGAGGGTGATGCGCGTCATCCACCGCTGCCCCTGCGCTTCGCCGAGGACGATCTGGGGAATGATCAGCACGCTCTCGCTGCGCGACGTCGCGTCGAATGCGAACGTGCCGAACGCCACGACGCCTGTTCCGGGCAGACCCACGGGGTCGTGCACGGTCGCAGCACCGCACAGGGCATCCCACGCATCGGCCGCTTCTCGGAACCGGTCGTCGCCCGTGAACGTGAGGCGCAGCGTTTCGCCTATTCCGACGATGCCCTCGTCGCCGCGCAGAAACACGGTCGGAGACGACGGGGCGGCGTAGGTAAGGGGCGGGCCACCGTCGAATTGCTCTGTCCGAGCGGTGAGGTGAGCGGTGAGAGTCACGCTCTAAGAGTGTAGGGCAACGGGTCGGCCCGCGGTCGGTGGATGCACGCAGCTTGGCGCGCCCTTTGCGGACTGTTGCGAGCCGCGGCGTTGTTCGCACTGTGTGCTGAGACACTGCGATTTTTGCCGACTTTCGAGCACAGCGCCGTTTTTCAGTGCAGCTAGAAGCGCGCTCTCGACAGGAGACCCGTATGCTCGTCACCGCTCCGCGCTTGACCGCAGACAGTGCTTGACGCCGCGGTTGATGGCTCGTCAATGCATCTGGATCCCCATGCAGAGTCGGGTCGCACGTACCGCGCATTGACCCCCGCTTCGCGCAGACGCAACAGTGTAAATCATCCCCGGGACGGATCCTCTGAGTACTTCACAGACCCCGGTTCACTGAGGGCTAGACTGGAGAGCGTGAGTGCCGCTGACCAGGAGAAGCAACCGGAAGACGTTGCTCAAATGTTCGACGACACGGCGAAACGCTATGACTTCATGAACACCCTCATGACTTTCGGTCAGGCGCAGCTGTGGCGTGTGCAGATGACGCGTGCGGTCGACCCGAAAACGGGTGAGCGAATCCTGGATGTCGCAGCGGGAACGGGAGCCAGTGCCGCCCCTATGGCGAAGCAGGGTGCACTCGTCACCTGCCTCGACCTCTCGGAAGGCATGATCGAAGAGGGTCGCAAACGACACCCGAACCTCGAGTTCGTGCACGGTTCGGCCGAGAAGCTGCCGTTCGAGGACGGCACGTTCGATGCGGTCACGATCACCTTCGGCCTGCGCAACGTGCAGCAGCCGAAGGCCGCGCTCGCAGAGTTCTACCGTGTCTTGAAGCCGGGGGGCCGCGTCGTCGTGTGCGAGTTCTCGCGCCCTCCCGTCAAGTTTGTGCGCCGTGGCTACGACACCTACATGAAGCTCGCGATCCCCGGTATGGCGAAACTCATGTCGTCGAACCCGGAATCCTACAAGTACCTCGTCGACTCGATCCGGAGCTGGCCCGACCAGCAGACGCTGAGCCTGTGGCTGCGTACGGCCGGGTTCACGCGAGTCGCACACCGCAATCTGAGTATGGGCGTCGTCGCGCTGCACCGCGGACACAAGCCTCGCTCGCCAGAACTCAGCATGCCGTCCGTCCTGAAAGCGCGTGGCACCGACGAATGACGACAATCGCATCAGCCTTCGGCCTCTCCCGAGATCGATTCGCTCTTCCCCGCGAACGTGCTGCCCTCGATCGACTCGAACAGGGGCTCGAACAAGTCGAGGTTCGACTCGCCGAGGTACTGCGCTTTACCGATCCGGTCGCAGATTCCGTTGCCCGCTACCTGAAGGAGGCCGGGGGCAAGCGCGTACGCCCCATGCTGTTGCTCCTGGCGGCGCAGCTGGGCGAGGGGTCGACCGATCACGTGATCGACGCGGCCGCGGTCGTCGAGATCACGCATCTGGCGAGCCTGTATCACGACGACGTCATGGACGAGGCGGATGTCCGTCGCGGTGTGCCGTCGACGCACACGGTGTGGGGAAACTCGATTGCGATTCTCGCGGGCGACTTGCTGTTCTCGCGAGCGGCATCCCTCACCGCGCCCCTCGGGGAGGACGTTGCGGATCTGCAGGCCCGCACGTTCGAACGGTTGTGCCTCGGTCAGCTCTATGAAACGCTCGGGCCACGCGATGCCGACCCCGTCGAACACTACCTGCGTGTGCTCGCCGACAAGACCGGTTCGCTCATCGCTGCCGCGGCCGAACTCGGCATCATCGTTTCGGGGGCGGATCAGAAGTACCGGCAGCCGATGCGCGAGTTCGGAGAGGCGATCGGTGTCGCATTCCAGCTCGTCGACGACGTTATCGATCTGTCGAACGACCCGAACACTGGCAAACCGGCCGGAACGGACGTGCGTGCCGGCGTGCCGACGATGCCGACTCTCCTGCTCGACGGGATGGACGATACTGCGTCGGTCAGCCTGCGCGACAAGCTCTCGCACGGCGAGGGCGATGACTTTACCGATGCGGTCGCTGAACTCGAAGAGCACAGCGTTACCGCGGAAACACGACGGGTTGCGCTCGAGTGGCAAGCCCGCGGGCTGGAGGCGTTGAACGGTCTTCCGCGAGGCCCCGTGCGGCGCGGGCTGGAGGAGTTCGCGCGCAGCGTCGTCGACCGTCGAACGTAACGAGAGGAACCCGTGACCCCTATCCGAATCGCAGTGGTCGGCGCAGGGCCCGCAGGCATCTACGCAGCTGACATCCTCAAGAAGGCGACCGATCGGGATGTGCGCATCGATCTGTTCGAGGCGCTCCCGGCACCCTACGGACTCGTTCGCTACGGTGTCGCTCCCGATCATCCCCGCATCAAAGCGATTATCAATGCGCTGCGCGAGGTGCTCGAGGCCGGTGTCGTCAGGCTGTTCGGCAATGTGCGTTTCGGTACCGACATCACGCTGGAGGATCTGAAGCAGCGGTATCACGCCGTCATCTTCGCGACAGGGGCCACGAAGGATGCGCCGCTGCAGATCGAAGGGGTCGACTTGGAAGGCAGCTTCGGAGCAGCCGATTTCGTTTCCTGGTACGACGGACATCCGGACGTCTCCCGCGAGTGGCCGCTCGAAGCGCAGCAGGTCGCGGTGCTCGGTAACGGCAACGTTGCGCTCGACGTCGCGCGCGTGCTCGCGAAGCACCCCGAGGATCTTCGACCGACCGAAGTGCCCGATAACGTGCTCACGGGGCTTGAGGCATCACCGGTCACCGATGTGCACGTGTTCGGCCGCCGCGGCCCGCTCGGTGTGAAGTTCACGCCGCTCGAACTGCGCGAACTCGGCCAGCTGAACAACGTCGACATGATCCTGTACGACGAAGACTTCGACGTCGACCCCAGCGAAGAAGAACAGAAGAAGAATAAGCAGATCCTCGTGATCTCGCGCGTTCTGAACCAGTGGCGCGAACGCGAAACCGGTGAGGCGACGAGGCGGTTGCACTTGCACTTCTGGTCGCGCCCCGCGGAGATCAGAGGTGATGGCAGGGTTGAGTCGTTGCGCATCGAGCGCACGCGCCCCACGGAGGACGGCGGCATCGAAGGGACGGGAGAGTTCCGCGATCTGCCCATGCAGGCGGTGTATCGTGCCGTCGGCTACTACTCTTCGCCGCTGGAGCAGGTGCCGTTCGACGAGGTGCACGGCGTCATCCCGAATGAGGGAGGCCGCGTCGTCGACAGGGGCGAACGGGTTCGCGGACTCTACGCGACGGGCTGGATCAAGCGCGGTCCCGTTGGGCTCATAGGCCACACGAAGTCCGATGCGAAGGAGACGATCGAAAACCTCCTCGCCGATGAGGACACCTGGTGGACGCCCGAGCACCCGCACGAAGACGCGATCATCGAGCTCCTGGATGAGCGCGGTATCGAGTACACCGATGTCGAAGGCTGGATCCGGCTGGATGAGCACGAGCGTTCGCTCGGCAACCTGCAGGGCCGCGAGCGCATCAAGGTCGTGCCACGTGAGGAGATGATTCAGGTCTCCCGCGGCAAGTAGCTCCGCCCTGCAGATTCCGCGCTCGCTCGGCCGTGCGGCATTCATTCGAATCCGTGGCAACTTCTCGGTGCATTTCGGACGACTCGCCGTACGTGCGCCGGCGTGTTGACGCAAAAGCACCGAGAAGTTTGCACGAACCGACGGCCGGGCAGTCGCCCGACTCTCTAATATGCTCAGGGGTTCTGCTGCTCAGGGTGCTTGCTGCTCAGGGCGAATGTTGCTCAGGGCGAATGCTGCTCAGGGGGCAGGCACTCCTCGGCAGCGCAAACTTCTCGGTCTCCTGGCGCTGAGAGAGCGCTTTTGCGGCGTGTCGTCGCCCAGCGACCGAGAAGTTGACGAAGCGTGCGGGGCGCGTGCACGGTGGGCCCTACTGTGCTTTGGCGGCTTCGACGGCCGAGCGGATGACATCCTGCAGTGAGTGCCGCATCCGCCAGTCCAGGTCGCGGGCGGCGAGGGTGCCGTCGGCGACGATGGATGCGGGATCGCCCGGTCGACGAGGGCCCAGCTCCGCTGCCGTGCCGGGTGCTGCCGCTGCCAGGATCGCCTCCATGACCTCCCGCGTAGACGAGCCGGTTCCCGAGCCGAGGTTGTAGATGCGCTCGACGGGCTCATCCGATTCGAGTCGAGCAGCTGCGGCGACGTGCGCGAGTGCGACATCCTGCACGTGCACGTAATCGCGCACGTTCGTGCCGTCCGGCGTCGGATAGTCACCGCCGTTGATCACGGGTGCACGGCCCTCGGCGAGCATGGTCAGCACTTTCGGCACGAGATTGTGGGGGCTCGTATCGCGAATGCGACCCGTCGCGGAGCCGATGACGTTGAAGTAGCGCAGCGCGACCGGCCGGAACGTTTCGCCGTGCAGTTCGGCTCTGCGCAGCTCGTTCCAGAGCAGCCACTCGCCGATCAGCTTGCTCTCGCCATATGGCGACTCCGGTGCGGGTGCTGTCGCCTCCGTGACCCGATCGACATCGGGTGTCCCGTACACTCCGGCGCTCGACGAGAAGACGATGTTCTCGACGCCGGCGTCGCGCATCCCCTCCAGCAGCGTCACGGTGCCGGTGACGTTCTGCGTGTACGTATGCAGGGGGCGCTTGACCGATTCGCCCGCGTACTTGAAGCCGGCCAGATGGATGACCCCGTCGGTTTCCGAGAGCGCATCCGCGACGGCACGCTCGTCGAGTACGGATGCCCGCACAAGCCTCGTACCCTCCGGCACGAAGGCGTCGTGGCCGCTCGCGAAGTTGTCGATGACGGTCACGTCGCGACCGGACTCGAGCAGTGCCTCGGCGACGTGCGCACCGATGTAGCCTGCGCCTCCCGTAACCAACCAACGTGTCATGTCTTCTCCTTCCGGGCCGGTTACTGCAGCGCGCTTGTCAGTCGCGCAACGTTGTCGAAGACGCGCGTTATTGCGGGCCGCGCAAGCCAGGCGTCCAGTGTGAGCAGCTGGGACGACCGGCGGTACTGATCAGTCACGCGATTGAGTTCGTGCACCATTTCGGGGCCCTCGGTGAGAATGGAGACCTCGAAGTTGAGCAGAAACGAACGCATATCGATGTTCGACGAACCGATGATGGTCGCGTGGTCGTCGAAGATCATGTACTTCGTGTGCAGTACGGTCGGCTCCGAGTACAGGTAGATCTTCACACCTGCCCGCAGTAGCGCCTCGTAGTACGAGCGCTGGGCGTGGAACGTCCAGAACTGGTCGCCGATCGCGCTCGCGTAGAGTTCGACGCGCACGCCTCGCATCGCGGCCGACGTGATCGCGTAACTCATGGCGTCGTCGGGCACGAAGTAGGGGCTGACGATGATGAGCCGCTCCTTCGCGGCGTGCACGAGTTCGGAGAAGACGCGCAGATTCACCTCGCCGGAGAATCCGGGGCCGCTCGGGATCAGGGAGGCTTCTATCGGGCCCGGCTGCTCCGAGTTCTCCAGCACGTCCAGCAGTTCGTCGGACTCGACCCACCAGTCGGACATGAAGAGCGCATCCAGCTCCGTGACGAGCGGCCCGCGCACTTCGACCCAGAGATCACGCCATACGAGTCCGCGGCGAATGTTCTTCTTCCACAGGTACGAGGGGTCGATCAGGTTCAGCGAGCCGACGAAACCCACCCTGCCGTCGATGACGAGGAGCTTCCTGTGATTCCGAAGGTCCATACGCTGCCACTGGCCGCGCCACGGGCGAAGCGGCATCATGTAGAGCAGCTGGGCTCCCATGGCGGCGAGCCTGGCCTCCGTCTCTTTGCGGCGCGGGTACCGAACCGCTGTCACGTGGTCGATGAGTACGCGTACCTGCACTCCGCGTTCCTTCGCCCTGGCGAGCGCATCGAAGAAACGGCGCGTCCTGGTCGACTCGACGAGCAGATAGAACTGCACGTGGACACGATGCTTCGAGCCGTCGATCGCGCGCACCATGGCGTCGATCTGGTCTTCGAATTCGTTGATGACGGTGATCTCGTTGCCCGCGACGTGGGGCATGGCGGTCAACCGTCGGTTCATGCTGATGATGCCGGGCAGCCATTTCGCAGTGCGGTTCGCGTCCGCAGCGTCTTCGACGTCGCCGACGCGCTGGGCCACGAGCTGACGAATCTGTCGCATTTTGTTGCGGCGTCGCTTCGGCAGGCGTGTGTTCCCGAGCACGCTGAAGATGATCCAGCCGATGAACGGGTTGATCATGATGAGCAACAGCCACGCGACGGCGGCGGCAGGTCGTCGGTTGTACGGGATGACCACAAGCGCGACGACACGCAGGATGACGTCGGCCGTCAGGATGATCGCGCCCAAGACGCTGCTTCCCGTCAGCGCGAGGGGCAGAAAGTCCACTGTGTCGCTCTTGCGGCCCGTTAGCGGAAGTTGATGAACTGCAGATCGATCTCGAAGTCTTCGCCCTTGAGCAGGCGAATCGTCAGCTGCAGGTCGTCGCGGCTCTTCGACTGCACACGCAGCTCGTCGCCTTGAATCTGACTCTTGACCGACTTCGGAGCGTCTTCGCGAATCACCTTTGCGATCTTCTTGGCGTTCTCGCTCGAGATGCCGTTCTTCAGCCCGATTTCGACCCGGAACTCCTTACCGCTGGGATACGGGTCGCCGATGTCCAGCATCTTCAGATCGATGCCGCGCTTGATGAACTTCGACTGCACGACGTCGAGCACCGCGCGCACGCGTTCTTCCGTGCTGGCTTTGAGGAGCACCTGCTCGCCCTGCCATGAGACGTCGGCGCCGATGCCCTTGAAGTCGTACCGCTGATCGACCTCCTTGCGGGCCTGGTTGACCGCGTTGTCGGCCTCCATTCGGTCGACCTTGCTGACGATGTCGAATGATGAAACTGCCATGAGCCTATGCTAGCCGTCGGCCGACTCGCCGTTGCTGAAACTTCAAAGATGATCGGATGACCCGGCTGCTCGCTTGAGATCGGGGATCCATCGAACCCCGAGTTCCTTCCGGTGGCGAGGCAGGGTGCGAGAAGCGGTGTGATGAGGGTACGAAACACTGATCGGAGGCGAAAAACTGACGAGCCGATCAGCGCTTCGTGACATTTGGTCGATTCGTCCGTAGTTCGTGCGTCGCCGTCGTGTTTACGATGAAGTCATGAGCTTTCATGACAACCCGCTCCTGCAGAACGATGTCGTGCGCCTGGAGCCTTTGACGATGGAGCACGCGGATGGGCTGCGGGATGCTGTGCGTGACGGTGAACTGTGGAAGGCCTGGTACACGTTCCCGCCCAGGCCCGAGAAGGTCGAGGCAGACATCGAGCGTCGTCTCTCGCTGCAGTCGAAGGAAACGATGGCGCCCTGGACGATCGTGGATAGCGCATCCGGCCGCATTGTCGGACAGACCACGTTCATGAACATCAATGCACTGAACCGCCGTGTCGAAATCGGTTCGACCTGGCTCGCCGCTTCGACGCACGGCACGCGGATCAATCCGGCCACAAAACTTCTTCTGCTGACGCGTGCTTTCGAAGAACTCGACTGCATCGCGGTGGAGTTTCGTACCCACTGGCACAACCGCCAGTCTCGGGCCGGCATCGAGAAGCTCGGAGCAAAGCTCGATGGCGTGCTGCGCAACCACGAGATCATGACCGGGGGCCAGATGCGCGACACCGTGGTGTACTCGATTCTGCCCGGCGAGTGGCCGACCGTGAAGCTCGGCCTCGAGCATCGACTCCAAGGCTGACACTGGCCGTCGTCTCGACCGCTGCGGTGCCGAGTTGCTTGTTTTCTCGTGTAGAGCCCGAAAAAACAAGCACTTGAGCAGATTTGTCTAGAAACCAAGCAGTCGGGCACGGCTGAGTTGAGCGCATCTTGCGAGCACTGCCAAAGTCCGGGAAACAACCTAGGCTGTGCTCATGCAGCAGCGTCACTCCACTTCACGGGCGGCGCGTGCGGGGGCAACCGCGCGGGGCCCGGTCGCTGCGCTTACGGCTACTGTCGCGCTGGGCATCGCGATCTTCTTCTCGCTGTATTCGTTCCTGCCCGTGACTCGGCCCGGGTCGCCTGAGCTGAGCAGCCTCTTCCTTGGCACCATGATGGCGTTCGTGATGGGAGTCCAGGTATTCGCCCCAGTGCTCGTCCGCAAATTCACACTGCGCGTCGTGCTCGGGGCTTCCGTGAGCCTGCTCGGTGCCGGCGCGCTCGCGACTGCCCTATCAAGCGAACTCTTTGCGCTGCTTGCCGGAGCCGTCGCGGGAGGAGCGGGATTCGGCATCTTGGTCGTCACGGGAGCACAGGGCGTCGCACTCTTAGTGCCGCCGGAGTCGCTGGGCCGAGCTTTGGGCCTGTACGGTCTGATCACGATGGCGGCTGCAGCGGTAGGAGCGCCGGCCGGTGTGCAACTTGCCGTTGCGTTCTCGCCCACTGCTTTTGGCATCTGCGCGTTGATCGCCGGTGTTGTGGGAGCATCGCTTGCCTTTGGCGTGCCGATAGGGGTCGAACGCAAACCGGAGCCGGTGCCGGCAACGGCTGCGGATGCCCGCGAACGCGTTGAAGGCTGTGAGCGACTCATCTCGGGTCGCTTGCACGCAGTCACCGCCGGCGTTCCGTGGGCGGTCCTGGTGTTCCTGCTGCTCGGCGTTGTGATGCTTTCGCACGGCCTCACGAGCCTGCCCGCCCTCGCTGCCGCGTCGGTCAATCCCGCGTTGCTGCTGTTCGGTGTGCAGGCGGCGAACGCGGTGGGGCGCTGGCTCGGGGGAGAGCTCGATGGCAGGATTCCTGCGAGCGCGACGACTCTTATCGGGGCGATTGCTGTCGTCGCCGGCGGAACGATAGGGGTCCTGCTCGCCGGCACGATTCCGGCTCTTTCCGCAGCCGTTCTCGTCGGGGCAGGAGCGGGAATCATCCAGACCGTCACCTTGCACACGACGATGCAGCGAATGGATGCGGGCCGCGCGTCGGTCGTCTGGAATCTCGCCGTCGACGGAGGGCTCTGGGCGGGAGGCGTGCTGTGGGGGTTAGCGCTCGCGTACGGCCTCGTGCCCGTCAGTGTACTGCTGCTGGGTGCTCTTGTGATTGTCGCCGGGGCATTGGTGGCGTGGGCTACTCGGGGCCGGACCGTTTGATCGCGGCTACTTGCTTGCGCTGCACGGTAGGCTCCCTTCTGTTGAGATCACAAGGAGCGATCTATGTCTCACGATGAACCATCGACCGTCGTGCACAAAGTGCATCACGCTTGCGTGATCATCGAGCACGGCGGATCTCGTCTGCTGATCGACCCGGGTGAGCTGGTGCAGCCGCCTGATCTGGATGCCATAGACGCTGTTCTCTTCACGCACGGGCATTACGACCACTTTGCGGTTACCGTCCTCGAGGATGCTCTTGCAAGAGGCATCCCGGTCTGGGCTCCTGCAGATGTCGTTGCCGGTTGCGTCGAGCATCCGTTGCTGCGAGAGGCCGTTTCGGGGCAGTCGTTCGTCGTAAACGGAGTCAATGTTGCGGTCAGCGGTGACAGACACGCAGACGTGCACCCGGAGATTGCCGGGCCGATGAACCGTGCCTATCTGATCGCCGATGAAGTACTGGTGACAGGCGACGCTCACCCCGTAGTACAGGGAGCTTTCAAAACACTCGTGACTCCGATCGATGCTCCGTGGTTGCGAGCCGTCGATTTGCTTCGGTACGTGCGTGACATTCGGCCGACGCGTGTACTGGGCATTCACGACGGGTTGCTGAACAATGCGGGATTGCAGGTTGCCGCTAGCGTCGCTGCGTCGCTGCAAACCGAGGGTGTCGCCGAGTCGAAGGTGCTGGCAGATGGGGAATCGGTGACGCTGGCGTGATGTGCGCCATTTCTGTGTTCCGGTCGCGCGGACGTTTTCGTTCGGCTGTCGCGAGTTCGTGATTGCGTTCGGGATTCCGCGTCTGCCCTGCGGGCGTCCGCATCTGCTCGCCTTCCGGCTCGCAACGTGCTCGGGCGGCTTCGATTGTTGGGGATCGATGGTCCCTGCCTTGCATGGAATCGATCCACTGGATCGATTCCCGGGCGAATCCCTCACCCGCCACGAACAAATGCATAACCCAGCTGTGCGAGTGCGCGGTGGCGCTCTACAGTGCCAGCCCTTTCGGGCTGGCACGCGCCCCCAGCGCGTGCTGCCGTCTCGGCCGCACGGACGAACGAGCCACCAACGCAAAACGCCCGCAGCTGCGGGCGTTTTCTATTGGTGGCGAGTGAGGGATTCCGCGTCTGCCCTGCGGGCATCCGCATCTGCTCGCCCTCCGGCTCGCAACGTGCTCGGGCGGCTTCGATTGTTGGGGATCGATGGTCCCTGCCTTGCATGGAATCGATCCACTGGATCGATTCCCGGGCGAATCCCTCACCCGCCACGCGAAAGGGCTTCGCGATGCGGAGCCCTTTCGAAAATGTGGCGAGTGAGGGATTCGAACCCCCGAAGTCGTAGACAGCTGATTTACAGTCAG
>NZ_CAMEFJ010000032.1 GCF_945915485.1 uncultured Agrococcus sp.
CTGATCGTCGGTGTCGCCACCGTGTTCTTCGACGTCTCCTATCAGAGCATCATTCCTTCGCTCGTGCGCCGCGATCAGATCGCGGAGGCCAACGGCAAGCTCGAATCCACTCGCGAACTCGCGAACATCGGTGGCCCGGCGGTCGGCGGCTGGCTCATCGGGGTGATCACCGCCCCGCTCGCGATTCTCGCGACGGTGGGTACCTACCTTGTCTCCGCAATTGCGCTCATGCTCACGCACGATCACGAACGACTACGGGACCCCGAAGATCGTGCGCCGGTGCTGATCGAGATTCGCGAGGGGCTGGCATGGGTGTTCGGCAACCGGTTCCTACGCAGAATCGTCGGAACGACAGCAACTTCGAATTTCTTCAATACCGTTTCGTTCACGATGCTGCCGGTGTTCCTGCTGCGCGAGCTCGGCCTCACGGCAGCGGCGATGGGGATCATCTTCTCCTTGGGTGCGGTCGGCGGCCTCGTCGGAGCGATGGCCACGCCGTGGATCGTTCGCTGGATAGGGGAGGCGCGCGCGATTCCGATCAGCGCGATCGCGTTCTCCGTCATCGCCTGCATGCTGCCGATTGCGGCAATGTTCCCCGCGATCGCGTTCTGGTTGCTCGTCGCGCAGGGGTTCGTCGCAAGTTTTACAATTCTGCTCTACAACATCACGCAGGTGACCTTCCGGCAGCGGATCACACCCGGCAGGCTGCTGGGGCGCATGAACGCTTCGGTTCGCTTCTGCGTGTGGGGCGTCATGCCGATCGCCGCGCTGCTCTCCGGCGTCCTCGGTGCCGGTCTCGGAGTAGTCGCGACGATGTGGATCGGCGCGATAGGGCAGCTGTTCGCCGCGCTCTTCGTCGTGCTCGGCCCGTTCTGGCGAATGCGCGAACTTCCCGAGAGCGAGTGAACGCTGCTCGGGCCAGACTGCAGCGAGCGAGCGCGGCGCTCGACCGCGAGGTCTGCCAGGATGAACACATGACATCGCAGCGACCCACCGTACTCATAACAGGGGGAACGAGAGGGATCGGCAGGGCGACCTGCGCAGCGCTGGGTGCCGATCACCACGTGCTCGTCGGAGGTCGAGATCGCGAGCTTGCGGAAGAAGTCGCCTCTTCGCTGCCCTCCGCCGAACCCTGGATATGTGATCTGACGGACACCGCCGACCTGCGGCGCGCCGTCAGCGAAGTGCGAGAACTCGATGTCGTCATCCACTCCGCGGGTATCGAGGCGATGGGCACGATTCTCGAGAGCACTGCCGAGCAGTGGCGCGGCGCGTTCGAACTCAACGTCGTGAGTGTCGTCGAGTTGACGAAAGCGTTGCTCCCGCAGTTGCGGGAGCGGCGCGGCATGGTACTGGCCGTGAACTCCGGCTCCGGTCTGACCTCGAGAGCGGGGGCCGGGGCCTACTGCGCGTCCAAGTTCGCGCTCACGGCGTTCACTGACGCGCTACGGGAGGAAGAAGCGGGTCGCGTGCGCGTCGTCTCCGTTCACCCCGGGAGGGTCGACACCGAGATGCAGGAGCGGATCGTCGAGCGCCAGGGCGGGCACTACCGCGCGGAAGAGTATTTGCGCGCCGAAGACGTGGCGTCCGTCATCGCTTCAGCCGTCCGTCTCCCCGATGGGGCCTCGATCGGTTCGGTGACGGTTCGCCCCGATTCGGCCTGAGGTCCGATCAGAGGCGTACGCTGTTGACCTTGCAATCAGTAGGGCCCGTCCGCAGTTCTGGAACCTGAGCGATGATTTCTGCGAGTTCATCGCACATCGCTCCGTACCCGTCGTCCCGACCACGCTGCCGTATCTCGTCGCGCTCGAGCCCCTCATATTCGTCAACGCGCACGGACAAGGATGGTCGGTGGATGTAACCGTCCGTAGAACTGGCGTAGCCGACATCGATCGAGGGGAGCGGCAGCCCCTCTGGAAGCACGTCATCCGTTGCATCCATTGCAAGCAGGGCTGTCATGAACTCGGCCGACATCTGACCGCCTGCGATGTCCGCCCCCGTCACCATGTGGGGATGCTCGATCGTGAGTCGCTGGACGACGCTTCCGGCAGGAATCGTGGCCGGTAGAGGAGCGGTTGTGATTTCGACGAGATCCAGCAGCTGCTCGGATGATTCGACGGAAGCGGTGACGCGGAGCCGCGGCTCGCCATCTTCCGGCACGTGAACCACCGGGCTCATCCAATTGCCGTCCGTGAGGTAGTCGACCAAATCCTCGGCCTGAGTTGCGTCGACGCTGCCAGAGAATGTGAGTGACTCTGCGGGAACGGGCAGCGGCGTGAAATCGAGCCGCGGAACCTCCTCCCCGTGCTGATCCGCGAGTACGGTCAGTTCGACCAGGAGCGGCTCGAGGTCGTGCATCTCGGTGTCCCGCGCGAGTTCGACCTCTGCGTTCTGCGGCGGAATGTTCTCGGCACGCTCGTAGAATTCCGGCTCCACCTGGGTGTGCAGAACGAGATCCGATGCCTGCAGTGTGTCCCGGAGTTCGGCAAGGAAGTCATCGCTGTAGACGTCCGTCGTCGCGATGCCTGCGAGCGCGCAGCCGCTCATCCCGAGAAGCCCCGTCAGCGCCAGTAGAGCGGCTGTCGTCCGCGTCGTCGGCCGGCCGCCAGATGCACGGCCAGAACGATGTCGGTCCTCGCGGAGTGATTGCTCTGCCACGGATGTCTCCCTGCCCTCGAGATGAGTGTTTCCTCAGCGTACGTTCGCGGGTTCATTCTGCCCTGTGCGAGAGCTGCGAGCCGCGTGAAGGATCACTGATCGTGGGCTGGAGCGGGCTCGGAGTTGCCCTCCGCGTCCCCTTCTGGGAAATCCGAATGCGTACGAGCGATCTCTTTCCTCAGCAGCGTCAGCTCGTCGAGAACTCGTTGTTCCACCTTGGAAGGTTCAGGTTCCTCCTGGCTCTGCTGCTGCAGTGCCTGCGTCGTTACCGCTATGAACAGATTGAGCACCACGAACGTCGAGATGACTCCGTAGAGCATCATGAACGTCCACGCCCATGGGAGTTGCTCCTGCACGGGATCGATCAGCTGCCCCCATCCGTCACCGAGGAGCAGCCGGAAGAGCGAAACCGTCGATGCTCCGAGATCGCGGAAATCACTCGAATACGGCCCGAAGAGCATCGTGCAGGCAACGATGAAGACGTACATGATGATCACGAGAAGAGCACCGATAGACGCTATTCCGGGGATGGATGCGATGAGGGCGTTCACGACCTTGCGAAGGCTGGGAACAGACGAGAGCAACCGGAGCACTCGCAGTACGCGTAAGACGCGCAGGACTTGCAGTGATCCTCCGGATGGAATGAACGAGACAACCACGATGAGGAAGTCGAACCAGTTCCAAGCGCCCGTGAAGAACCGCCACCCGTACGCATACAGCCGCAGAAGGATCTCCGCCGTGAAGATGCTGAGGATGACGGCATCGAATGCCAGCAACAGCGGCGATGTCTCAAACGAGGGGTAGGTTTGCAGACCTATCAGAATCGCGTTGAGGATGATGACGGCGATGATCGTGCCCTGGAACCCGCGGCTTTCGACAAGGGTGCGGACTCGATCTCGGAGTTTCATCGTTCACCCTCCTGCCGCAGCGAGCCGACCTCTTCGCGGACGAGTCGAAGCTCATCGAGGATGCGGGCCTCGACAAGAGAAGGCTCGGGATCCGAGTGCGTCTGCTGCTGGAGCGCCTCGGTGGTGACCGCAATGAAAAGGTTGAGGATCACGAAGGTCGACACTACGCCGTACACGATCATGAACGGCCACGCGAAGGGAACGGTGTCGCCGAGCGGCTGGACGATCAACCCCCATCCATCGCCGACGAGGAGCATGAACAGCGATACCGTCGACGCGCCAAGGTCGGCGAAATACGGTGAATGGGCGCCGAAGAGCATCGTGCAGGCCACGATGAACACATACATGATGATCACCAGCAGCGCTCCGATGGATGCGATACCGGGGATCGCAGTGATTAGTGCCCCCACGACACGGCGCAGTGTGGGTACGGATGTCAGAAGACGCAGGACACGGAGCACACGTAAAACACGCAGCACTTGGAATGCGCCACCGGAGGGAATGTAGGAGACGAGGACGACGAGAAGGTCGAACCAGCTCCAGCCATCGCGAAAGAACTTCCAGCCGTGCGCGTACATGCGCAGCAGGATCTCGATCGTGAAGATGGCAAGTACGATCACGTCGAGCGCGACGAGGACTGGCAGCCCCTCGAAGCGACGATACGTTTGGACGCCGATCATGATCGCGTTGAGCACGATGATCGCAATGATGACGTTCTGGAAGGTCCGGTGCTCTACGAGGGCACGGACAGTACTTCTGCTCACCTTCCCACATTACGCTGTCGACCAAGCAGATTCGCTGAATCACAGCTGAAATTCATGGTGCTGATCACCTCGTACAATCGAAGTATGACGACACTCGCCGACGTGCGCGAAGCTGTGGAGACGCTGTGGCCCCCGGAACGCGCAGAAGCGTGGGACGCGGTCGGTCTCATTGCGGGAGAGCCGGATGCGCCTGTCCAACGCATCCTGCTGGCTGTTGATGCGGTTCTCGAGACATCACAGGAAGCGTTGGAAGTCGAAGCCGACCTGCTCCTGGTGCATCACCCGCTGCTCCTGCGCGGAGTGAATTCCGTTGCGGCGGACACACCGAAGGGCCGCATCGTGACCGACTTGATCCGCGGGGGAGTGGCACTCCTGGCGGCACACACCAATGCAGACATCGTTGAACGCGGGACGAGTGCAGAACTCGCGGCCCGAATCGGTCTGGAGCACACCGAACCGATCGTGCCGAATGCCGCCGATCGGGAGCTGGGGCTCGGGAGAGTCGGGCTCCTGCCGGAAGAGCTGCCGCTCGGCGCCCTTGCCCGGACGCTCGCACAGCGTCTTCCCTCAACGGCGACGGGCATCCGAGTCGCCGGCGAGTACGATCGGCCGGTCCGACGCGTTGCGATCTGCGGAGGAGCCGGAGACTCGTTACTGGAGCACCAGGAAGTGCTGCGCGCCGACGTGTACATTACGGCGGATCTTCGACACCACCCCGCATCGGAGGCGCGTGATCGGCACCGCATGGGGAGGGGCCCCGCGCTTATCGATCTTTCCCACTGGGCGAGCGAATGGCTTTGGCTGCCGGCTGCGGCGAGGCAACTGCACGAGTCGCTCCCTGGCGTGGAAGTGATTGTCAGCGAGCTGCGCACCGATCCTTGGGATTTCAGCGTGCCGCAGTAGCACGTAGAGTCGAAGAACGAATCAGAAGGAGAGCCGGGAGCATATGAAGGCAACACCGAACGACCAGCACCGTCTGCTCGAGCTCCAACAGCTCGATTCGGCGATCACGAGAGCGAAGCGATCTATCGCGAATCCGCCTCAGGCCGGGCCGCTCAAGGAGCACGATGCCGAACTCGTCGAACTCGACAGAGCGGTTCTCGACAAGCTCGGAGCAGTCGACGACCTGGTCGCGAATGTCAAACGGGTTGCCGATGACACGCGTCTTGTGCAGGAGAGGAAATCGCGCGATCAGGGTCGGCTCGATCAGGGCGCCGACGCCAAAACCGCACAGGCATTGCAGCAGGAGATCGAAACGCTCGATCGGCGAGCATCCGATCTCGAGGATCAGCAACTCGAGCTCATGGAGCAACAGGAGCAAGCGGAAGCCGAGCTCGAGTCGGCGCGAAGGGCCTCCGAATCGCTGAGAGACAAGCGTGACAAGCTCGCGGCTGAGCGAGACGCGGAACTCGTCACGGTGCAGGAAGAGCTGGAGGGCCTGGAGAGCGAACGGCAGGGGCTTGCGGCGGGCCTCCCCGGCGAACTGCTCGCGCTGTACGAAAAACAGCGGGAGCGCTATGGCTTCGGAGCTACGTTGCTGCAGGGGAGGTTGTCGGTAGCGGGCGGTGTCGAACTCACCGCGACGGAGCTCGCGGAAGTCGCGCGTGCGGCAGCGGACGACGTCGTCATGTGCCCGGCATCGAACGCGATTCTCGTACGAACCTCCGAATCGGGACTCTAAGCACTGGGACTGCAGGAAGGTTCGGTCGGGTTCGCACAACGGGCGTCCAGAACCGCACAGATGTAGGATCAAAAGAGCGAATTGGTCAACCAGGCGATCGCGCCATCGGGTTTTCCCGGTGCCGAGGAACGTCCGGGCTCCACAGAGCAGCGTGGTGGGTAACGCCCACCCGGGGTAACCCGCGAGCAAGTGCAACAGAAAGTAGATCCACCGGCACAGTCGGCCAGGAGTGAAACGGTGGTGTAAGAGACCACCAGCACCGCGTGCGAGCGCGGTGGCTAGGTAAACCTCACGCGGAGCAAAACCAAATAGGAGAGCTATGGAGTCGCTCGCTCCGTTCTCGGGTTGGTTGCTAGAGCCGTACGGCAACGTGCGGCCGAGATAGATGATCGTCCACGACAGAACCCGGCGTATCGGTTGGCCAATTCGCCTCTACCTCTCCACTAACTTATGCTTGTGCATTCTCGGTCTCACGCGCTTATGCACCCTGCGGACTTACGTGCTTGTGCACGGCAGCGTGTTGGAGTCAGCCCATCCCGTGCATCTTGTCCGTCAACTTCTCGGTCGCCTGGTGACGACACGCCGGCAGGAGCGCTTCCCAGCGCCCAGCGACCGAGAAGTTGGCGAAGGTCGGGGAGCGGTGCTGCGTTGGTACGATCTACGCATGTATTTCATCGTGGTCAAGTACCAGGTCAAGCCCGAGTTCGTTGACACGTTCTTCGAGCACACGGCCGAATTCACGGCGTCGACAAGAGCCGAACCGGGCAACCTGTGGTTCGACTGGTATCGGAGCGTCGAAGACGCTAACGAATTCGTGCTCGTGGAGGCGTTTGCTGATGATGATGCCGCCTCAGCACACGTGAATTCCGACCACTTCACCAAGGGTATCGAAGCCATGCGCCCTGCTCTTGCGAGCACACCGAAGATCGTCTCCCGCAAGGTCGAGGGGTCTGGCTGGGACGAGATGGGCGAACTCAAGATCGAGAACTGATCACCAACCGCGCTCTCGCCATTCGGGTAGCGAGGGTCTCTCGGCGCCCAGCGTCGTGGGGTCTCCGTGACCCGGCAGAACCTGGGCGTTGTCATCGAATACGGCGAAGAGGCGCTCCGTGACGTCGCCGAAGAGCTGTGCGAACCGCTCAGGAACATGACCGGTATTGCCGACGCCGCCCGGGAAGAGGCTGTCTCCTGTGAACAGGAGAGCCGGATGCCCGTCCGAAGTCGCCAGCGCGATGGAGCCGGGTGTGTGGCCTCGAAGGGAAATGACCTCGAGGGAAACGCCCTCGATCTCCACGCGGTCACCGTGCTCCAGCAGAACATCGGCGTCGACACCGCGCTCCTTCTCCAGCTGACGAGCATCCGCACGACCGATTGCGACCTTCGCGCCGGTCCGCGCGGCGAGCGCACCAGTGGCGCGTGTATGGTCCCAGTGCGCGTGCGTTGTCACGATGAAGCGCAGGGATGCGGGGTGTTCCGAGTCCGCCGCTCCCTCCTGCAGGAGCGACGCGAGCGTATCGACGTCGTCGGCAGCATCGATCAAGAGCTGTTCGCCAGACGACTTCGCCGTGATGAGGTAGACGGCATTGTGCATTTCGGAGACGAAGCTGCGACGCACAGTGAAGTTCGGGCGATCATCGATCAGTCGGGATGCGGGAGACACGCTGTCGCTACCGAGCGCTGGAGAGGTGAGCCAAGTGCGCGGCACCGATGATGCCTGCGTTGTTCTTCAGCTTCGCAATTGCGATGGGCGTTTCGATATCGATGAAGGGTACGAACTTTTCTGGCTTCTTCGATACGCCGCCACTGATGACGAAGAGCTCAGGGCTGAACAGCAACTCGAGGTGTCGATAGTAGTCGGTCAGCTCCCCGCCCCAATCCGGCCAATCGAGGTCACGTCGCTCACGAGCACGGGCGGATAGCAACGTTTCCGCCGACTCCTCTCCCTTCCACTGCAGATGACCGAGCTCAGTATTGGGCTGGAGCACGCCGCGGTAGATGAAAGCCGTGCCGATTCCCGTACCGAGCGTTGTTACGATGACGAGGCCCTGCTGATCCTTCGCCGCACCGAACTGCTGTTCCGCTACTCCGGCGGCGTCGGCATCGTTGACGAACGTGATGTCACGCCCGAGGCCCTGCTCGAAAAGCGTTTCGGCTTCCAGGCCAATCCATCGTTCCGAAACGTTGGCTGCGCTCATCGTCTTGCCGTGGCGCACGATCGCGGGGAACGTGACACCGACCTCGACATCCGGTGAACCGAGTTCCTTGAGCAGTTGTGCGACCGCTGCGATAATGTCCTCAGGCTCGCCGCCCTGCGGCGTCGCGACCTTATGACGTTCGCTGAGCAGTTCGCCTGTGCTGACATCGACCAACGCCGCCTTCACACCGGTCCCGCCGATATCTACGCCGACTGCCTTGTGCGCGGCCATCACTGCCTCCCCGCGTCGATCTCGGATGACGAAAGGGTGAGGATCTCCGCCCCTCGCTCGGTAATGTGAATCGTGTGCTCGAACTGCGCTGTCAGCGACTTGTCCTTCGTCGTCGCCGTCCAGCCGTCATCCCACATGTCCCACTCGTGAGTACCGAGCGTGAGCATCGGCTCGATCGTGAACACCATGCCCGGCTCGATCATGTCGGTAAAACGGTCGCTGTCGTAATGGGGGATGATGAGCCCCGAATGGAAACTACGGCCAACGCCGTGGCCCGTGAAGTCCCGTACGACGCCGTAGCCGAACCTGCCTGCGTACGCCTCTATTGCCCGACCGATGATGTTGACTCGGCGCCCCGGCATTGCGGCCTTGATGCCCCGGCGGAGGGCCTCTTGGGTGCGGTCGACCAGCGCCGCGACCTCGTCGGTGATGTCGCCGACTGCGAACGTGCGGTTCAGATCGCCGTGCATGCCATCCACGTATGCCGTGACATCGACGTTCACGATGTCGCCTGCCTCAAGCACGGTTTCGTCGGGGATGCCGTGGCAGATGACTTCGTTCACACTGGTGCACGAAGACTTCGGGTACCCGCGGTAGGTGAGCGTTGAGGGATAGGCGCCCCGAGATACCAGGAAGTCGTACACAACACCGTTGATGTCCTCCGTTGTCGTACCGGGCTGAATGATCGATGCAACGGCGTCGAGCGAGTCTGCGGCGATGCGACCGCTCTCCCGAATGCGGGCCACTTCATCGGCCGTGTAGACGTTGCCGCCGGTGTGCTTCGCTGGCCCCTTCTTGCCGACGTACTCCGGTCTTGCAATTGCCGGGGGAGGAAGCGGATCCGTTCGTACTGCACCCGGAATAAGGTGACCGGAGGAGTTCTTTGGCATAGTGTCGAGTCTAGTTCCCAAACCGAGGAGGCGGCATGACGGAGTATTGGTACAACACTCGAACCGGTCGGGTCGAGGAGGGCAAGCAATCGCTCGGGATCGAGCGCGTCGGACCCTTTGCCAGTCGCGAAGAAGCTGCGAATGCTCCAGAGCTCATGCAGCAGCGGGCGGAGGTATGGGCAGAGGAAGACGCCGAGGAAGAGCGGAATCGGTAGCGAACATGAGAAGAGGGGCCCGTCCGGGCCCCTCTTCTCATGAGCTCACTAGTGGTCGTGCTTCGAAGCTTCCAGCTCTGACTGCGTCACGGGAGTGATGCGGTCTTCGAAGAACCAGCGGGACAGCGCGCCACGGATCTTAACGCCGGCGGAGATGCGTCCCTGCGCGTTCGGACGCTCCTTGGTCGGTTCGTACGTCTCGAACGTGACGAGGCGGTAACGCTCGTACTCGTCGAGCGGCTCGTGCACTTCGATGTACTCGCCACCGGGTCGGCGAACGATACGACCGGACTCGTAGCCGTGCAGCACGATCTCGCGATCCTTCTTCTGCAGCGCGAGTGCAACGCGCTTGGTGATGAAGTACGTAATGATCGGGCCGAAGATCAGTGCGGCCTGCAGTACGTAGATCACGTGGAACACGTTGACGTGGAAGTGCGTCGCCATCAGGTCGGACGAGGCGGCAGCCCACATGACTGCGTAGAACACGACTCCCGCTGCACCGATGGCGGTGCGGGTCGGGTTGTTTCGGGGACGGTCCGAGAGGTGGTGCTCACGCTTGTCGCCAGTGATCCACTGTTCGATAAAGGGGTAGAACGCGACGAGCATCAGGAACCCGACCATCACGATGATGGGGATGATGATGGCCCAGGTGAAGGTCAGACCGAACCACTCCGTCTCCCAACCGGGCGGCACGAGTCTCAAGGCGCCATCCGCGAATCCGATGTACCAGTCAGGCTGCGTACCCGCGGAAACGGGGGATGGATCGTAGGGCCCGTAGTTCCAGATCGGGTTGATCGTGAAGATCGAGGCGATCAGCATGATCGTTCCGAAGACGAGGAAGAAGAAGCCTCCGGCCTTGGCGGCGAACGTCGGCATGATCGGGGAACCGACAACGTTCTTGTTGGTCTTGCCGGGGCCGGCGAACTGCGTGTGCTTGTTGACAACGATCAGCACAAGGTGGATGCCGAGCACCACGATCAGGATCGCAGGTAGCAGCATGATGTGCAGCGAGTACAGTCGCGGGATGATCTCTGTCCCCGGGAAGAGGCCGCCAAACAGGAAGTACGAGATCCAGGTACCGACGATCGGGATGCCTTTGACCATGCCGTTGATGATCGCGAGACCGTTACCCGAGAGAACATCGTCGGGGAGCGAGTACCCTGTGAAGCCTTCCGCCATCGCGAGTACGAAGAGCAGGAAGCCGATCACCCAGTTGATTTCGCGGGGCTTGCGGAATGCGCCGGTGAAGAACACTCGGAGCATATGCAGACCGATCGAAGCCACGAACAGCAGCGCTGCCCAGTGGTGGACCTGACGCATCAGGAGTCCGCCGCGAATCTCGAACGAAATGTCGAGAGCCGTGTGATAGGCAACCGACATTCCGATGCCCTTGAGCGGTACGTACGATCCTTCGTAGGTCACGTGGGTCATCGACGGATCGAAGAAGAAGGTTAGGAAGACACCGGAGATCAGAATCGCGATGAAGGAGTACAGCGCGACCTCTCCGAGCATGAACGACCAGTGGTCGGGGAAGATCTTGCGGCCCAGGAAGGATACGGCGCCGGAGATACTGGTGCGCTCGTCGAGGTAGTTCGAGGCCTTGGACGTGAAGGACGTCTTTCTCGCAGCTCGAGTCGTCGTCATGCTCGGTCCTCCGTCCTAGCGCTGGATTCCGGGTGCTCGTCATCGATATGGTCCAGTCGCTCCCAGAAAGACGGACCGATGGGCTCCGTGAAGTCGCGCTGGGCGACCAGGTAGCCTTCGTCATCAACTGCGATCGGCAACTGCGGCAGCGGTCGCGCAGCCGGCCCGAACACGACCTTCGCGCCGTCGGACACGTCGAACGTCGACTGGTGACAGGGGCATAGCAGATGGTGCGTGTGCTGCTCATAGAGCGCTACCGGGCAACCGACGTGCGTGCAGATCTTGGAGTAGGCGACGATGCCGTTGTATGACCAGCCCTTGCGCTCCTCCGTCTCGTGCAGCTGCTCCTCGGGCATCCTCACGAGGAGAACGACGGAAAGCGCCTTTTGATCGAGGAAGTCGTGCGCGTGGCTATCGAGGGTCTCGGGAATGACGTGGAAAGCGGAGCCGATCGTGACGTCCGAGGCTTTGATCGGAGTTCCTGTCGGGTCGAT
The DNA here is from genome assembly GCF_945915485.1 of uncultured Agrococcus sp. GTDB lineage: Bacteria > Actinomycetota > Actinomycetes > Actinomycetales > Microbacteriaceae > Agrococcus. Next base: position 11,681 of record NZ_CAMEFJ010000032.1, read on the forward strand.
CGCGAGGCGCGTGCCCGTCTCCCAGGGCGTCTGCGAGATGGCTTCGACAGCATCCTGCTTGGGAGCCAGGTCACGGAACATGAAGACCGCGGGCAGCGGGAACAGCGCAAGCGCTCCGATGAGCGAGTTACGGATCAGGGAGCGTCGTGTGAATCCTGATTCTTCGTCACCGAGCTTGAAGATCTCGACGGCGCGGGCGCGCGTCTGCTCCGAACCGTGCGTCGGATGACGGTCCTCTGAGATCTCGACATCGCTCATCAGCTGGCGTGCCCAGTGGACTGCACCGAAACCGATGCCGAGCAGGCCGAGGGAGAGGCCCAGACCCAAGAGGAGATTGTTGATGCGGACAGAGCCGAAGTCTTCTTCCGTGATGGGGAAGGCAAAGTACGCGAAGATCGCGAACACCGATCCTGCCATCGAGAGCAGGAACCACAGGAAGACTTGACGCTCCGCGCGCTTCTCTTTGGCGGGGTGGATGTCCGTCTGGCGTGGCTTGTGCGGTGGAAGTCCGGGATCGCTGAAGCTGTCGGATTGAGTCACGGCAGAGCCGCGGTCGACTGTTTCGACCGCGTGCTCCTGCGGAGTTGCATCGGCATCGTGCTGCGCCGTCATGCTCGTCCTTTCGGTGTCAAGGGGTGTCGGTTAAGTGCTTGCTGTGGGTCTTAGTTAGGGCGAGACGTCAGCCATACGGTGAGGGCGACGATGGAACCCAGCCCGAAGATCCACACGAACAGGCCTTCGGAGACCGGGCCGAGCGAACCGAGGCTGAAGCCTCCCGCGCTCGGGTTCTCGTCCAAGTAGTGGAGATAGGCGATGACGTCGCGCTTCTCCTCGGGGCTGATGTTGTTGTCGTTGAAGACCGGCATGTTCTGCGGGCCGGTCAACATCGCCTCGTAGATGTGATCTGCATCGATGTTGTGGAGGTTCGGCGCGAACTTGCCCTCGGTCAGTGCACCACCGGATCCGGCGACGTTGTGGCACATCGCGCAGTTGATGCGGAAGAGTTCTGCTCCGTTCGCGACGTCGACACCGGTTGCGCTCGTGTCGAGCCACTCTTGATCCGGGCGTTCCGGCCCCGGGCCGAACGTCTGGAGGTACTCGCCGATCGCGTCCGACTGCTCCTGTGTGAACATGACTTCACGTTGGTCGGCCTGCGGGCCCTGGAAGGCCATCGGCATACGACCGGTCATGACCTGGAAGTTCACGGAAGCGGGGCCGACTCCGACGAGCGTGGGCCCGTACTCGGTGCCAACAGCGTCGACACCGTGACAGGTCGCGCAGTTCGCCATGTAGAGCGCCTCGCCGTCAGCTGCGGTCAATGCCGCTTCGGAGTGCGAGGGGGACTGCGCGTCCGCTGCCTGGTCCACAGCCGTGTAGATCCCGCCGACGACGACAAGACCCAGAATCAGGAGAGCTGCGCTGGCGAGAGGGTGCCTGCGGCCCGAAGTTTTGCGCTTTGCCACGATTCGTTCGTTCCTCTCGTTACTTCAGCCAGTAGATGACGAAATACAGGGCGACCCAGACGACATCCACGAAGTGCCAGTAGTAGGACACGACGTGCGCGCTGGTCTGTTCTTTCGCAGTCAGTCGCTTGACCGCGTAGGCGCGTCCGATGACGAACAGGAACGCGAACAATCCCAGCGCTACGTGGATGCCGTGAAATCCGGTCGTGATGTAGAAAGCCGATCCGTAAGGGCTCGAGGAGATCGTTACGCCCTCGGAAACGAGCACCGCGTACTCGAAGACCTGCACCGTGATGAAGATTGCTCCCATGAAGTAGGTCAGGTAGAACCACTCGACCATTCCCCATTTGCTGATATTGAAGCGGCTGCCTTCTCGCTGCTTGCGGCCGTGCTCTGCGAGGTGCGCTCCGATCTGGCACGTGAACGACGAAGCAACCAGGATCATGGTGTTGATGGTTGCGAGCGTGACGTTCAGGTTCGCGGAGTTCTGGGCGAAGTGATCGCCAGTTGCGGAGCGAAGCGTGAAATAGATCGCGAACAGGCCGGCGAAGAACATGACTTCGCTTCCGAGCCAGACGATCGTGCCGACCGAAACCGGGTTCGGTCGTTTCACGAGCTGGTTGGGACTCGAGTTCGAAATAACGGTGCTGGACACTCTCTCATCCTATCCACAAATGACACCGGGCCCGGACCACCCTGCGCGCGTCGCGCGATGCCTTCCGAGGGGCCGCTGGCGGTCGGTAAACAAGACGCGAAAGCGGGTGGGCGGCGAAGCGGTTGTCAGCGGTGCTGCCTCAACGCGATCGGCATCTAAGCTTATGTGCATGCACGATTTCAATAGCTGGCCGACTGTCCTGGACATGCTCATTCGGGGCGATGACCTTACGATCGGCCAGGCTTCGTGGGCTATGGAAGAGGTTATGCAGGGGCGCGCTTCCGACGCGCACATCGGTGGACTCCTGGTCGGGCTGAGGGCGAAGGGCGAGACGGTCGATGAGCTCATCGGTTTCCGGGACGCCGCGCTGGCCAATGCACTCACGTTACCGGGAGGCTCAGAGATGCTCGACATAGTGGGCACCGGCGGTGACCGCCTGCAGACGGTCAACATTTCGACGATGGCTTCGATTCTTGTCGCCGCGAGCGGTGTTCCCGTGCTGAAGCACGGAAACCGAGCGGTTTCCTCTTTGTCGGGGACCGGTGATGTCCTCCAGGTGCTGGAGTTGGTTCCGGAGAGCGAGGACCCGGAGATCGTACGCAGTATCTTCGACGAGGTCGGCATCTCGTTCGCGCACGCAGCCCGCTTCCACCCGGGCTTCCGTCATGCGGCCCACGTTCGCAAGACCCTGGGAATCCCAACTGTCTTCAATGTGCTCGGCCCGCTTATCAACCCGGCACGGCCCGAGGCCAGTGCGCTGGGCGTTGCTGACCGCGCCATGATCGAGAAGTTCGTCGGCGTCTTCGCCACTCGGGGCGCGACCGCGCTCGTATTTCGGGGCGAGGACGGGCTCGACGAGGTCACGACGACCGGATACACGCAGATATTCGAGGTCTCACGCGGCGATGTCCTCGAATACTCGCTTGACCCGCGCGAGCTGGGCATCCCTCGAGCGAAGCTCGAAGATTTCCGGGGTGGAGAACCAGAGCACAACGCCCGCGTAGTCGCGTCGGTGTTCGCAGGGGAGGAAGGCCCGATTCGGGATATCGTGCGGCTCAACGCCGCGGTCGGCCGCGCGGCCTGGAGCCTTCATCTCGATCCTCGAGAGAAGGACATTCCTCTCCTGACTCGCATCGCGCGTGAGCTCGGAATAGTAACCGAGACGCTGGATGCGGGCCAGGCGACCGAGAAGCTGGCAGCATGGCGCTCCGCGGTGCAGTCCCGCTAGGGGCAGCGCAACAAGAACCGAATCGCAGATGGCCGATTCGGAGCCGGGTTCAGCCCTGGGCGCTGGTTCCGCTCATGTGGGGCGACCACAGGATGCGCTCGCTGCTGCTGTATGCGACGGTCATCTCCGGCGCCTTTGCCGGGTATGCGCTGCCTTCCATGCTGTCGCAGCCCGCCGACTTCTCGACGGTGATGTCGCTGCGGTGGACGTCTTGGATCCTGTTCGCAGTCGGGCTCGTCGTCGCGCCGACCCTGCTCGGGAACAGGACTGTCGCATCCTTCGCGCTCTCTCTCCACGTGATCTCGAGCATTGCGCGGACGATCGTCGTCAACGGGGATCTCCCGCAACCGGTGACGTATGGCGTAATCGACGCGTATCGCTTCGTCTCCGTCGCAACACTAGTGGTGTATTGGATGGCGCTGCGGTTGCGGCACCCGCTCAGTGTGCTCTCGACCATGGTGGTCTTCTGCGCCGTCATCGGAACGTTCTTCCTGCAGGGGTCCATTGTGATCAGGGCGGTTGTCGAGATCGGAGGAGTCTCCGAACAGGCTACGAGCCAAGACGAAACGATCATCTGGTCGATTACCGGCGTTACGGGTATCGCGATACTCGTGCTGTGCTCGTGGTTCGACAGCTACTGCCGAACGCTCGTGCCACTGTGCGGCGCCGAATACCAGGCGGCTCGCATCCCCGTGCTGGTTGAAGCGCGACACGCAGTGACTCGACAGTTCCGAATGGCCTGGGTGTTCTTCGCGCTGTTCTTGGATGTTCTCGCAGTCTTCTACGTGTGTCGCGTGCTGCGCCATCCGCTCGCGCTAGGTGGCGACAAGGAGTGGTATGCACGACTCCTGCTGTGTCTGAGCGTTGCTCGCATGATCGCCGTGCTGCTGATCGCCACGATGACGCTGATCGTGCTGTTCGACCCGGTATACAGACCCATCGGTCGCTTCTAGCGCCGCGCACACGGGGTTCTGGCAGAAATTCCTGTTCATACGGCTCCTCTTGGGCGTAGATTTGGAAATCACTGTTCATCGGGAGGAGCCGACGTGAAGAAGCTGATCAACAACCCCGAAGAGGTCGTGCGAGAAACGGTGCGGGGCTTCGCACTCGCTCACGAATCGATCGTCGTCGCTGAGGAGGAACCGCCCTTCTTCGTGCGGCGGAAGGACGCACCCGTGCACGGCAAAGTTGCTCTTGTATCCGGTGGTGGTTCTGGCCATGAGCCCCTGCACGCCGGATTCGTCGGAGCGGGGATGCTGGATGCCGCTGTTCCAGGGCCCGTTTTCACCTCCCCAACGCCGGACCCGATCCTGGCGGCCGCGAAAGCCGTCCACTCGGGAGCAGGCGTGGTCTTCATCGTGAAGAACTACACGGGCGATGTGTTGAACTTCGAGACTGCCGCTGACCTCGCGCTTGCGGAGGGGATCGATGTGGAGTCCGTCATCGTCGACGACGACGTCGCCGTCAAGGATTCACTCTTCACAGCCGGCAGGCGAGGTGTCGCAGGGACACTGCTCGTCGAGAAGATCGCGGGAGCTGCGGCTGAACGAGGTGACGATCTCGCGAGCGTCGCCGAGATCGCGCGAAGGGTGAATGCGAAAACCCGCAGCATGGGGCTCGCGCTCACACCGTGCACTGTCCCGCACGCCGGCGAACCGAGTTTTACGCTCGCCGAGGACGAGATCGAGATCGGCATCGGCATCCACGGAGAACCCGGGCGTGAGCGTATCGGCATCGAGCCTGCGGATCGACTTGTCGACAGGTTGCTCGAACCGATTCTGGAAGATCTGCCATACGAGCGGGACGACCGCGTCGCGGTGCTCGTGAACGGCATGGGAGGAACACCCGGCTCCGAGCTCTACATCGCATACCGGCGCGTTGCAGAAGTCCTGGCCGAGCGCGGCATTCGCGTGGAGCGCTCCCTCGTCGGCGACTACGTCACGAGCCTCGAAATGCAGGGGGCATCGGTGACACTGCTGCAACTCGACGATGAACTTGTCGAACTCTTCGATGCCCCGGTGCACACCGCATCGCTGCGCTGGGGCGTGTGAGTTTCGCAGTGTCCGAGAAGAAGTAAGGAAGCCATGCCGATGTCACAGGAAACACTCGATGGAGCCGCAGTCGCGGCCTGGATGCAACGCGCAGCGAAGTCCGTTGCCGAACACGAGACTGCTTTGACCGATCTCGACAGAGCGATCGGCGACGGCGATCACGGTGCGAACATGCATCGCGGTTTCACAGCAGTCAAAGGCAAACTGGACTCCGAGGCCGAGCAAGGACTGCCTGCCGAGGTTCTGAAGGTTGTCGCAACAACGCTCATCTCCACGGTGGGAGGCGCGAGCGGCCCACTCTTCGGGACAGCGTTCTTGAAAGGCTCGATGGCAGTTGCCGGACAGGAGAGTCTGGACGCGCGGGGCGTTGCGGCGTTTCTCCGTGCGGCCGCAGAAGGCGTGCAGGCTCGAGGCAAAGCCGAGCCGGGAGACAAGACGATGGTGGATGCGTGGCTGCCGGCTGCGGCAGCGGCGGAAACCGTGGCGTCGAACGAAGGAACGGCTCTCGAGGCCCTGACTGCGGCAGCGGAAGCAGCCAAGCAGGGCGCGGTCGAAACAGAGCCATTGGTCGCGAAGAAGGGGAGAGCGAGCTACCTGGGTGAGCGCGCTATCGGCCATCGCGACCCCGGCGCGGAGTCGACAGCGCTCCTGCTCGCCGCCGGAGAGCAGCGATGAGCGTCGAACTCATCATTGTTTCGCACTCCGCGAAGATCGCGGAAGGCATCGCGGAACTCGCTGCCCAGATGGCACCGGACGTGCGCATCCATGCCGTGGGCGGCACGGATGACGGCCGTATCGGAACGAGCTTCGACAGGCTGGAAGCAGCGGTCGCAGGAGTGGGGCGAGCCGTTGTGCTCTGCGACCTCGGCAGCGCAGTCATGACGGCCGAGACCGTTGTCGAGTTCTTGGATGAGGAACGGCAGTCGGAGATTCTCCTCGCGGACGCACCCATTGTGGAAGGTGCCGTCGCGGCCGCGGTGCTTGCGCAGACCGGGGCGGAGCTGCTTTCAGTGCGGGATGCCGCCGAGGAGGCTGGCCGCGCCTCCGCCACGCCGGATCACGCTGTTGCCGAAGCAGTGTCCACGGACATCGATGTAGCGGAAAGCACGGTGCTGCTCACGAATGCAGCGGGCCTCCACGCGCGACCCGCTAGCGAACTCGTGAAATTGGCGACGACGTTCGAATCCGCGGTCGCGGTGAATGGAGCGGACGCCAAATCCGTTCTGCGCGTCATGGCGCTCGGCCTGCACAAGGGCGCGGAGGTGCACTTTCGGGCCGAGGGGCCGGATGCCCGGGCGGCAATCGACGCGATCGTAGAGCTCGCGGAAAGCGGCTTCGGAGAATAGTCCTCCCCTCTAGACGGTGTGCGGACGCCAGCGTTCGTCCTCCACCTTCTTCACGACGAAGGAACAGATGGCTTGAATTTTCAAGCCATCTTCGACTGTGGATTGCAGCGCGTAGTCGACCAACTTCGAACCCAGGCCGCGGCCACCGTACTCGTCGCTCACGTGCGTGCTCGTGAACGACCGAACGTTCGCCTCGTCATCGATGTAGGCGGCGGTACCCGCCAGTTCACCGTCCACGGTGATCTCGAAGCGCTGGAGCCCCGGCGCGTGCTGAACCTCGATGTTCTCGCTCATGACTCCATCCTAGGCCCTATAACTGCACGTTATGATGTCGGTATGAAGCTTGATCCACGACGCGTCTTGATATTCCGCAGCGTTGCCAGAGCGGGCAGCGTGTCAGCAGCGGCGCGAGAGCTGGGCTGGACGCAACCGGCGGTGAGTCAGCACTTGAAGTCGCTCGAAGAGGAGGTCGGCACCCCGCTGTTCGTGCGCTATGCGTCCGGTGTCGTCATGAATGAGGCGGGGGAGCGCCTGCTGCGGTACGCCGATTCCATCGCGTCATCGCTGCAGTCGGCCGAGAGCGATCTCGATGAACTCGTTTCGGGAGCGGGCACGGTCCGGCTCGCAGCGTTTCCGTCAGCGATGGCAGATCTCGTTCCAGCCGTTATCGGCGTCATAGCGGAGCAGTCTCCGGCCATCAGGGTGAAGGTGACAGAACTCGAGCCTCCCGAAGCTCTTGCCGCGATTGCCGCGAGCGATGTCGACCTCGCCCTCGTGTTCGAGTACCAGGACAACAAGGACGACGTTTCGCTCGCAACAGTGGATCTCGGAACCGACCCGAGCTTCGTCATCCTGCCGCTCGAGCATCCCCTCGCGGGAAGGCGTTCGGTGCCGCTCGACGCGCTCAGTGATGAACAGTGGGTTGCCGGATGCCCGAGGTGCAGGGCTCATCTCGAGTCACTCGCGAGGGATGCCGGGTTCGTTCCCAGCGTGCAGCACGAGACCGACGACTTCCATGCCGCGCAAGCACTCGTGGCACGGACTGGAGCAGTCACGCTACTGCCGGGGCTCGGGCTCAAAGTGCACCAGCGACAGGATGTGGTCTCGCTGCCGGTCGACGGGGACAGGGGGAGGATGCTCATGTTGCGACACCGCGCCGGCGCCGAGCGCGTGCCGGCCGTCGGGCACGTCGTGAATGCTGTTCGCGAAGTCGCGTCCTCGTACGTTACGGCTCCTTAGCGGGAATACTTCCGGAGTGATCGCGGTTGTCGATCGTGAAGTTTCAAATTTGGAGGATGTCATGAGCGAACAGCAGCAGGACAGGGCCGGAATCGCACTCGGTCTCGATTCGTTCGGCGACATGACCTCGCAGTCCGACGGCAGCCGAACACACTCGGCACAGGTGATTCGCGATCACGTCGGCCACGCCGTCCTCGCAGACAGCTTCGGCATCGATGCGATCAGTTTCGGTGAGCATCACAGGCGCGACTTCGCGATCTCCGCCCCCGACATGGTGCTCGCGGGTGCCGCGACGGTTACGGAGCGCATAACGCTGGGAACTGCGGTGACCGTGCTGTCGAGCGACGATCCGATCAGGGTGATGGAGCGATTCGCAACGCTCGATGCCATGGCCAACGGCAGAGCCGAGATCACGGTCGGACGCGGCTCGTTCACCGAGTCGTTTCCGCTCTTCGGTTATGAACTCAACGACTACGCACTGCTGTTCGAGGAGAAGTTCGACATGTTCGCGCGGCTGCTCGATCAGCCGGAGACGTTCACTTGGAGCGGACAGCACAGAAAGCCCGTCGAGGGCGGCATCATCATGCCGCGCACCGAGACCCGGCTGGCAGCTTGGGTCGGTGTCGGAGGATCGCCGGAAAGCGTGCTCCGCTCTGTGAAGCAGCGCATCCCCATGATGCTCGCCATCATCGGCGGCCCGGCAGCGCGCTTCAAGCCGTATGCGGATCTCTACCGCCGCGCGCAATCCGAGACCGGTGTTCCTCGCATGCCGCTGGGCGTGCACTCTCCCGGTCACATTGCAGAGACGGACGAGAAAGCCCACGAAGAGCTGCGGGACCGGTGGATCGCCAATCGCAACACGATCGGTAGGGAGCGGGGCTGGCCGCCCTCGACCGCGGACGAATTCGAGCACGAGGCGGAGCACGGGTCCCTCTATGTCGGGTCGCCGGAAACGGTCGCGAAGAAGATTGCGCAGACCGTCCTTGCACTCGATCTCGATCGCTTCGACTTGAAGTACTCGAACGGTCCTATGCAGGACGAACAACTGCGACGTTCGATCGAACTGTACGGCACGGAAGTCATCCCTCGTGTTCGAGAGATCGTCGGAGAAGCTCGACAGCTGAACTGATCGATCGGTAGCGTTTCGGACATGACCGATCGTGAGCTCGTCATATCCCGTATCGTTGCGCAGCACCTGCACTCGCCGACGGGCGGAACCGTCGCGGAACTCGTGCGGGAGTTCGTGGCGATGCAGGGTCAGGATCTCCCCGGTGTGGTCTCGTCGATTGCCCTTCGTACCGGTGCCGGAATCGAAGGAGTGACGGAGGCTTTCGATCGCGGAGCCATCGTTCGTGCGTACCCCATGCGCGGGACGGTGTTCGTCATGGCCGCCGAGGACGCACGCTGGGTCAGCGAGCTCTGCAATGCCTCTGCTGTGCGGGCGCAGGAGAGCCGCCGACCGGCACTCGGGCTCGAGGATGCGCACTTCTCATCGGCGCGACGCGTTCTGGAGCGGGAGACCGCCGATGGGGGATGCACGAAACAGCACCTCTTAGCAGCCTGGGACGATGCCGGGGTAGACACAGGCGGTGGCCGTGGGTACCACGTGCTGACCTATCTCATCGCAACCGGAGTGGCGGTCTACGGACCGCTCGCGCAACGCGACAACACCGTGCGGTTGGCCGAGGAGTGGTTGCCGGCAGCAACGACACTCGAAGCGCGGTTCAACGGCGATCGCGTGGCCGCCACGACAGAGCTCCTGCATCGATACTTCAGCAGTCGGGGACCCGCCACGATTCGCGATGCGGCCTGGTGGAGCAAACTGCCCCTATCGCTGTTGCGCGAAGCTGCGAGAGGTTTCGGCAACGAGATCGAAGTGCTTCACACGGACGAGCCGAGCTATCGTCGGGCACAGTTGCCAGAATCGGTCGAGGGCGCCGGTCGCACGGCACGCGCACCTATGCTGTTGCCGGGGTTCGACGAGCTGGTGCTCGGCTATCAGGATCGCGGGTACATCGCTCCCGAGCAGCATCTCGAACGACTCGTTCCGGGCGGCAACGGAGTATTCCGTCCGACCGCAGTGGCTTCCGGACAAGTGCGAGGCACATGGAAACGGACGGGGAGGCCGGGCAAGCGCCGCTTCGAGCTGGACCCTTTCGCATCCGTTTCGGATACTCGTAGACGGGCGTTCGAACGCGCGTTCGCCAAGTTTCCGTTCGCGACGCCATGATCCACAGTTTCCGAGCGCATCACCAGGGCTGATCGCTACGGTTTCCGCATGAAGATATTGCGCCGGATCACGGCCGGGACCACAGCCGTTGTGTTCGCGGTGCTGATCGCAGCATGCGCGAGTCAACCCCTCGGGCCACACGACCCCGACGCGGTTGTGAGACCGGACCTCGTCCAACCTGAGACCGAAACCGTCGCAGCGGGAGACACGCTGGAAGTAACTTTTCCGGAGGAGACAGGTCGCGGCATCGCATGGTCGCTCGAGATCCGCGAGGAGGGCGACTGGCATCTGCGCTACTTCATGTCTGCGAACAGCGACGGCATCGGGGGAGAGCCCTCCTGGGCCGATGCCGGAGACGAAGACGAGCACTACTGGATCGACATCGGCATCTCGGGTTCGGGGCCCGACCTTGTTCCCATTCCTGAAACCGCTGAACCGGGCGAGTATCGTCTCTGCACTGCGAACAGCGCCCCGAACATCTGCGCAGAAATCACCGTCAGCGCCTGACGAGGCATGGTCATACGGCCGTTGCCAGGAAGACGAATTCCTTTCCGGGACGATCCGGTGCTTCGCGAACAGCGACAACCTCGAAGCCTGATCGGTTCAGCGCTTCCCTGTGCTCGCCCTCACTGCGAAACCTGAGTGTCGAATCGGAGTTGATCAGGCTACCGTCCGGAAACGCGTAGGAGTGTCGGAACCTCACCAAGGGCAGATCGACCTCGAGTAGCTCACGACAGTGCCGTACGAGGCCCAGCGATGGGAATGCCCGGGACTCCTCATGAGGCTCTGCCCACGATTCCCAGGCACGTGCGGATGGCCGGCGTGCTTCGAATACGAGATGGCCCCCGTCTCGTAGTCGTTCACGAATAGCAGCGAGGGTGCGAAGCCAGACTTCGTCTTCGAGGAATACCTGTGCGACGTTACCCGTCATGACAGCAAGGTCCGAGCGCGATGCTGGTGCGGTCTCGACGGTTCCCTCGTGCCACCTGACGAGTGCGGAACCCGGCTTTGAATTTGCGACGTTCAGGGAAGCCCGGGCCGGATCGATGCCCTGCACTGCATACCCCTCGGCTGCAGCCAGGAGCGCAAACTCACCGGTGCCGCAGCCGATGTCGATGAGCGTCCTCGCTCCGAGCTCGTGAACGATTGCGAGGTAGGGGAGCAGATCTGCGCGGTCGCCTTCGAACGCGTCGTAGAGAGGAGCGAGCCGCTCGTCGGCGAAGATCGGATCTGGCGTTCTCGGGTGCTGCATCGATCTCACCACAGCTGTGCCATCACGTGGGCAAACAGCGCCTCACGGTCGGTTTCGAGGCCGCGTCGCGTAAACCAATCGGCAATGTTCGCGATGTCTCGATGTAAGAAGTCGAATCCGAGCGGGTTCGCAGCAACGTCGATGACCTGGGGCAAGTCGATGACGACGATTCTTTCGCCGTCATCGAGCAGGTTGTACGCGGACAGGTCACCGTGCACGTAGCCCATCCTTGCGAAGCCTTCGAGGATGTCGACGACCTGCTCATACGCGTCGCGCAGGGCAGCGCCTTTGCGCCTGCTCTGCGCGAGCCTGGGAGCCGCGACGCGCCCGGCACCGATGAACTCCATCAGCACTTCCGTATCGCTGACCTGCACAGGGTAGGGGACCGGGATGCCCGCATCCCACGCTTTGCACAGGGCGCCGAACTCCGTTGCGGCCCAGTGGCCGGCCGCCACCATTCTGCCGAATGCGCTTTTGCGTTTGATGGCACGCGCCTCGCGCGTGTCCCGAATGCTGCGACCCTGCTCGTATGCGGAGGATCGGTGGAAGTCGCTGTTGTGGGAGTTTCTGAACCGTTTGGCCGCGAGCAGACAGCCGTGTGTTCGTGGGACAGCTCGCTCAATCAGGAAGAGATCTGCCTCTTTGCCGGTTTTGACGACTCCGAGCTCGGTATCGAACGCGGCACTCGCCGTAACGAGCCAGTCCGGGCGGGGGAGAGGACCACGCTGCGTCGGGGTGGCCGCTGGCCAGGTCGACCATCGTTGATCATCATCGGGTTCGAGCGTGTGCGCGGCGAATTCGGACGATGAGAAGGGTGTGCTCGATTGCACAGAAGACATTGGATGACACTCCAGGGTCAGGAGGCCGCCCGAAATCAGTGAGTGGAGCCGACCTCGCGAATAAGGAAGGTGAGCGAAAGCGTGTTGAACGTCTGCATTGTGCTCCTCCTTCCAACGACCCGTGCGCTGTATGTGCGCGGGAACTCCATTCACCCTAGCCCGGACGCGCCCAGTGCGCCATCCCTTCGTCTCCCTTCCCCTGACCGTGAAGTTTTCACGCGGAGAGGAGCGGTGCTAGTCCTTGAGGCGGTGCACGTCGAACGCGACACCGTATTCGAACCCCGCCTGCCGCCCCTGTTCCTCCAGGATGCCCGGCACGAAATCGCGCGGCGCGGGATGCCAAGGCAGGTCGGCCAGGTACTGTTCGTGCGCCGCGAGTGAGGCGACGGCCAGCTCGACGGCTGCGGAGGAGACTTCGACACCGTGCGTTGCGTCACCGCCCGTAAGCAGCATCCAGGTGGCACCCCATGGCTCGAAACCCTCCTGATTGAGATCGGGGAACACCCAGCGGTTGTCGGCGTCCCGAATGGCATCGATCGTTGCCAGACCGGCGGCCCGATGGTCGGCGTGATCGAATCCCCATGCAACGCGCAGTTCGCCCGTTCCACTGACGACGGCGTCAGGGCGAAACCTTCGGATCTCGCGCGCAATGGCCTTGCGCAGCGGTAGACCGTATTCCAGCATCCCGTCGGGGAAGTCGAGGATCGTCAGGTGGTCGACTCCGACGGTTTCGCAGGCGATCCGCTGCTCGGTTGCACGAATAGCAGCGGCCTCTTCCGGTGAGCGCTGCATCCCCGCTTCGCCGCGTGTTAGCAGTAGGTAGCCTACGTCGATGCCGCGCTCCGACCACATGGCCGCTGCCGCAGAGGTGCCGTATTCGGCGTCGTCGGGATGCGCGACAACGACGAGTATTCGGCGGATGCCCGCTTCGTCGAGTCGTTCGAGTTCGGCCGTGCTCTGTTCATCCATGCCGCCAACACTA
>NZ_CAMEFJ010000033.1 GCF_945915485.1 uncultured Agrococcus sp.
GAACCCCAAGGTGATCGCCGCCTACCTGGGAACGGAAGAGGACGAAGCGGAGCAGGTCATGGAAGAAGCTGAGGCCGAGCAACCGATTACTATGGATTCCGATTTCTCAGAGGATGGATCTGAACCGATCCAAATGGAAGGAACGTTCGAGCGAATTCACCCAGATTCACCCCGTAGCGACATCGACATCTCCAAAATTGAGGAGCTCAAGGCAGACGACGCGAAGGAGCAGGACGATGCTTGAGGTGAAGCAGTTGGACGCCGGCTACGGAGCGCTCCGTGTGCTCCACGATGTCGACCTGCGGGTGGAAGCGGGTGAAGTCGTCGCCGTCGTCGGATCGAACGGAGCCGGTAAGACGACGCTGCTGCGTGCCATCAACGGCATCGTCTCCCCCACCGCGGGCAGCGTGGAGATCGACGGGCGGAACGTCACGGGGAAGCCGACCGAGCGGATGGCGGGCTTCGGCATGACGCACGTGCCCGAGAACCGGTTGTGCTTCCCGTCGCTGACGGTGCGCGACAACCTCGATCTCGGCGCCTGGTCCAGGCGCGGCAGCAAGGGCGAGCTCGAGCCGGTGCTCGAACTCTTCCCGCGGCTGCGACCGAGGCTGCAGCAGGTGTGCGGGACGCTCTCGGGCGGTGAACAGCAGATGGTCGCGATCGGCCGCGGGTTGATGGCCGATCCGAAGGTCATCATCCTCGACGAGCCGTCCGTCGGGTTGGCGCCGAAGGTCGTCGCCGAGATCATGGGCGTTATGACGCAACTTGCCGAACGCGGGCTTGCCGTGCTGCTCGTCGAGCAGAACGTGCGGGCGTCCTTCAAGATCGCCGACCGCGCCGTCGTGATGCAGCGCGGTCGCGTTGTCGTCGAAGGTGTTCCCGCAGAGCTCATCGAGATGCCGGAGGTGCGTGCCGCATACCTCGGCGGTGCGGCGGCCGCCTGACCGGGGCTCCTGCGCGACGCTGTTCGTTGTCACGGCTCAGCGCCGATGTCGTTCATCTAAGGGCGGTTCGAGACGGTTTTTACGGGCGCGGACGGCGTCCAGACCGATAAAAACCGTCTGAACCTCCAGTGCTCGCCGGTGGCGTTGCCGACGCCACGAGAACGGGTGGGGTAATGGGATAGCCTGAGTCTCGCGCAACCGCAGCAGGATGGGGCCGGCCCGAAACGTAAGGAACGCATGAACCACGCCACCGGGCAGAGCGAATCCCAGCGACAGGATTCGAAGCGACGACAGGGTCGCCCGGCCAGCCCGCTGCTGGATCGCGAGCGCATCACGAATACGGCGATGTCGCTCATCCGCGACTCCGGAGCAGACGCCCTCACAATGGGAGCCCTCGCGAGAGCGCTCGGCGTCACAACCCCCGCGCTCTACAACCATGCCGCGAACAAGCTCGTCATTCTGCGCTGGGTCGAGGATCGCCTCATGGAGCGCATCGAGACCGGCGACTTCACGGAAGGCGACTGGTTCGGCGCGCTCGCCACCTGGGCGAGCAGCTACCGCACCATTATGGCGGAGAACGCACCGTTCATCCCGACCGTCGCGACAATGCCGGTAGCGGGAGCACCGATAACGCTCACGATGTACGAACGGGTCGCCTCCGGCCTTGCGGAGTCCGGCTGGCCCGATACTGCGATCGTTCCAGTCATCGTGTCGGTGGAGTCGTTCGTGTACGGGTCGGCCTACGACGTCGACGCACCCGACGACATCTTCGCGGTTGCGGAGGACGAGCGGGATGGGGCACCGCAGTTCGTGCGGGCCGTGGCCGCGTACTCCGAGCGCACGAAGGCGCCGCGCCGACGCGCCGACGAGGCCTTCGAGACCGGGCTTGCTGCCCTGCTGCGCGGCCTCGCCGAGCGCTACGGAGTCGCGTCTCCCGGTTAGCGCCCGGCAGCCGGCTCCTCGGAGGCATCGCGCTCTGCCGACGAGATGCCGATTACCTCGCCCTTGAAGAACGCGGGGTTGCGGCGCGCGACCACGAGCATCACGATGATGCCCAGCAGCAGTACGCCGACACCGGTCACGAACACCAGACCGATGCCGTTCTGCGCGACACCGTCGGCGTCGAAGCTGGTGGCGAAGACCGCAGAGCCAGACCCGTACGAGGGGTCGATGGATTCAATCGCTGTCGTGACGAACATCGTCAGCAGCGAAAGGCCACCGAGCAGCGGGAAGACGAAGCGGAACACGATGTTTCGCGCTGACGCGAATGCCGTCTTGCGGAAGTACCAGACCGCTGCGAGCCCCGTGACGCCGTAGTAGAAGCAGATCATCAGACCGAGCGCCGTGATGGTGTCCCACAGCGCATTCTCGCTCAGAACGCGCATGATCGCGTAGAACACGACCGCCGCGGCCGCCGACCAGATCGTTGCGACAGAGGGCGATTTGAAGCGGGGGCTGATGCGGCCGAACGACTTCGGCAGCGCGCCGTAGTGCCCCATCGCCAGCAGCGTTCGCGACGGCGAGAGCATCGTCGACTGCAGTGACGCGGCGGAGGAGGACAGAATCGCGATGGACATCAGGATCGCGAACGGCCCCATGATCGGTTCGGACAGGATCGCGAAGATCGATTCCTGGTTCTCGGGGTTACCCGCTCCCAGTCCCTCGGTGCCGATGCCCGCGTACGAGAGCGTCGCGACGGTCACGAGCACGTACAGCGCCATGATGACGACGATCGTGAGGATGGCTGCGCGACCGGGTGTGCGCTTGGGGTCCTTGGCCTCCTCGTTCATGGTAATCACGGTGTCCCAACCCCAGAACAGGAAGATGCAGAGTGAGACCCCCGCTGCCAGTGCGCCGAAGCTCTCGGCCGCGAGCGGATTGAACCACTCGGCCGTGATCGGCTCGAAGTCGTAGGCGTTGCCGCTGCCGATCTGCACGAACGCCGCAACGATGAACCATACGAGCGCGATGAGCTGGAAGACGACCAGGCCCGTCTGGACTCGCTGCGTCGCCTCGATGCCGCGGTAGCTGATCCAGGCCGCGAGGAGCGTGAAGATCGCCGTGATCAGAATGTTGAGCCAGACGACGCGGGTGAGCCCTGCGATGTCCGGGTTGCCGGAGATCTGCGCGGTCAGGATGAAGAGGAAGTCGACCGCGACCGCCGCGAGATTCGACAGCACCAGGATCGTCGCGCTGATGAGCCCCCAGCCGGCCATCCAGCCGATCCACGGGCCGAATGCGCGGGTCGCCCACGTGAACGATGTTCCCGAGTCGGGCATCGCTCGATTGAGCTCTCGATAGCCGAAGAGCACCAGCAGCATCGGGATGAACCCGATCAGCAGGACAGCGGGCACCTGCAGGCCCACTGCCGAGACGGTGGGGCCGAGACCCGATGTGAGGGTGTAGGCGGGCGCGATGCAGGAGATGCCGACGAACGCGCCGCCGATGACGCCGACTTTCGCGACCGAGAGGCCCTTGCGGCTCAGGTCGGACGATTGCGGAGTCGCCTCCTTCGTCCTCGATGTTGCAGAACTCATCTGTTCGGGCTCCTTTGCCGGGTTGTCGCGCTCAGCGCGTTCGTTCGTTCGTTGCTGCGCGGTAGTCGCGCGGGATGACGATCAGCGCAGCCGAGGTGCTGCGCAGGAGTCGCTGGGCGACGCGGCCGATGAAGACTCGGCCACGGGGCGCGAGCCTGCTCGAACCGATGAGCGCGAGTTCTCCGTCGAGCCAGGTTGCGCGGTCAGCTGCTTCGTCAAGGTCGCCGCCCTCGACGATGTCGATGCTCGCGGTATCGGTGCCGAGCACTCGTCCTGCGCGATTGCCGAGCGCGTCTCCTCCGAATCGCTCTGCCTCCGCGATCAGTTGGTCCGACAGCCCTGAGCGCGTGTCGCTCGCAAGCAGCGAGAGGAGCCGCATGGGAACATCCAGTTCGTCGGCGAGTTCGACGGCGGTGCCGATAACGGCTTCGGCTCCCGGCCGCGTGCCGTACACAGCCGTAACCCTCGGCACACTGCCGTTGAAACGGTATCCGGCCGGCGCGAGGGCGACGGGCACGGAAGAGGAGTGCAGCAGGGCATTCGCGGTGCGTCCGAGGGCGAACTGCTGCAGCAGCGCGCTCCTCCTCGCTCCTATGACGATCAGCTCCGCGGCGTGCTCGGCAGCCGCATCCAGGAGACCTTCGGCCCGATTGGCCGCTGATCGTACGTGGGTCGTCGCGGGGATGCCCTCGGGAACACGCTCGAGCGCAGCCCTCTCCCACTCCGCGAGACGCTCCTGCAGAATCGGATCACCGCTCTGCAGCGGCGTATACGGGCTCGCTTCCTGCAACACGAAGGTCACGACGATCTCGGCATCGGTACCCGACGCGATGGTCGCCGCGAGCGCAAGCGATTCGAAACCGCGCTCGTCCGCCGTGTAGCCCACGATGATCCGTCTCGGTGTCGCGTTGTCGCGCGTGAGCACGATCAGAGCTCCGCGCGCTGATCGAGGATGCGCTTCGCGGTCTCCTGCCCTATGCGAACTGCGCCGTCGACGTGCTGATATCCCTCGGCGGCGATGTCGCTGGAGGCGAAGAAGATGGGGCCGACGGGATCGTTCTGGATGCCGCCCCAGCGGTGCAGCCCTCCGAGGTCGTAGCTTGTCGCGTACGCACCGCGCGTCCACTCCTCCGCGCCGAAGTCGCTGAGGTAGAACACCTCGGCCTCGAGCGCTTTCGGCCCGAGGAAGTCGGCGATGCCTTCCAGCACGACGCGGCGGCGTTCCTCTTCGTCGAGCGCCCAGACCGCTTCTGCGCTCTTGCTCACGATGAACCCGACCATCGTGCCGCGCTCGTCTTCGTGGTTGGTGTTGTCGTAGAGCTCCTGGATGAGGTGGCTCGGGCTGAACGCCGTGCCGGAGAGCCCGTCTTCGCGCCAGAACGGCGTCTCGTACACCGCGTGCAGCTTGATGACGAGCCCCATCGACTGGTGCTGATGCGCGACGAGCTGCTTCCGCGGCAGGGCGGGCGCATACGAGATACGGGAATACAGATTCGGCGGAACGGCCACGACAGCGTGCTGGGCGGTCACCGTGACGGTGTCCGAAACCGCAGTGACGGTCGCCGGCGCACCGGGGCCGTTGTCGCTCCACTCCAGTGCACGCACGGGGCTGCTCAGGTGCACGACCTCGCTGCCGAGTTCCTCGGCCATCTGCTCCGATACCGACTGCATGCCGCCGACCACGCGGCGGTCGAGAATGAAGTTCTCGTCGGCGAGGTTCGAGAACGATCCCGCGGATGCCGCCATCAGTACGGCCTGCAGGGTGCTGAACGCGTAGGAGGGCTTCGTCAGCATCCCGCCCGCGACGTAGAGCGCGACATTGTCGATCGCCTCCCTGTCATCGCTGTTCCGACCGAGCCACGTCTCGAACGAAACGGCATCGAGTTCTTCGGCCCGCGGATGCGCCCAGGGCTCCTGCACGCCCACCTCTTCGACGAGTTCGTCGATCAGCGCTGTCAGGCGGTTGATCTCTTTCAGCGTTGCGGGGGCGACGGGCAGGTCGCCGGCGAACTCACTGCGTTGACCATCGGGCGCGATGTAGACCGATTTGCCTTCTCGGTAGCGCGTGAACGTGTCTTTGCCGAGTTCTTCCAGCAGCGCGATGAGCCCTGTCTGATCGGGTGAGACCCATTGCCCGCCGATCTCGATGAAGGCGCCGTCGATCGTGTCGCTCCATGTTCGACCACCGACTCGGTCACGTGCTTCGAGGACTGCGACGCTGAGCCCCGCCCGAGTCAGCCGCCTCGCTGCTGTGAGCCCTGCCGGGCCAGCTCCTATGACGACAACGTCTTTGTTGATGGAAGTCATGCCGATGTTCCCTCGTCTCGATACCGCTAGTAATTAATGGTGTTAATTTACGGTAATCTACAAGAAAGCAGCGACGCTGGCAAGAGTCACAGCACGACGGTTGCGCGACGCGCACGTGCACGGCAAACGCCCCGGCACCGTCCATGAGGTCAAGGATGGGGCACCGGGGCGGCTGTCACGCAGCGCAACGACCTAGGGGAAGCGCTCAACTCGGAGATGGCAGTGCAGATCTTCAGCGCCGAGTTCGAGCTCAGCAGCCCAATCCTCAGTTGCTCCGGGCGCAACACTCTGCACGTCGACTTGCACAAGTCCAACAGTTTCGCTGCCGTCCATTGCCGACACGTAGATGCGGTAGTCACGAGGCTCGGCTTCCGGATTCGTTACAGTTCCGGCCACGAACAGCTGGTCGCCGTCGGCGTCGCACGAGACGATCTCGGCATCCTCCAAGGCTCCCTCGTACCCTTCGACCGAGCCCGGCTGATCGCTGACCTCGACAACGCTCTCTGGCGCGCTCTGTTCCGGCGACGCGCGCTCGTCACTGGCACAGGCGACGAGACCGGTCGCCAGCACCGCTGCGATTACCGCAGCGGTGCTGTGCGAGAGCCTCACGGAGTCGACTCGCCGATCTTCTGACGACGCACGACGAACACGGCTCCGAGAATCGCCAGCAACAGCGCCACCGCCAGGGCAGCGGCCGCTCCGGGTGTTCCCGTCTGCGGGAGCCCACCGAGATCGACTGTCGTGGCATCCTCGTCCGTGACGACAGTGCCGGAGGGGTCACTGCCGGTCAGAATCGCAGCGTTGTGCACCTCGCCGGCCGCAACATCCGATTCGGTCGGGGTGTACAACGCGACAGCCGTGACCTGCTCGCCGGGCGCCAGCTCGCCGGGTTCGCCCGGCCAGCTGTACTGCAGGTCGCCAAGACCCTCGAGCTCATCGCTGATCGACACGTCCGTGAGCGTCACGTTACCGGTGTTGGTGCCAACGAAGCTGAACTCGATCGTCTCACCGGCAGCGGCCGTGCCGTCGAACGCACCGGTCTTGTCGAGGGTCAGTCCGGGAGCGGCCTCCAACGGTGTCGACTCCTCCGCGGGTGGCGTGACGACAGATTCATCGTCCGGGTTCGGGGGTGTCCCCTCGGCGGTTGCAGCGTTTTCAATGACGCCTGCGTCGACATCGGCCTGCGTCAGCATGTACGTCGCGGTCGCCGTCGCCGTCTCTCCGGGAGCCAGGGTACCGGCCGTGCCCGGCCAGTCGTACTCGAGTTCGCTCAGGCCCGCCATCGGATCATCGATTGCGACGTCCGTCAGCGTGACGTTGCCCGTATTCGATACTTCGAAGGTGTACTGCACCGTCTCACCGGCGACGGCATCGCCGAGCAATTCACTCGCCTTCGCCAATGTCAGTGCGGGCTCGGCCGGTACGACGACATCATCGGAATCTTCATCCGTCACGGGGTCGTTCGGGATCGGATTCTCGGGGTCTTCCGGATTCGGCGAGGGTGGCGGTGTGCCCTCGGCAGTCGCGCTGTTGTACACGACTCCTGCGTCGACATCAGCCTGCGTCAGCACGTAGGAAGCCGTTGCCGTAGCCGACTCTCCCGGAGCGAGCGTTCCCGCTTCTCCCGGCCAGTCATAGTCGAGATCCGACAACCCCTCGAGTTCGTCGACGATGCTCACAGCGGTCAGTGTGACATTACCGGTGTTCGTTACAACGAAGCTGTAGGTGACGGTTTCACCCACGGCAGCGGCTGCATCGAGCTCACCGGTCTTGTCCAGCTGGATGCCCGGCTGCGCTTCGAGCGGTGTCGTTACCTCATCCGGGTCCGACTGCACCGGTTCCTGCGGGATGCCGGGGCTTTCGGGGTCGGCTGGATCGATAACCGGAGGAGGCGTTCCCCACGCCGTTGCCACGTTGTGCACCTCGCCGACGTCCAGATCCGCCTGCGTCAGCGTGTACGACGCGGTTGCCCGTACGGACTCACCGGGCTCAAGCGCCCCCGCGACTTCCGCTTCGCTCTCATCCCAGTAGAAGGTGTACTCCGCATCGTCACCGAGCAGCTCATCGTCGATCGAGATGGACTCGAGCGTCGTTGTTCCGGTGTTCGACACGATGAACTCATAGATGATCGTGTCACCGGCCTGACCGAACTCCTGGTCGGCCTGAACGTTCTTGTCGATGGAGATCTGGGGGTTGCGTTCGTAGGTGATTACTTCCGGGTCGGTGTCTGTAACCTCTTCGGCCGGCGTGCCGGGGCCTTCGGGATCCTCAGGGTCTTTCACATTCGGCGGCGTACCTGCGGTCTCGCCGACGTTCACGACCGACCCTGCATCGATGTCCTTCTGCGACAGGGTGTAAGTGCCGGTCATGGTTACTGATTCCCCGGGAAGCAGCACGCCTTCCGCGCTGGCATCATCCCAGTGGTACGCAACGTTCTCGAGGCCGGGCAGACCATCCTGCACATCGACGTTCGTCAACGTGACGTTGCCGTCGTTGGTCGCGACGAGCGTGTACTCCACCGTGTCTCCGGCAACCGGCACCTCGTTTACGCCGACGAACACGCCATTCTTCTCCAGACTGATCGAAGGGGCCGGGTCGAGCGGGGTGACGTCGGTAGCGTCATCGGTCACCGGTGGCTGCACGGTCGGGTTCTCAGGGTCCTCCGGATCGTACACGGGCGGTGGTGTGCCCTCGACGGTCGCCGTGTTCAACAGCAAGCCGTTGTCGATGTGCTCCTGAGTCAGCGTCAACGTCGCCTGGGCTTCCACTGACTCACCCGGCGACAACACGTTGTCGACGCCCGGCCACGCGTAGGCGATCTCGCTCAACCCGGGAAGGGGATCGACGATCTCGACATCCGACAGCGGTACGTTGCCGGTGTTCGTGGCGGTGAATGTATACGTGATGGTGTCACCGACCGTGACGTTCTCTCCGCCCGGCTCCACTTCTCCGTTCTTCTCCAGCTCGATCTGCGGATCATTGACCGTGTGCTCGGTCGACGGCGGATTCTCCGGGTCGATCGGGTCGATCGGGTCTCCGTCACCGGGCGGGTTGGCAGTACCGGCGGCAGTGTTCGTCAGCGTCGCACCCTGCGCGTCGTCGTTGATCTGCACCGTGTACACGAGCGCCACCTCTTCGCCGACCGCAAGGTCACCGCTCCAGGTGAGCTGGCCCTCGGCGTTGGGGGATATCTCGGCCGAAGACACGACCTCCCCTGCCGAATCCGTCACGATCGCGACGGGACCGTCGACCACGGTCGCGTGCTCGAGAACACCCGACAGGTCATCGGTCACCGTGACATCGACGAGTTGCGTCGCACCGGTGTTCGATCCGATGACGGTGTAGGCAATCGTGTCGCCGACGTTGAGGCCCTCACCGCTTGGTGGGTTCGCGTTCTTCGTGATCTCGAAACCCGGGTCGTTGACCTCTACGACGACATCGGACGGAGGCGGCGTGATCGTCTCTCCACCCGGTGGGGTTGCGTGGCCGGTAAGGGTATTGGCGACGGTTTCGCCGCCCGCGTTCCCGCTGACAATGAAGTCGAAGGTCACGGTAAGAGTCTCGCCAGGCTGAAGAACGCCATCCCAGGTCAGTACGCCAGCTTCGTAGACAGCGGCCGGGTCCGCCGGCTCACCGTCGACCAAAGCCGTGATGCTGCCTTCGTCGAGTTCGCCCAGCGCCAAGAGCGACTCGAGGTTATCTTCAATGGAGACCTGCAGATCGACGAGATTGGTGGCTCCCGTGTTGCGGGCTTCGAGCGTGTATTCGAGGGTGTCGCCGGGGTTGACGGCTTCGCCGTCCGCGACATTGACCCTCTTGTCGATCTCGAAATCTGGCTCATTGACATCGTGTGTCGTGGTCTGCGTCGGAGGAAGCTCCGGCGACGTACCACCGT
The DNA here is from genome assembly GCF_945915485.1 of uncultured Agrococcus sp. Lineage (GTDB taxonomy): Bacteria > Actinomycetota > Actinomycetes > Actinomycetales > Microbacteriaceae > Agrococcus. The sequence continues at coordinate 9,684 of NZ_CAMEFJ010000033.1, forward strand.
TCGGCGGAGTAGCCTCGGTGATTGCCGCTGAGTTCTGCAGCGATTCGCCTGCCGCGCCGTTATCAACGGTAACCGTGTACGTTATCGTGACCGCCTCGCCGACCCCGAGGTTCCCGCCCCAGATCAACTGGCTGCTCGCTGCGTCGAACACTGCGTTTTCAGGAGCCGGTTCGGCGCCGATCGTTGCCGCGATGCTTTCCGGATCGAGGGTCGCGTAGTTCACGACGTCGGTGAGGTCGTCGACAACGGTGAAGTCCATTGCGACCTCACCGGTGTTCTCAGCCGTCACTGTGTAGGTGATCGTGTCGCCTACGTCGACTGCACTGCCGGATGCCGGCTCAGCCGTCTTACCCAGCTCTGCTGCGCTGTCGAGCGCCCGGTTCGAGATGGTGCAGGTGACGTGTTGCCCTGTGCCTTCCGCGACGGTCGGGTAGACGAGCGCAGACCCATCCGTTTCCACAGCCGCGCCGTGCGCGTCAACGCAAGTGAGCGCGGAGTCGTAAGTACCGAGATCGGCGCCCCCTGCGGCCTGCTCCGAGAGCGTGTAGGTGTCACCGGCCACGACGTGGACGGGCCCGGCAACCTGGCTCTGGATGCCCGTTTCCGTGCCCTCGGTGGTAGCTGAAGCGGTGTCGATGTCGTCGCCCGTGATACTCAGCTCGAACTGATCCGTTTCGAGGTACCGCTCCTGCACGTCTTTCTGCAGACTCAGCGTCAGTGTCGCGATCTGGAGCGGGTGATCCTCAACCTCACCGCTGGTGGAAAGCCCGGTCGGCTCAAGGATCTCGCTGGCGTCAGCTGCCGCACGGAGTCGCATGAAGCTCTGCTCGCCATCCACAGACTCCATCACATCCGCAGCGACCGTCCAGCTGAGCGTCGCGACATCGCCGTCGCACTGCACCGTGTCGGATCGTTCTCCGTCATCGAATGTGCCGTTGCCGTTCCAGTCGATCCAGCCGGCTATGTTGCCGTTACCGCGGCAGTCCACTATCTGCTCGTATGTCTGTCCTGGTTGCACGACAATGGTTCCGAGAGCGTCCACGGCATCTTCATCGTTCACCGCGTCCGCGGGGTCGTTGTCGTCACCGCGTGCGTCCGAGGAAAACAGCGGCTCCGCCTCGGAGTCGATGTGCTGACCGAGGAGAATTTCGGGTAGTTGCGGAGTGGAGAGGGATGCGCCGAAGACCGACGTGCTGCCCTGGCTCAACTGGCCGCCCGACCAGGTGCTCTGGAACAGTGCACCTGCGGAACCGTAGCTTTCGGGCGCGTCACCGAAGTCGCTCTCCAGCACCACGCCCACCGCGATTGCGGACTTTCCGCCACCACGAATCTGGAAATCCGCTGCTGAGGCACCCTCCATGAATCCGATACCGATGGGTCCGCCGCCCGGGCACTCTGCCCCTGCGGGTGCGAGACGCATCGTGTTGTCGGCGCTGAGGACAGCATTGACATCTTCTGTGCAGCCCGGTGCGCGGAACCGTTCGATCAGGTGCCACTGCCCGTCCGATTCGCTCGGCGTCGCCTGCACGTATTCGCCGCCACCCTGGCCGGAGTTGCTGGCCTCGGCGTCTGCAATCACCAACCCCGCCATGTCGACCGGCTGGCCCCCCAGCGTTGTCGTGCAGTCGATGCTGAAGCTGACCTGCTCCCCGTTGTTGGCATTACTGAGGCCGTTCACGAGCTGGTTGCTCGAGCCTGGCCCGCCGATGTTGTACAGGTGGTGAAGACCGTCGTTCTGCCACGTTCCCGAACGGTACGCTTCGAGCGGATTGCTGATGTCATTGATCGTGCAGGTGGTGATCAGCTCTTGGTCGCCGACCTCACGCGAAGTTACTGCCGTGTCACCGTTGGTGATCCGTTCTTCCGAGTTTCCCCACTCGAGCCAGTCGATCTGCCCCTGGTATTCGCCCGCGCCTCCCGTAGCGAATGTAGCTTCGGCATCGGGGGCCGTTACGAGGCCCGCGACCTGGAGCCCGCCGAGCGCCAATGCGCCGACAGCCAGAACGGCAGTGGCTCGTTGGCTCTTTCCCCAGAATCTCGCGCGCTTCCGGGGCTCTCCGTGACGGCGTACTGGCGATACAGACGATTTTGGCGCAGACATATATGGGGGTTCCTTCAGTGAAATACGAGGCTGGGCTCCGACTGAACACGATGCGCAGGGTCAGCAGTGCGAGACAAGTGTCCAACATCGGAGACTATATCATTCTCCTCATGGCTCGCATCGGGGCCCATGAGCCGGTTTGTTCCGCGACTATACGCACGTTGCGCCGTGCGTTCCGGGATGCACTGTTTGGCTCGGCAAGGCATCTCAAAGAGATCCTCAGCTAGCCCACGTTCCTCATCTCGCCCCCTGCGCACGACGCCCGGCCTGCGCAGGGGGCTTCCGATCGGTTTCGTCAGATCAGCGACTTGCCATTCTTGCGTGCCTTGCGCCAATCGCGGAAGAACCCTCTCGCGATCACGACGATGACACCGGCGACGAGCACCGGCCACATGAGTACATAGGCGGTCAGAAGAATCGTCTCCATGCTTTACTCCTTATTCTTGTGAACTGCCGTAGCACTGCCGCCCGCGGACGGTGTGGTTGTCGGCGAATTGCGCTCGTCGAAGTCGCCAGTGATGATCGCGACCGTGCTGAAGTCGAAATCCTGCTTGGACTTGAACGACATGAAGTAGCAGACCAGGAACGACACCGCGTAGGCGACGAGCGAAGCGGAAAGCACGGCGTACTCCCGGAAGAACCCGAGAGCAATGGGAGCCACGGCCACAGTCGCCACCGCGCCCACGACGACAGCAACCCGGATCCCGAAGAATCCGAAGGCCATGATGCCGAGCACGACACCGACACCGACAATCGCAAGCACCTCGACGATCCACGCGACGCCGCCCGAAATCGGAATCCACTCGAAGCGGACCGGCAGGAACACCACAAGGGCGGTCAGCACAGCCACCGTGAAGGCGAGGTTCGTGACCTTCTTCCAGTAGAACGAAGCGATGACGGGGAACACGAGGCAGCCCCAGAGCGCGCCGACGAACACGAGCAGATCCAAGATGTTGAACTGGCTCGTCGCGAAGAACAGACCGGCGCCGGTCGCGACGATCATGGTGATCCGCCCCACCAGCAGCATGGTCTTCGGGTTGGCTTTGCCTCGGCCCTTACTCTGCCCGTAGATGTCGCTCATGGCGATGGACGACAACGCCGCCAGGTCGCTGTCGGCAGTCGAGGACAGCGAACCGATGATCATGAGGAACGCAAGCGCCAGCAGAACGGGGCCGAGGTACGTGCCCGCCATCTGCGGCAGCAGGTTGTTGACGTCGCCATCAAGTGGCGTGATACCCAGGTACAGCGCCATCACGCCGACCATGCCGATGCCGATCACAGTCGTGCCGTAACCGATCGTGGCAGTCACGAACGTCGGCTTGATCAGGTCTTCGCGAACGGCGAAGAGGCGCTGGGCGATGGTCTGATTGCCGATGGCGTAGGCGAGCACCGCAGCGATATAGGGCGCACCCTGGTTCATGAACGCGTCGGACGAGAAGAAGTTCGACTGCTGCGGCGTAAGGTTGCCCGCGCCTTCGGCAAACATGCTCGGCCCTCCGGCCGAGAAGAAGATTACCGGAATGATGATCGCCGCAGCTCCGAGCATCGCCAGGACCTGCGCGAAGTCGGTCATAACGGATGCCCGGAACCCGGACCACAGCGTGTACAGGAGAACACCTCCGGCCACGATCAGAATGCCGGTGCCGAAACTCAAGGGCGACAGAATCGAGATCAGCGCGCCGCCCGCTATGAAGTTCGATGTCAGCGAGATAACGGAGCCGAGTACGTTGGATCCTGCGAGCATCAACTGCGATGAGCGGCCGTGGCGGGCATACATGACCTCTGCGAGCGTGTGTGCGCGAGGCGCTACCTGACGGATGCGCTTGCCGAAGGGGTAGATGAACAGAATCATCAGGGCTCCCCAGAGCCCGTAGTGAATGGGGCCGGAAATGCCGTACGTGTAACCGGCTGTTGCCGACGCGTACATCGAAGAGGCCCAGATCCAGGTTGCGGTCATAGAAGCAGCCGAAACGCCGAAGCCGATCTTGCCGCCCGCGGTCATGTAGTTGTCGGCGTTCTCACGCTTCCTGCTGATGACGACGGACATCCACATGGTGCCGCCGTAGAAGAGGATGAGCAAGCCGATGACGGCGAAGGTTCCGAGCTGAAAGATTTCCGAGGCCGGTGGCACAGTACTCCTATTCACTTCGTTTTCACGAGTGAGGGACCAAAGCCGTGCTCTGCTGTGTGTTGTTGTTCGCGCGTCTGCGAGCGCGGCAGTCGCCTTGCGCTCGGCACTATCGGGCGGGGTTCACTTTGGTATCGACTCGTCGCCGTCGGCGGCGACGCAGTGATCCACACGGCGCAGCGAAGGCGGCACCGCAGCGAGCGATGCCGGTGTCCGACGGGATAACTCCCCGTCGACGGGCTTAGGACGTTGTTTATAGTACAGACAATTCTCGTAAAGGCCAGTTGACGCTTCCTCGGCGATCTCTCGGTAGCCGTCCGCAAACCGCCCTGGTACAGTGTCGTGAGTTGCGAGGCTGCAGACGGGTGCAGCTGTCAGGAGGTAGATCATGGCTCAGCAGGTCATCCGGTTCCGCACCAGTCCTCGTCTTCTCCCGGTTCTTCGCTAGGCACCTTTTCGCCTGAGCAGCCGCACACCGATCAAGTGTGCGGGCAGGGGACATCAGCATGACTCGGCTGGTGCGCCGCGGCATTATGCCGCTGGTTCTTGCGCGTGATTTGCGCGTCCGCACTGCATACACCGGAGTCTTACCCATGCCCATTCCATCGCCACGTTCGTGGTCGTCACTCGGCCGTCCATTCGGCTATCTCTGGAGCGCCTCGGCGCTCACCAACCTCGGCGACGGCATCCTGCTTGCCGCAGGCCCGCTGTTGATCGCATCCCTCACTTCTTCACCTGCCCTGGTTGGCGGAGCCGTGCTCATCCAGCAGCTCCCATGGCTGCTGTTCGCGCTGTTCAGCGGTGCCATCGCTGACCGGTTGGATAAACGACGGCTGATCGTCGCCATTAATGTCTCGCGAGCTCTTACGATGGTACTGTTGGCCGGTTTCGTTGCGACCGGCTCGGCCACAGTGCTTCTGGTGTACGTCACGCTGTTCATCCTGGGTGTTGGTGAGACTTTCGCCGACAGCGCCAGCAGCCCGCTGGTCGTCGCCACGGTCCCCGCAGAGGAATTGGGCCGTGCCAACGCGCGCCTGGGGCTGACGTTCACGATGGGCAACCAGCTGGCGGGTCCTCCGTTGGGGGCGGTTCTCTTCGCATTCGCTTCGGCAATTCCGCTGGCTGCGCAGGCGGTGACCTTCATCCTCGGTGCCGTGCTGGTCTCACGGGTTCGCCTCGACACCGCGCCCGGCGGCCCTGCTCGACCGCTCGTTCGAGGCGTGATGGCCGACGTGCGAGAGGGGTTGCGGTGGCTACGGTCGCACCGTCCTTTGCTCACGCTGATCGGCGCCATTCTGGTGATGAACGTCGCCTTCATGACGGCGTTCGCGACCTGGGTGCTCTACAGCACTCGGCTGTTGGGGCTGAACGAATTCCAGTTCGGGCTGCTGGTCACGTGCTCAGCCATCGGCGGGCTGGCCGGTCCGCTCGCTTACGGTCTCGTGAAACGCAGGGTCGGTCACGCCGGGATTCTCCGTTTCGCCTTCTTCTTCGAAGGCGGCATGTTCTTACTGTTCGCGACCGTCCCGCCCGCATGGGTCGTCGCCGCCACAATGGTCGTCTTCGGCACCCACACCATGGTCTGGGGCACCGCGGCCACCACCTTGATCCAGCAGACCACGCCGAAACCGCTGCTGGCACGGGTTACCAGCATCTACGCAATGGCCAACATCGGTGGCTCTGCGGTCGGAGCCGCCATCGGAGCAACCATCGCTGAGCTGTTCGGTTTGACAACCGGGTTCTGGGTTGGCGGAGCCCTGGTGCTGATTGTTGCCGTAGCCTCCTGGCGGTCGGTCCGAGCCATCCGCCCGGCGGACGATCGAACCGGTCAGAGCGATGCGTAGCCGGCACGCTTCGACGCTCGAATCACACCGTTGTAACTCCGCTCGGCGTGTCGCCAGAAGATTCTTTTCGCCGCTTTCCACAGGGTGTGCAACTGTTCTCCACAGTGGGTTTCCGCGCCCATACAGGCGTGTCGGGAAGGGGAATACCGACCCCTCCACAGGTGTTGTTAATTACACGGGCGCAACACACCATCTTGTGTCGCCAATCTCCGTGAAACACAACATATAGTGGGAAATCCGATTTCACACCAAGACTTCCCAAGGAGCGAAACCATGACTGTTGCCGTGTACTCAAAGCCCGCTTGCGTGCAGTGCACCGCTACCTACCGTGCGCTCGACGCCCAGGGCATCGACTACGAGATCTTCGACGTCACAGCAGACGATAAAGCCCTCGCCACAGTAAAAGACCTCGGCTACATGCAGGCCCCCGTCGTCGTCAGCGGCGAGGACCACTGGTCCGGCTTCCGCCCCGACAAGATCTCGGAAATCACTGCGGCCTAGCGTCAAGAAAGGGAGGGATGCAGCGTGCTGACAGTTGAAAACGAAGCAGCGCAGGGCAGCCCACTCGCCGACGTCTCGACGATCGTCTACTTTTCATCGGTTTCGGGCAACACACACCGATTCATCGAGAAGCTTGAGCGGCCGGCGCTCCGGATCCCGCTCTACCCCGGCGAACCGGCACTCCGCGTCGACGAACCCTATGTCTTGATCGCCCCCACCTACGGCGGCGGAAACGGCAAGGGCGCGGTACCCAAACAGGTGATTCGATTCCTCAACGACGAGCACAATCGAAACCTGATCCGCGGCGTCATCGGTGCCGGCAACACGAATTTCGGCGCAGGCTACGGGCTCGCCGGCGACATCATCTCGGCGAAGTGCCGGGTTCCCCATCTCTATCGATTCGAAGTCTTCGGAACACAAGAGGACGTTCACAAAGTCAACCAAGGATTGGACAGGCTGTGGCAACAGTAACCACCGACCACGCGCAGGCCAGCACAACGCAGACTGGCCTTGACTACCACGCGCTCAACGCGATGCTGAACCTGTACGGCCCGAGCGGCGAGATTCAGTTCGACAAGGACCGCGAAGCCGCCAACTCGTACTTCCTGCAGCACGTGAACCAGAACACCGTGTTCTTCCACTCGCTGAAGGAGAAGCTCGACTACCTGGTCGAGAACGAATACTACGAAGGCGAAGTGCTCGAGCAGTACGACTTCGAATTCATCAAGAGCCTGATGAAGCGCGCGTACGGCTATAAGTTCCGCTTCCCGACCTTCCTCGGCGCATTCAAGTACTACACCGCGTACACGCTGAAGACCTTCGACGGCAAGCGCTACCTCGAGCGTTACGAAGATCGCGTCGTGAACGTCGCGCTCGCGCTCGCGGCCGGCGACAAGGACCTCGCGACGCACATCGTCGACGAAGTCATCCTCGGTCGCTTCCAGCCCGCTACGCCGACCTTCCTCAACGCGGGCAAGAAGCAGCGCGGCGAGCTCGTCTCCTGCTTCCTGCTGCGCATCGAAGACAACATGGAATCGATCGGCCGCTCGATCAACTCCGCGCTGCAACTGTCCAAGCGCGGCGGCGGTGTCGCCTTCAACCTCACGAACCTGCGTGAGTACGGCGCCCCGATCAAGCAGATCCAGAACCAGTCGTCCGGTGTGATCCCCGTGATGAAGCTGTTCGAAGACAGCTTCTCGTACGCGAACCAGCTCGGTGCCCGTCAGGGAGCCGGAGCCGTGTACCTCAACGCGCACCACCCCGACATCATGCGGTTCCTCGACACCAAGCGCGAGAACGCAGACGAGAAGATTCGCATCAAGACGCTCTCGCTCGGTGTCGTGATCCCCGACATCACGTTCGATCTCGCGAAGAAGGGCGAGGACATGTACATGTTCTCCCCCTACGATGTCGAGCGCGTGTACGGCAAGCCGTTCAGCGACATCTCGGTGACCGAGAAGTACTACGAGATGGTCGACGATTCGCGTATCTCCAAGACCAAGATGAAGGCGCGCGAGTTCTTCCAGACGATCGCCGAGATTCAGTTCGAGTCGGGGTACCCCTACGTCGTGTTCGAAGACACGGTGAACAGGGCGAACCCGATCGAGGGTCGCATCAACATGTCGAACCTGTGCTCGGAGATCCTGCAGGTCAATACTCCCAGCGAGTACGACATGGGGCTGGGCTACGACATCATCGGCAAAGACATCAGCTGCAACCTCGGCTCGATGAACATCGCCATGGCAATGGACTCGAAGGACTTCGGGCTCTCGGTCGAAACCGCCATCCGTGCGCTCACCGCCGTCAGCGACCAGTCGAACATCGAGTCGGTTCCTTCGATCGAACGCGGCAACGACATGAGCCACGCGATCGGCCTCGGGCAGATGAACCTGCACGGCTACCTCGGCCGCGAGCGCATCTTCTACGGCTCGGAAGAGGGCGTGGACTTCACGAACATCTACTTCTACACGGTGCTGTTCCACGCGCTCCGCGCATCGAACAAGATCGCCATGGAGAAGGGTGAGACGTTCGAGAACTTCGAGAACTCGAAGTACGCGAGTGGTGAGTTCTTCGAGAAGTACACCGAGCAGGAGTGGAAGCCGGCGACCGCACGCGTGCAGGAGCTGTTCGACGAGGCCGACATCCACATCCCGACGCAGAACGACTGGCGTGAACTGCAGGCCAGCGTCCAGGAGCACGGCATCTACAACCAGAACCTGCAAGCCGTGCCGCCGACGGGGTCGATCTCGTACATCAACAACTCCACTTCGTCGATCCACCCGATCGCCTCGAAGATCGAGATCCGCAAGGAAGGCAAGCTCGGCCGCGTCTACTACCCGGCGCCGCACATGACGAACGACAACCTCGAGTACTTCGAGGATGCCTATGAGATCGGCTACGAGAAGATCATCGACACCTACGCTGCAGCAACCCAGCACGTCGACCAGGGCCTTTCGCTCACGCTGTTCTTCAAGGACACCGCGACGACTCGCGACATCAACCGTGCGCAGATCTACGCGTGGCGCAAGGGCATCAAGACGATCTACTACATTCGTCTTCGCCAGCTCGCCCTTGAGGGTACGGAAGTGGATGGCTGCGTCAGCTGCATGCTGTAGCGGCCTCGGGAGGAAAGCACATGACTGACACAACGACAAAGAATCATCTCGTCGAGGCCATCAACTGGAACCGGATCGAGGACGACAAGGACCTCGAGGTCTGGCACAGGCTCGTCAACAACTTCTGGGTGCCGGAGAAGGTGCCCGTGTCGAACGACATCCAGTCGTGGGCGACACTCACCGAGGACGAGAAGCTGCTGACGATGCGCGTCTTCACCGGACTGACGCTGCTCGACACCATCCAGGGCACGGTGGGAGCCGTCTCGCTCATCCCCGACGCACTCACCCCGCACGAGGAGGCCGTCTACACGAACATCGCGTTCATGGAGTCGGTGCACGCGAAGTCGTACTCGTCGATCTTCTCGACCCTCGCATCCACGCCCGAAATCGATGACGCGTTCCGCTGGTCACGGGAGAACGAGTACCTGCAGAAGAAGGCTCGCGTCATTCTCGACTTCTACGACGGCACGAACCCGCACAAGAAGAAGATCGCCTCGACCCTGCTCGAGTCGTTCCTGTTCTACTCGGGCTTCTATCTGCCGATGTACTGGTCGAGCCGCGCGAAGCTCACCAACACGGCCGACATGATCCGTCTCATCATCCGCGACGAGGCAGTGCACGGTTACTACATCGGCTACAAGTTCCAGAGGGGCATCGAGTCTCTGCCGCAGGCCGAGAAGGACGCCCTCAAGGATGAGACGTACGCGGTGCTGTACGACCTCTACGAGAACGAAGTGAAGTACTCGGCCGAGCTCTACGACCCCGTCGGGCTGACCGAAGACGTCAAGAAGTTCCTGCACTACAACGCCAACAAGGCGCTCATGAACCTCGGCTACGAGCCGCTGTTCCCGTCGTCGGTCACGGATGTGAACCCGGCGATTCTCTCCGCACTGTCGCCGAACGCCGACGAAAACCACGACTTCTTCTCAGGGTCGGGCTCGTCGTACGTCATCGGCAAAGCGGAAGCGACCGAAGACGAGGACTGGGACTTCTAACTCAGCCCGATAAGCGGAGCGCCGCATCCCAGACAACGAGTCGGGGTGCGGCGCTTCACCGTTGCGTAGTCGCAACGCACGTGCGTGGCAGCGCGCGAACGTCAAAGCAGCGCTGCCGTGACGACACAGCCGGCCTGTCACTAGCAACCCGACCGAGCGATGCTGTTGCAACGTGACCTTCGACGTCAACTACACTGGCTAGCGCTCGGCTTCCCCGTGCCAGCGGGGTGGGGCGCGAGGCGGGATTGGATGCGTGTTGTCGATGAGGTCGGAAGCATCCGCTGGTTCGACGGCACCTAAGGGATTGGGTAAAAATTTGAGTTCGTCGCTTCCTGCGCAGTCAATTGCCGAAACTGCGCGCCGCCTCTCTTGGAAACGGCATGTTGTTCTTGAGCGCAATACGGAGTCCGATGACTGGGGGCGCGCTGACGCTAAGCCGGAGTTCATAGAAGCCGCACTTGCGCTGCAGGACGATGTCACCATCGCCTACTTCACCGACTGCGGCGTTTTCGTGGCTTCTGTTGTGCACCTCTTGGGCCTCGACCCAGACTTCCCCGTCCGTGAGACATGGACGCAATTCGCGTACGTCAAGGATTCCAACCGTTGGGAAACGTTCGTTCCGGCGGGCGAAGGCGACCTGCTGCCCGGTGACATTCTTGTGCGAGAAGGTCACATCTACATCTACGTTGGCGAGTACTGGTCAGAAGTAGATGAGCGTCATTACCGAGCTGTCGGAGCCTCCCTCTATACGCGACCTCCTTCTGGGCACCACCTATATCTGACCGGCAAGAGCTCCAAGGATCGCAGTAGCGACCAGCCATTCTCAGTCGCCCGTTTCCGCGGCGACTCCTGATGCGGCGTTGCTGCACTCCGATGCCACGAGGGTGGGGTCTGCTGCACGAGTAGGTGACAGTTCCTAGTCACGCCGCCAGTGCGACGGTCGTGTTCATGATGGTCTCGAATTCGATGGGCGTCAAGCGTCCCAGGCGGGGCTGGCGTCGCCGACGGTGGTAGGTGCGCTCGATCCAGGCGACAATCGCGATGCGTAGCTGCTCGCGAGTGGCCCACGAGCGGCGGTCGAGGACGTTCTTCTGCAGGAGCGCGAAGAAGCTCTCCATGGCGGCGTTGTCGCCGGCCGCGGCCACTCTTCCCATGGACCCGATGAGGCGGTGACGAGCCAATGCGCGCAGGAACCTCCGGCTGTGAAATTGACTGCCTCGGTCCGAATGCGTCACGCAACCGGCGACTGCACCACGCATCGCGACGGCGTTCTCAAGTGCTGTGACAGCCAACCTCGACTTCATGCGCGAGTCGATCGAGTACCCCACGATCCGACCGCTGCAGGCGTCCTTGATCGCGCAGAGGTAGAGCTTACCTTCGGCGGTCTTGTGCTCCGTGATGTCGGTGAGCCAGAGTTCGTTCGGCGCGTCGGCAGTGAACACGTGTCGTGTCCTGCCGTGCTCGTCGACGACCGCGCAGAGGTCGTCGTGGACGGGCGGGCCGGGTCGGCGTCCCTTGCCGCGTTTGGGCTTGCCGAACACGCTGAACCGGCCGTTGGTCGACGTGATCTTCCACGCGGTCCGGTCTGCCATCGGCTCACCGGCGTCACGGGCCTCGTCCGCGAGCAGCCGGTGTCCGAACTCGGGGTCATCGCGGTGTGCATCGAATAACGCGTTCGCGCGATACGCCTCTACCACCTCGCTCTCGATGATCGGGTCCTTCAGCCATCGGTAGTAGGGCTGGCGGGAGAGCTTGAGAAGCCGGCACGTCACCGCGACAGGGATCCCGTCAGCTGCGAGCTCGTTCACGAGCGGGTAGAGACTTTTCCCGGCAGATTCGCCTGCGATAGATACGCAGCGGCTCGCCTCAGCACCTCGTTCTCCTGCTCGAGGAGCCGATTGCGCTTGCGTAATTCGCGTAGTTCCTCGCTCTCCGAGCGGGTCACGCCGGACTGCTCACCCTCCTGGATCCGAGCTTGGCGCATCCACTTGTCGAGCGTGCCGACATGGACACCGAAGTCTCTCGCGATCTGCGCGAGCGTGACGTCCGGATCGCGCTGCTGGGCGACCCGGACCACATCGTCGCGGAACTCCTTAGGGAACGACTTGGGCATAATGACATCCTTCCAGGCCAGCCCCGCCGAGCTAACCAACTCAGATGTCACCTACACGTGCAGCAGTCCCGATAATGAGAATGCTCGCTAGTTGTACTGACCGGGGACGTTGATCAATCGCGAGAAGGGCGGCTGGCCGCCGCAGGCAGTGTGGGGACGGTGCTGATTGTAGTGGTGGAGCCAATCAGCGAGAGCGTCGCGACGTTCTTTCTCACTCGTGTAGCAGCGCGCATAGGCCCAGCCGTCGGCCATGGTGCGGTGGAAGCGTTCCACTTTTCCGTTGGTCTGCGGTCGGTACGGCCGCGTTCGCTTCGGAGTGATCGATAGAGCCTCGCACGTGTCTCGCCACAAGTACGAGCGGTACGCACCACCGTTGTCGGACAAGACCCGCTCGATAGCGACGCCTCGGTCGGCGAACCACTCGACCGCTCGATGCAGGACGCCAGCGGCAGTGACAGCAGTCTCGTCGTCGTGGATCTCGGTGTAGGCGACGCGCGAGTGGTCGTCGATGATGGTGTGCACGAACGCGTACCCGAGCTTGGGGTTTCGCCACTTGCTCTTGGGCTTGTCAGGTGTGACGGCGCGATTCCTCGATCCTTGGCGGCGTCCGACGTATCGCCAGCCCCCACCGTCGGGGATGTTCCCGAGCTTCTTGACGTCCACGTGCACGAGCGAGCCTGGGTGGTCGTGTTCGTATCGTCGGATCGGCTCGCCGGTGACGCGGTCGACGTAGGAAAGTCGATTCATGCGTGCGGTCGTGAGGATGCGATGGACCGTGGACGGGGCGATGCCGAGGCGGGATGCGAGTTGAACCGGCCCTTCCCTCAAGCGCGTTCGTAGGCTCACGCATCGTTTTGTCGTCTTCTTACTTGTCTTGTTCGGCGAGGACTTCGGCCGCGACGAGCGATCCTGCATCGGCTCGCCGACGCGGTAGCGGTCGACCCAGCGCTTCACGGTCGGCCACGAGACCTGGAATCGGGCGGCGACCTCACTGATCGGCCAGCCCTCCTCGACGAGTTGGGCAACCTTCAGACGGTGACGCGGCGTGAGGGCAGAGTTGGGATGGGACATAGCATCTTTCTGTCAGGGACAGCGCCGCGGCACCCGCCGCTGTCAGGCCGGATGCTGCACGTGGATGCGCAGGGCCTTCGCGGCGAACTGTGCGGCCTCTGGGCTACCAAAGGTCTGGTGGAAGTCGGGATTGGTTTCGTAGAGGTCGGCCATGCCTCGCACCATTGCGGCGGATCGTTCGGCATCGCCGGCGTGGGTGGGTGTTCCGGGGATGTCAGCGAACCAGGCCATATGGTCGGCAGCGTGCGCTTGAGCAACTGGTGAGCCGGGCGTGTGGCCGGCTTCGTAGATTTCTGCCCACCGTGTGAGCAGAGCCTGGGCATTGGCCTGCCAGTCGCGTTGCTGTCCCACGGACTTGGCATGCCACCACCGATTCGA
>NZ_CAMEFJ010000034.1 GCF_945915485.1 uncultured Agrococcus sp.
CCGAGAGCAACCTTCGCGTCCAGCGTGCGATCCGCCATAGCGGTGTGGTTCGCAGTTGTGAAGACGGACGTCGGGCCCTCGTCGAGCTGGCTGACGTCGAGATCGATCTCGAAAGCGCCGTCGGAATCAGGCGTGAGCTGCTGCGAACCCGCGGTGCAACCGAGCGCGTGCTGGAAGAGATTGGTCGGGAGATCAGTGTCGGCGCAGAGGAATACGTAGATCGCCTGATCCGGGTTGTAGCCCGCTCCTGTCACCGTAACGGTCTGCCCCTCGGGGTCGAGATCCGTCGACGGGGTGACGGTCAGCTGTGGATCCCAGGTGGGCTCCTCAGGGGCCTCCTGCGGGGTGACAGACAGCGTAAGGCCGTCCATGTCTGTACCCGGTGTGTAGAACCCTCCGAAGGCTTCGGCCCCATCGGCGGTAACTGAGGCGCTACCCGCGGTGAACGTGTTGTCGTCCCACGACGTGTCCGCGAGTTCTGCGATCGCTACACCTTGCTGGGAGAACCACGGGCCGAGCGTGGATGTGTCGACGAATTCACGTCCTTCGACATCCGCATAGATGACGCCTGCGGATGTGTCTACTCGAATGTTAGAAAAGGCGAGGTCGAGGATTGCTCCGTCGCCGTGGTCGTGGCCCTGGAAGTGGACGGTTCCGTCGAACGTGACGTTCGCAGACGGTGCGTCGGGATCGACACTGCCGGTTCCGTTCGTGAACTGGAACGGCGCTGAATTGTCAACGATGTTGCCGCTGACAGACACACTGCCGCTTGCGATCGGACCGTTGATGTAGTTGAGGAACGAGTTCTTGATGCCCCATGAGAGCGTAGTCTCGGCCGGATCGGCTTCGACTTCCGCTGCATTGGCCGCGACGGCACCGACTCCGGCGATCCCGACGCTCGCGAGGAGCGTCGATATCGTCATTGCCAGCAACCGTCTGCCGCGCTTGCGATCAGACATGGCTTCCTTTCGAAAGTGGTTGAAGTTGTAGCTGCTGACCCCATGGGGACTCTCGGATCGTGTGCAGCGGGACGCGCGGTATTGCGCACTTAGGAAAGCCTAACCTAAAATCGAAGAACAGCACTAGTCGAAAGGTCTCAGCATGAGTCGAACGAGCACGCGAAACGCGGCTGACATTCCGATGGACGAGCTTCCCGTTTCTGGGCTCCTGAGGGCGGCGACGAGCAAAGCGCACGAGAGCGCCGAGACCGCCAGTCTCATCGGCAAGCTCATGAGCGGCCAGCTCGGTATCGAAGCGTGGCAGCTCATGCTGGAGCAGCTCGATTACGTCTACCGCGCGCTGGAGACAACGGCGAACGAGATGCGAGACGGGGATCAGTGCACCGAACTGCTGTACGCGGAACTCGACCGAGCCGAATCGATCGCGCACGATCTGCGCGCGCTGCAGAGCAGAACGGGCGTCGCTCCCATCGGAATGCTGGCTTCGACACGGGAGTATGTCGACCGCATCCTCTCGTGCAGGAATGATGGAGTTCGCTATGTCGCGCACCACTACACTCGCTACCTCGGCGACCTGTCGGGCGGGCAGATCATGCGCGTGAAGTTCAAAGAACACTACGGACTGCAGGATCACGAAGCGACGTTCTTCCGCTTCGAGCACATCGATTCGGGTCCGCGGTTCAAAAAGCGCTACCGCGAGCACCTGGACGCACTCGATCTCGACGACGCAGGTCGCGAACGAATCGTGGCGGAAGCCAACGCCAGCTTCGTTTGCAATCAGCGCATCTTCGAGGAGCTGGACGAGATTATTTCGGCTAAGCAGCGCGCTGCCTAACCCTTCTGGAAGGGCTCAGCGCCGTATGCACAAGGTGCCGCTCGAGGCGCACAGAGAGACGGCGTCGGGCTTCGAAACCGACGAATAGTGCCGCTTTTCAGTGCGAAACGTGAATAGCGCCGCCTCTCGAAGCCCAGTCGGCAACTACGACAGCGCACTCCCAAATCTTTCCGGAGGGACCGAAAAAACGGTCTATCAGCGTAGCCAATCCGTGTGGGGAGAACGTGTGGGGGCGACCCAAGGGAGCGATGACTTGTCGTAGAGACCGGGATTTCGGCCCTGTCAGGTAGTGCTAGCCCTCGAGGTCGTCCTCTCCGGGCGTCCAGGTGAGACCGGGCTCGCCCCAGTGGTTCTGCTTGATGACCTTCTTGAGCCGCTTCTGGTGCACCTGCGGCAGGCGGTCGGCGTAGAGCACTCCGTCGAGGTGGTCGTACTCGTGCTGCAGAATACGTGCGAACCAGCCGGTCGCGGCAACGCGGTAGGGTTCACCCTGCTCGTCATGCGCCTCCATAATCGCTTCGGATGCCCGCACGAGCGGCGCCCGCTCGCCCGGGATCGAAAGGCAGCCTTCCGCTTCGTTCTCATCCGCATCCCGAACTTCCAGAGGAGTAATCCAGAGCTTCGGGTTCACGGCTGTCCCTTCGTGCAGCACGCCTTCGTCGTCTTCCCAGTGATACACGAACAGGCGTAGTCCGAGGCCGATCTGCGGTGCAGCCAGACCAACACCGGGGGCTGCGTGCATTGTTTCGCGCATGTCTGCGCAGAGCGATCGGAGGTCGTCGTTGAAGTCCACAACCGGGTCAGCGACGGTGTGCAATACGGGCTCGCCGCTTATGCAAATGGGAAGAATTGCCATGTACTCAGCGTATCTGCGTTGATTGCCACTACAGTCGAGGCGTGCACGTCGATCTGTTCGACTCTTTCTGGCTCATCGCTCAGGCGGACGTCGAGTTCTCTCTGAACCCAACCCAAGCCCTGGGCATTCCCATAGCGCTCGTCGGTGCCGTGTTCCTGTCGTTGGGTACGCAGATGCAGCACAAGGGCGTGGAGATTGCGGAGGAGGGCCGTGACGCGCACGCGAACAGCATGGGTGTCCAGCAGATTCTGTCGCTCATCAGGTCACCGCTCTGGGTCTCTGGAACCGCCATCATCGGTCTCGCCGTCATAATGCAGCTGTGGGCGCTTGCTCTAGCACCCCTGCTCGTTGTGCAGCCTCTCGGCGCTATTGCGCTCGTGGTGACGTCGATTTTGAACGCTCGCATCAGCGGTTTGCGCCTCGATCGGCACACGATCACCGCCATCTTCTGGTGCATCGGCGGCATCGGATTGTTCGTGACGGTTGCCGCGATCTTCGCCGTGGAGTCGACGGTTGAAGATCACGAAGTCTTCACCGTACTCGGGCTGCTGCTTGTCGTCGTGCTGGGCGTCGTCGCAGTCTGGCTGCGGCGCAGGAGCAGCATCAATGCGATCGTGTCCATCATCATCGCCGGTACCCTGTACGGGTTTCTCGTCACGATCATGAAGATTCTCATGAATCGCTTCATGCTGCACGGTTTCGACTGGCTCATCATCGCCTGCATCGTTGGTGTCATCGTCTCCTTGGTGCTCGGCATGTATTTTGTGCAACTCGCTCACGCTTCCGGACCGCCGGACCTTGCGATCGCCGGGCTCACGGTCATCGACCCGCTCGTCGCTGTTCTGATCGGGGTTGCAGTGCTGGGGGAGGCGGTTGCTACGCCCCCGTGGGCGGTCATGATTTTCGCTGCGGCGGGAGGAGCGGCGGTGTACGGAGTGTTTCAGCTTGCCAAGCACCACCCGCAAGTACAGTCATAGGGATACCTATGACGACTTCCAGCCAAGCCAAGAGACCGCTCCGCATTCTGATCGCGGGCGACACATTCGCGCCCGACGTCAACGGCGGCGCAAAGTTCGCAACTCGACTCACGGCAGGGCTCGTCCAGCGCGGGCACGAGGTGCACGTCGTCGCGAGCGCGCTGGGGCGCGGGAAGCAAGGCACCCGCGTCGAGGAGCATGAGGGCGCGCGGTTCACTGTGCATCGGCTACGGTCGATTCTGTATCCGGGGCACGAGTGGTTGCGATTCGCGGAACCTTGGCGAGTGAAACAGAACGCCGCGTCGCTGCTGGATGCGCTGAAGCCGGATGTCGTGCACTCGCAGTCGCACATCATCATGGGGCGTGCGTTCGCAGCGGAAGCCCCCAAACGCGGGATCCGGCTCGTTGCCACGAACCACATCATGTTCGAGAACCTCATGGATCATTCGAACTTCCCTCGCGTCGCGCACCATCGCGTCGCGAGAGAGGCCTGGCGGGATGCCGCGCGCGTGTTCCGAAAGTGCGACGTCGTGACGACGCCGACAAGGAGAAGCGCCGAATTTCTCGAGCGCAACACGGGAATAGCCGACGTGCAGGCGATATCGTGCGGGCTCAATGCGTCGGACTACACCGTGAGCGAACAGCGAAACCGCCATTCGATCGTGTTCGTGGGGCGCGTGACAAGCGAAAAGAACATCGATGTGCTGGTGGACGCTGTTGCGCGACTTCCCAAGGACCTTGATGCCACGCTGACGGTTGTGGGCGTAGGCGATCTCACGGATGCGCTGCAACAGCAGGCGGATCGGCACGGCATCGGCGATCGCGTGACGTTCACCGGCTACGTCACCGACGAGCAGCTGCGACAGCATCTCACCGACGGCGCGGTCTTCGCGATGCCGTCCACCGCGGAGCTCCAGTCGATCGCAACGATGGAGGCCATGGCAAGCGGGCTTCCCGTCGTCGGCGCCGACTCGATGGCGCTGCCGCACCTCATCCACGATGGCGACAACGGCTACCTGTTCAAGCCGGGCGACGCCTCCGACCTGGCGTGCAAGCTGGAGCGGGTGCTACGGGCATCCGATGAGGAGTACCAGCGGATGCGGGACGAAAGCCTGCACCTCGTGATGGACCACGACATCGAGCGCACACTCGATGCGTTCGAGCGCATCTACCGCGGGGAAGAGTAGGTTCGTTCGTTGCGCGTGAGTTGATCTGCGAGCGCCGAGAAGGTCTCGCTCGTTCCCGCTTCGAGGCGGATGGCGGCGTTTCCGTCGATCTTCGTAGGCCCTCGGTTAATGACCGCGACGGGGAGGCCGAGCCGTTCAGCCTGTCGGACGAACCGGACACCGGTGTTCACCGCGAGGGATGAGCCGGCAACGATGAGTGCGCTTGATCGGTCCACGAGCTGCGCCCCGGCGGTGAACACGTCACGGGGGACGAGCTCGCCAAAATAGACGACGGATGGCCGCTGTGTGCCGCCGCACGCGGGGCAGTTCGGTACCCGAACATCATCGATGTCGGCTACAACAGCATCTCCGTCGGGCGCGATTGGGGCGTCGCGATTTCGATCCGCGAAGCCGGGGTTCAGCGCGTCGAAACGGGCGAGCACATCGCTGCGCGTTCGCTCCGTTCCACAGTTGACGCACCGTATGACTCCGCCATTGCCGTGCACTTCGACAAGCGCTTTGGTTCCGGCTTCCCTGTGGAGACCATCCACGTTCTGCGTGATCACGCCGGAGACGAAGCCGGCTTCTTCCAACTGCGCGAGCGTCCTGTGCCCGGCGTTCGGGTGCACGCTCGTGTAGCGATCGGCACCGACTCGGGCGCCTGCCCAGAAGCGGCGTCGATAGGCTTCATCGTCCATGAACTGCGCGATGTTCATGGGCGTGCGGGGAGGGCTGCCCTTGCCCCGATAGTCGGGGATGCCCGAGTCGGTGCTGATACCGGCTCCCGTCAGAACGGCAACCGGGCCAGGCTCGAACAACTCGGCGAGTCGATCGATCGCGTTGAGCTCGAGCTGGTCCATGGTTTTCCCCTTCCCGTCTCAACGGTAGTTGCTCTGCAGGCGCCTTGACGTCAACGCCTTGATCGCTCACCTGATTCCAGCCCTCGGCACAGTGCGTCCGTTCTTGCGTTTGGCTGCGAGCCGACAGTGATGCCCCAATGTATGGAAATTCGTACGTTCGTGCCCAACGTATGGAAATCGGCCCGACATTCGGAACAATCCATACGTTCGGGAACGTACAGCGAGGGGACCCATCGGGTCACTGTTCTGTTCCGCTGTCGATTCCACCGGAAATTGGTAGGGCGTGCGGGACTTGAACCCGCGACCAAAGGATTATGAGTCCTCTGCTCTAACCAGCTGAGCTAACGCCCCAATGCCACCGAACTGCTCTCGTACGAGGGCATCCCGTCGCGTTCGGCATGGAAGCCGCACGCCACACCCAGGTGACCTTGAAAGTCTACCTGGCGAAATGACGTAGTGTTGTCACCATGACCGATGCCCGTAGTCAGTTCGATGCGTTTCGGAAACGTCGCGAGGAAGCCGTCAGGGGTCCTCAGGGGAATCTTGCCCTGGCGTTGACCGAGTGGGTGACCGAAGCTACAGATGTTGATTCGGTACCCGGTACTTGGGCGCCGAGCCCCGCGGGGGAGGGCCTGCTCGTCAGTGCTACGGACGGTGACGACATCATCGTCGATGGGCACTACGTCGATGGGACAGCGACGGTGTACACGAAGACGTCCATGACACCTTCCAGCGTGCATTTTGGCGATGGACGCACCGGTTTGGCAATCGCCGACGGCGATAGGGTCGCCCTTCGCGTCTGGGATCCTGAGCGCGCTGAGCAGCTTGGCTTCGAGGGGCTGGACTACTTCGACTTCGACCCGGAATGGCAGTTGACCGGCCGCTTCGAACCGGTCGATGAAGGCGTCGACTTCGAGCACGAGCGTTCGCAGGGCGGCAAACCCCGAGATGCCAAGAGCCCTGGCATCGTGCACTTCGAGCACGAAGGCGAGCAGTACGAGCTGCTCGCGCTGCGCAGTGGCGACTCCTTGCAGATCGTTTTCGCCGACGTGACGACGGGTGATGACACCTACGGCGTCGGGCGATTCCTCTTCGCACGCCCAGACGACGACGGCAGCGTCGACCTCGACTTCAATCGTGCAATCGTGCCTCCGTGCTCGATGTCCGACCAGTTCAACTGCCCGCTGCCACCGCCGTCGAACCGTTTCTCCTTCCGCGTCGAAGCGGGGGAGAAGAAGCCGATGTTTGCCAAGGAGCCTGCAAGAGAGGCATAATTGTCAATAGCTCTATTTCGGTCGAAGGGGAAGTCGAATCGGAAGGAGCGACAATGGCCCGCGGTATGGTCACTATTCACGCCGCCCAACGAGCGCTGCATCTGCACCTCGAGTGGGCTATCGGTCGTGCCCTCGGCGGATTCTCAGAAGGTTTCGGCCTCGACTGGGAAGCGCAGCCCGCAGAAGCCGGCACCTATCGTGCAACGAGCGAATGGGAGGGCCCTCGGGGAGCAGGCGCAATGCTCGCGAGCGCGCTTCGCGAGTGGAGCATCCCTTTCGAAGTCACCGAGGAGTCCGACTCCGGTCACGGTATCCACTACATGGTCACGCCCGAACTCGGGCTTTTCACGGGCCGAACGGACGCAGCCGGCAGCGTCCTCGTCGACGAGCACCGCATCCACGTCGCATTCGCGAAGTATGCGGGTGACGCCGAAGCGCTGGCGGAGGAGTTCGGGAGGCTGCTCGGCGTGCCTTGGGATGCGGCGCTCGAGCCGCTGAGGCACGCACAGGACCTCTCGCGCACCATCTGGATGCACAGGGCCGGCTAGCTGCCTGATACAACGAATTGGTCACCTCTCAATAGGTGACCAATTCTGAAGGGTTCCGTCTAGACGCTGCGAAGTGCGATGACGGCGTTGTGGCCGCCGAACCCGAACGAGTTCGAGATCGCCAACTGCTGACCGTCACCGAGCGGAATGGGAGTGCCCGAGATGTGCAGCGGCGCATCGGGGTCCTGCTCAGTCACGTTGATCGTCGGGGGAGCGGTGCGCTCCGAGATCGCCAACGCCGTGAACACGGCCTCCAGCGCGCCCGTGCCACCGAGCAGGTGTCCGTGCGCAGCCTTGGTCGCAGAAACGGGAATGTCGTTGACGCGTTCACCGAACACGCGGTGCATCGCTCGCACTTCCGCGACGTCGCCAACGGGCGTCGACGTCGCGTGCGCGTTCACGTGCGTGACCTCGCTCGGATCCGCACCGGCTGACTCGAGCGCGATGTGCACAGCACGGCTCGCTCCAAGGCCCTCCGGCTCAGGAGCGGTGATGTGGTACGAATCCGCGGTGATGCCACCACCGGCAAGCTCGGCGTAAATGCGAGCGCCTCGTGCGCGTGCGTGGCTTTCCTTCTCGAGCACGAGGGCAGCCGCGCCCTCACCCATGACGAACCCATCGCGCGTCACGTCGTAGGGGCGGGACGCGGTCGCTGGGTCGTCATTCCGACGCGAAAGCGCCTGCATGGACGAGAACGAAGCGACCGTGATGGGGTGGATGGCCGACTCGCTGCCCCCCGCGATCACGACATCCGCAAGCCCTGCCTGCAGGTGCTCGTAGGCGCTCACGATCGACTCGGTACTCGAAGCGCACGCCGAAGCGACCGTGCGCGCATATGCGCGAGCCTCGAAGTGCATCGATACCGCAGCAGAGGGCGCGTTCGGCATCAGCATCGGCACCGTCATGGGCATGACTCGACGCGGTCCGCGCTCTCGCAGGGTGTCCCAGGCGTCCAGCAGCGTCCACACACCGCCGATACCCGTTGCGTAGTCAACGCCAAGACGCTCGGACTCCACCTCGGGCGCCCCCGCGTCCTCCCAGGCCTCGATCGCGGAGACGACAGCGAACTGGCTCGAAGGGTCGAGTCGTTTCGCCTTCGGCCGCTCCAGCACGGTGTCGGGTCGGACGGCAGCCTCAGCCGCGAAGTGCACGGGCAGGTCGTACTCGGCCACCCACTCGTGCTCAAGGGTCGCCGCACCCGACTCGCCTCGCAGGAGCGCATCCCAGGACTCCCGTGCCGTGCCACCCAGCGGGGAACTCGCCCCGATACCGGTAATGACGATCTTCTCGGTCATGCTGCTCCTGATGAGTGGTGGAGTGCACGGCCGGCTCGACCGTGCACTCGGAGATTTACTCGGACTGCGCGCCGACGATGAAGTCGACTGCGTCCTTGACCGTGACGAGGTTCTGCACCTGGTCGTCCGGAATCTTGACGCCGAACTTCTCTTCAGCATCGACAACGATCGTCATCATGGAGATCGAGTCGATGTCGAGATCGTCCGTGAACGACTTGTCGAGCTGAACCGACTCGGTCGCAATGCCGGTCTCTTCCTTCACAAGCTCCGCAAGGCCAGCGAGAACCTCGTCCTGAGTGTGTGCCATGGTGTCTCCTTATAGTGATGTCGGACGTGAATAAGCCTAGGGCAGACGAACAACTTGCGCGCCATAGACAAGCCCTGCGCCGAAACCGATTTGCAGGGCGAGGCCACCCGAGATTTCGGGATGTTCTTCCAGCAGTTTATGCGTGGCCAGCGGGATTGAGGCGGCGGAGGTGTTGCCGGTGGTTTCGATGTCTCGCGCGACGACGACGGAGTCGGGGAGTCCGAGCTGCTTAGCGAACTCGTCGATGATGCGCATGTTCGCCTGGTGGGGGACGAACGCCGCCAGGTCACCAGGTTCCACGCCGGCACGCTCGAGTACCTCTCGCGCTACCTTCGCCATCTCCCAGACTGCCCAGCGGAAGACGGCAGGCCCCTCCTGCCGAAGCGTCGGCCACGGAGCACCGGCGTCGCGCATGTCGTAGAGCGTGTTCGTCATGTGGATCGTGTCCCATTTCGAACCGTCGGAGCCCCAGACCGACTCGCTGACGCCGGGCTCATCCGATGCGCCGAGCACTGCCGCGCCCGCACCGTCCCCCAGCAGGAAGCTGATGGAGCGGTCGGTAGGGTCGATGACTTCTGACAGTTTCTCCGCACCGATGACGAGGACGTACTCTGCCGTCCCCGATCGGATGAGCGCATCCGCCTGTGCGATGCCGTACGCGTAGCCCGCGCAGGCTGCGCTGATGTCGAATGCGGGCACGAGATGGGCGCCGAGGTCTTCTCCGACGATCGACGCCAGCGACGGTGTCTGCACGGGGTTCGAGATGGTCGAAATGATGACCGCCCCGAGTTGCCCGGGTTCGATGCCCGCCTTCTCGATCGCCTCTCGACCAGCGGTCACGGAGAGATCGCGGATCGTGAGTTCCTTGGAAGCTCGCTTGCGGGAGACAATGCCGGTGCGCTGTCGAATCCACTCGTCGGAGGAGTCGATGGGGCCCACGAGCTCGTCGTTCACGACGTCGACGTCGCCTCGAGCGGCGCCCAGCGCCAGGATGCGACTGCCGGCACGCGTCGGCTTCACGTTGAGCTGGGTCATTCTGTTTCCCCCTTCAGCATGGCCTGAGCGGCCTCAAGTTCATCCGGTGTCTTCACCGCGACGACGGGAACGCCTCGCATGCCTCGCTTCGCGAGACCCGCAAGCGCACCCGCGGGAGCGAGTTCGATCATCCCTGCGATGCCATCGCGAACGAACGATTCCATGCAGTCTTCCCACTGCACCGGCGACGAGATCTGCTCGACGACGAGGTCGAGAAACTCCTGACCGGAGTCGACGCGGTCACCGTGACGGTTGCTGTAGATCGCGAGATTCGGGTCGGCGGGTTCGATGTCGCCGGCGAAGTCGCGCACCCGGACGACGGCGGGCTCCATGAAGCGGGTGTGGAAAGCGCCTGCCGTCTGCAGCGGTACGATGCGCGCTTTTGCCGGGGGATTCTCGGCGAGCGCTGCGAGGGCATCCGTTTCGCCTGCGACGACGGTCTGGCCCGCGCCGTTGAAGTTCGCGGCGTGCAGGCCGAGCTCTTCGAGCTTCGTTTCGAGTTCGCCTGCGTCACCGCCGAGAACCGCCGCCATTCCGGTTGAGACGAGCCCTGCAGCTTCCGCCATGGCCCGACCGCGGAGCCCGACGAGCGACATGGCTTCACTGTCGGACAGAATGCCCGAGATCGCCATCGCCGTGATCTCGCCAACGGAGTGGCCGGCGACAGCGGCTGTCGCAGGGATGTCCAGCGCACGCGCGGTAACGATCCCCGCGGCCACGATGAGCGGCTGTGCCACCTTCGTGTCCTTGATCGTTTCGGCGTCGGACTCCGTGCCGTGCTCGATGAGGTCGACACCTGCCGCTTCACCGAGTTCGCCGACGAGGTCGCGAACTCCGTCGAGTTCGAGCCAGGGGGCCAAGAAACCGGGGGACTGAGACCCCTGACCGGGGGCTGCAATGAGAATCACGCTTCTATCCTTTCAGTCTGGCTATTCCGCTGAGCGCAACTAGCGTCGCCGCTCGCCCTGCATGGCTCCGAGGATGAGTGCAGTGTGCAGGATGTGCGACTGCCGCGCGTTCGTCGCATCGAGTCCTATGACATTGCCGACGCGTTTGAGGCGGTACCGCACCGTGTTCGGATGCACGGAGAGCTCTCGTGCCGTGGCCTCGAGCGAACGCCCATTATCGAGATATGCCCACAGCGTCGTGGTGAGATCACTCGAGTGTTCTTTCAGCGGTCGGTAGATGCTTCGTACCAGTGTGCCCTTCGCGAGTGGATCACCGGCCAGGGCTCGCTCGGGCAGTAGTTGATCGGCACCGACCGGTCGCGGCGCCTGCCGCCAAGCACGCGAGACGGCGAGCCCCGCGAGCGCGGCCTTCGCGCTCTTCGACGCGTTCTGCACAGAGGATGCCGGCGGCCCGTGCACGACGGCGCCCTCGCCGAAACTCTCGTCGAGCACATCGGCGATCTCACCGAAGTCGATCTCCTGCGGCGCGCCGTCCTCCTGCACACGCCCCGTCGCGACCACGATCAGTCGCGACGAGTGCTGACCGATGAGGACGTCCGCCCCCGCCCGTCTCGCGGAGCGACGCAGTAGGTCGATATCGAGATTGACAGGGGCTGCTCCGACGATGACGGCGCATTCGCCGTCGGCGTTCCAGCCGAGCGCTGCAGACCTGGACGGCAGCTCGTCATCGTGCTCGCCCGTGAGAATCGAATCGACCACCAGCGCCTCGAGGCGGGCATCCCAGAGCCCCCGCGACTCCGCAGCTCGCGCATACACGTCAGCTGCTGCGAACGCGATGTCTCGCGAGTAGCGGAGGATCGGCTCGAGCATCCGCTCGTCCTGCCCACCGATGATGCGCTCGAAGACATTCACGACAGACCTGATGATCTGCAGGGTTTGCTGCAGACTCACGGATCGCAGCAGCTCGCGAGGAGCCGCCGCGAAGACGTCGGCCGCTATCCACGGCTGCGCACCCGGGTCCTCGCACCATTCGATGAACGAGGTGACACCCTGCTGGGCAACGTTCGCGACAGCCGATTTTCGGGTCGGCGGCATCGTCCGGTACCACGGCAGCTCGTCCTCCAGCTCCCGCAGAATCGCGGTCTGGAGATCAGACGCGATCCTGCGGAGCCACGCGAGCTGCTTGGCCTTATCGTTCACGAGTTCCTTACGCTACGCATCGCCACCGGCGGTGCCGCTTTCGCCGGCGTTCACATCGAACAGCTGATACTTGTCGATGGCCTCCTGCACGCGGCCGAGCGGGAACTTGCCCTGCTTGGCGAGCGCCTCGAGTGCGCGAACGACCATGGAGTGGGAGTCGATCTTGAAGTACCTGCGAGCGGCCGCGCGCGTATCGGAGAAACCGAAATCGTCGGCGCCGAGCGTGAGGTAGTCGCCGGGCACCCACTGGCGGATCTGATCCGCGACGGCGTGCATGTAGTCGCTCGTGGCCACGTAGGGGCCTTCGGCATTGGCCAGCTGCTGCGTGACGAACGGCACCCTCGCAGGCTCCTGCGGGTGCAGGAAGTTGTACTCTTCCGCGCTCACAGCATCCCGGCGCAGTTCGCTCCACGATGTTACCGACCAGACATCTGCGGACACACCCCAGTCCTGACCGAGGAGCTCCTGCGCGTGCAACGCCCAGGGGACAGCGACGCCGGAGGCCATGAGCTGCACCTTCACCTCGTGGTGTTCACTACTCGAGATCCGGTGGACGCCCTTCAGGATGCCCTCGACATCCACGTTCTCGGGTTCAGCCGGCTGCCGAATCGGCTCGTTGTACACCGTCAGGTAGTAGAAGATGTTCTCCGGGTTCTCGCCGTACATGCGACGGATGCCGTCCTCGACGATGTGCGCGATCTCGTATCCGTAGGCCGGGTCGTACGTGACGGCTGCCGGATTCGTGGACGCGATGAGCGGCGAATGCCCGTCGGCGTGCTGCAGGCCCTCACCGGTCAGTGTCGTCCTGCCGGCAGTCGCTCCGATGACGAAACCGCGCGTCATCTGGTCGCCCGCAGCCCACAACTGGTCGCCGGTGCGTTGGAAACCGAACATGGAGTAGAAGACGTAGATCGGAATGAGCGGCTCACCGTGCGTCGCATACGAGGTGCCGGTACCGATGAACGCGGCCATCGCGCCGTCCTCGTTGATGCCGACATGCACGATCTGGCCGTCGGGGGCCTCACGGTACTTCAGCAACAGGTCACGGTCGACCGAGGTGTAGTTCTGGCCGTGCGGATTGTAGATCTTCGCCGACGGGAAGAACGCGTCCATACCGAACGTGCGTGCCTCATCCGGGATGATCGGCACGATCCGCTCGCCGAAGCCCTTGGACCGCAGGAGGTCCTTCAGCAGTCGAACGAACGCCATCGTCGTAGCAATCTCCTGCTTGCCGGATCCCTTCTTCGGAAGGTCGTAGGCCTTCTTCTCCGGCAACTGGAGTCGCGTGTGCTTCGCGCGGCGCTCCGGCAGGTAGCCGCCGAGTTCGCGTCGGCGCTCGTGCATGTACTCGAGTACCTCGTCGCCCTCTTCCGGCCGGTAGTAGGGCGGGCTGTAGGGGTCTTCTTCCAGCTTGGCATCCGAGATCGGCAGCCCGAGGTAGTCGCGGAACGACTTCAGGTCGTCCAGCGTCAGTTTCTTCATCTGGTGGGTCGCGTTGCGTCCCTCGAAGTTCTTGCCGAGTCCGTAGCCCTTGACGGTCTTCGCCAGAATGACGGTCGGCTGCCCCTTGTGTTCGACGGCGGCCTTGTAGGCGGCGTAGATCTTGCGGTAATCGTGACCACCGCGTTTCAGGTTCCAGATCTCATCGTCGGTCAGGCCGGAGACGAGCTTCTTGGTCTCTTCGCGACGGTTGAAGAAGTGCTCTCTGACGAAGAGACCGGACTCGGCCTTGTAGGTCTGGTAGTCGCCGTCCGGCGTCTCATTCATGAGCTTGACGAGCGCGCCGTCGGAGTCGTTCGCGAGCAGGTCATCCCACTCGCGTCCCCAGACGACCTTGATGACGTTCCAGCCCGCGCCACGGAAGAACGACTCGAGCTCTTGGATGATCTTGCCGTTACCGCGCACCGGGCCGTCGAGTCGCTGCAGGTTGCAGTTCACGACGAACGTCAGGTTATCGAGGTTCTCGTTCGCCGCGAGCTGCAGTGCTCCGCGCGACTCGACCTCATCCATTTCGCCGTCGCCGAGGAACGCCCAGACGTGCGATCCGGATGCATCCTTGATGCCGCGGTTCGTGATGTAGCGGTTCGTCATCGCCTGGTAGATGGCGTTGAGCGGGCCGAGGCCCATCGAGACGGTCGGGAACTGCCAGAACTCCGGCATGAGGCGCGGATGCGGGTAGCTCGAGAGGCCGTAGGGCTCCCGCGACTTCTCCTGGCGGAAGGCGTTGAGGTGATCCTCGGTCAGGCGCCCTTCGAGGAATGCGCGAGCGTACATACCGGGGGAGGCGTGCCCCTGGTAGAAGATCTGGTCGCCGCCCGAGGCGTGGCCGGCTCCTTTGAAGAAGTGGTTGTGCCCGACTTCATACAGGGATGCGCTGGAAGCGTAGGAGGATATGTGCCCGCCGACCGCGATGTCCGGGCGCTGGGCACGGTGCACCGTGACTGCGGCGTTCCATCGGATCCAGCGCCGCAGCTTTCTCTCGAGTGCTTCGTCGCCCGGGAAGTCGGGCTCGTTCTCGGGGGCGATGGTGTTGATGTAATCGGTTGTGGGCACCATCGGCACGCCCAGCTGTAGATCCTTAGATTTCTGCAGCAGCGAGAGCATGATCTCGCGTCCTCGCTGCGACCCGTTTGCTGCTACGAGCGCTTCGAGTGATTCTTGCCACTCAGCAGTTTCGCTCGGGTCCTCATCGTTTTTGTGCGATGAGTACGGGTTCTGATCGTGAACAGCCACCTGGCACACTCCTGCCTGATCCTGGTCGGTTGCGCCGGTCGGACGCTACCCTGATTTGCAACTCCACTCTAGCTGCCAGACGAGTCTACTTCTGTCGACTTCGAACAACGAAAGGAGCCTTCCGTGGCTGAACTCGACAAGATCGCGCCAGACTTCACGCTGACTTCGCACAGGGGAGAACACGTGGCGCTTTCCGATTTCCGGGGCAAGAGCGCCGTTGCGCTGGTCTTCTATCCGGCCGCGTTCACGGGCCGCTGCACGGGGGAGTTGTGCGAGCTGCGGGATAACCTCGCGATGTTCGAACGGGACGGTGTGGAGTTGCTGGCGATCTCGTGCGATCATCCCGGTTCGCTTGCGGCGTTCGCAGAGCAAGAGGGATACACGTTCTCGTTGCTGAGTGACTTCTGGCCGCACGGCGAGGTTTCGCGCGCGTATGGCGCGTTCATCGAGGAACGTGGGCTTGCGACTCGGAAGACCGTACTGATCGATCGTGATGGGGTCATCCGGGCCCAGTTCGAGACGTCGCCGGGGGAGGCGCGTGATCTTGGGTCCTACCGGGATGCGCTTGCGCGGTTGTAACACTCCGGTCGTGCACGAAAAACTGACGATTGGGCCGAAGTGCACGAAAAACTGACCGATTCGGCTGTCTTTCGCGTTTTGTCAGTTTTTCATGTCGTCCGGAGACCCGGACACGGCGGCGACTGAGTGATCTGGACCCACCAATTGTGATGACTCGAGAGCGCTGCCGCTGGTTCGACGTAGGATCGTGTATATGCGAATCGAGGTGCTGGGCCCGGTTCGGCTCAGTACCGATGAGGGCGCTCCGGTGGAGGTGGCCGAACGCCACTTGCGTCTGCTGCTGGCTTCTCTGGTCGCCGCCGATGGTGAACCGGTGTCTGCCGATACCTTGGTCGATCGCCTGTGGAACGGTGCACTGCCGACCAATCCCAAGAAGGTGCTGCAAGCCAAGCTCTCCCGGCTACGCACGACCCTGGACCAGGCGCGACCGGGCGCGCGCCAGCTGCTGACTCATACTCCTGCCGGTTACCGACTCGTTCTGGACACTGATCTCCTCGACGCCGGACGGTTCAAAAACGCAGTCGAAAACGCGCGGCGGATGGGTTCGTCATCGCAGAAGGCCGAAGCTCTCACTGAGGCGTTGGCCTTGTGGGGCGGTGCACCGTTCGGCGATATAGCTGAGGAGATCTGGCTGGCTCCAGTTGTCGCCGATCTGCACGAGGTGCGCGGTGATGCCTTGGAAGCACTGGTCGAGACTCTTCTGGAGCAGGGGGATCCCCAGGGCGCCCTCAGCCAGGTCGGCGGCGCTATCGAGGAGTACGTCACTCGGGAGGGACTGGTGGGCTCGGTGATGCTGGCGCTGTATCAGGTCGGCCGCCAGCACGAGTCGCTCGAGCTGTTCGAGACGCTGCGTCAGCGCCTGACCGAAGATCTCGGCGTCGATCCAACGCCCCGGACGCGCGAGCTGCACGGCCGCATCCTGCGCCAGGACCCGGCTTTGGTGCAGAAAGCAGTCCCGAGGCCCGCACCCGTGTCGATGGTCGGACGTTCCAACCTCCCCGCACGGGCCAGCTCACTGATCGGAAGAGAGCACGAGAGTCAGCAGATCCAGGCGCTACTGGCCGAGTCCCGTCTGGTCTCCCTAACCGGGATCGGTGGGGTGGGTAAGACCCGCCTGGCCCTGCACACCGCCCAACAGAAGGCGCCTGAGTTCGAGCGCGGTACATGGTTCATCGACCTGACTGAGCTGACGATGACCCCGGATGAGTATCTCGGCTCTGGTGAGCGAATCGGCTCCCTGGCGGCGACCGTCGTCGGACTTCCTGAGCATCCGGGGACGACGAGCACCGTCGAGCGGCTCAGCGAGGCGCTTGGATCCCGACCGGCGTTGCTGGTGCTGGACAACTGCGAGCACGTCATCGCCGAAGCGGCCGTCTTCACCGCAGATCTGCTCCGCAAGACACCGGGCGTGAGCGTGCTGGCCACCAGCCGCGAACCTCTTGGACTTCCTGAGGAGCAGCGCTACGACATCGGCACTCTCAGCATCGAGCCGGGAGACGATGGTCAGGTCAGCGAGGCCGTCGCGTTCTTCATCACGCGCGCCCGAGCCAGCGACCCGAGCTTCCGGCTGGAGGACGACTCCGCTGATGACATTGCCGAACTGTGCCGCCGGCTCGATGGTCTGCCGCTGGCGTTGGAGCTGGCCGCGACCCGCATCCGGGGGCTGTCGGTCACAGGTCTACTTGAGCGGCTCAGCGAACGGCTGAACATCCTGCGTCGACCTGGCCACGCAGCGCCCCGGCGTCAACAGACTTTGCGCGGGATGATCGACTGGAGCTGGTCACTGCTCGAGGTGACCGAGCAAGCCGTGCTCCGTCGCCTCGCCGTGCATCCGGGAACTTTGAGCCTGGAAGCAGCCGAGGCGATCTGCGCCGATCATCACGAGAGCCCCGACGCGATGGCGGTGAAGCGCGAGCAGGTCGTGGACCTCCTCCTCGGTCTCATCGATCGCAGTCTGGTCACCACCGTCTCAACGTCGACGGGAGTGCGATACGGCTTGCTGGAGTCCATCGCGACCTACGCGAATGAGAAGCTGGACAGGGATGGTGAGCGGGACATCACCGCTGAACGGCATCTGCAGTACTATCTCGGTCTCGCGCGTGAAGGCGATGAGAAGCTGCGCGGACCGGAGCAGCGTCAGTGGCTTCCACGACTGGAGGCCGAACACACGCAACTACGTCACGCCTTCGATGAAGCAGTCCGTCGCGAGGACGGAGGCAGGGCCACGGGGATGGCCGTGGCAACCTTCTGGTACCAGTGGATCAGCGGGCGGCACAACGATCTCTCGCGCCGCTTGGACACGGCGATCTCCCTGTCCGGCCCCCGAAACGATACGTACGCGACCGCCGTCACGCTCGCGCCGGTGATGGATCTCTCCATCGACCCGGAGGAGTCCGCTCGCCGTGTGGCCAAGGGGCTCGCGCTGTTCGAGAACCGCGGAGCAAGGGCGAGAGTGCAATGGTTCGTTGGGGCGTCGCTGCTCGCCGCGGGGCTCCGCGAGATTGGCGAGAGACACATGGACGAAGCCATCGGCGTGCTGGTGGCCACCGGGCAGGATTGGGATGCCGCGATCGCGGTCAGTCAATGGGACTGGTTCGCCTTGAGCCAGCGGGGTCATTCGTCTCCCGGACTGCCGGACGGAAGCGATCCGGAGACGATCATCCGCGCCTCCGGAGACGGGTACGGGATGTCCCAGGTGCTCGCCGTTCACTATTGCGCCGCGGAAGTCGAAGGAGACTACGCCCGTTCCGCCGAGGCTGCGGAACGCAACATGGAGATCTGTCTCGATCTGGGGTTGTGGTCCGAGGCGGATTTCTGGCTCACCATCACCGCGATAGCTGCGCTGCGGACGGGCGATGTCACCCTCGCCAACGAACGCCTGGCCGAAGCCAGATCCCTCGCGAGCGACATCGCTGACGACGACGGTCTCGACTTCGTAGACTTCGGCGTCGCCCTGGTCGCCCGCTACCAAGGTGACCTGGTGACAGCACGCACGCTGCTGGACCGCCAGCTGGCCATCCACGAGCCCCTTTCACTGCCTCTGGAGGCAACGCACACCTCCAGCTCTCAGTTCGAATCGGGATTCCTTGCTGTCCAGGAGGGTGATCTGACCCGAGCCCGGGACGCCGTCGACGCACTCCGCGATGCCATCCTTCAGGCGGCCCGTCCAGCTCCGATTGCCCGTATTCTGGAGTTGAAGGCTGCGCTCCGTGTTGCTCTTAGAGAAGCGCGCTCCGCCGCTGAACTGCTCGGAACGGCGGCAGCCCTGCGCTCGCGCGCCGGTGCGGAGCCCACCGCGCCAGAAAACCGTGACATCCAGCGGATATACAAGCAGGTGACCGACCGATTGTCCGAAGCCGAGCTGTCCGACGCCCTGGCCCGTGGCCGAGCTGCCGATTCTCTCGAACAACTGGCAGCCTCTGCGCACACGAGATCCACCGGTGCCTCGAGCCTTTGATCACTGCATGGTCGGTCAGGTCGGCGGAACCGGATGCACCGGAGTGTTCTGCCTGCGGACAATCCATCAGGTGCCTTGGCGCTTGACGAAGACGTAGAGGGCATTCATCTCCGGGGGCTCGCCGGCGTCGGCGGCCTGCCGGCTCGACCAGGCGCTCTTGTGCGCCACGGCGACGCCGGGTGCCAAGAGGGTGACGTCGGTGAGGCGGTAGTGAGCGGTGGTGTTCCGTAACGGGCCTGCGAGCAGCGCACGGACCGAGAACTCGACCTCTTCGGGGCCGCGCATCACGGTGCCGAGCGGGTTCACGATCAGCGCGTCGGAGGCGAGGTGCCGCACCAGCGGCTGGGGGTCGTTGCCGTTGAAGCCCTGTTCGATATCGGCGACGATGCTGTGGATCGCGGCCTCATCGGCTGCGCTCGGCAATGTGTGGGTCGTGTTCCTCATCGTTCATCTCCTCGAGTCATGGATGGATCGCATCGTGTGTCGTCGGTCGGTATCGATTGTGCAGCGCATCAGTGAGCAGGGTTATTGCCGTGTCTTCCTAGTTCTTCGTTGATAGGTTTCTCGTTCGTCGGTGTCTCTTCGGTAGTGGTGTCGATCGATGGTTCCGACGCGGTCTTGGATCCCCCAATGGCCGCCTCGGCCGTAGCAGTTTCGTGTGCCGGTTCCTCCGGGTCATCGTCCGGCAGCTGAACGCCGCGCAGTCCGCGCAGAATCACCATGGTCGCCACTCCGACGATCAGGGCGACGATGTAGGCGGCCACGGTGCCCCAGGTGAGAGCATCCTGCGCTGCATGGAGGAGTTCAGCGCCGGTCGCACCGCCGATGCTGTCGGCGGCGGCGACCGCTCCGCCGGGGCTCTCGGCGGCAGCGTCCAGGGCGGAATCGTCGAGGCCGTCGGGCGCAGCGGCTCGCAGGCTCCGGTTGAAGACCGCCATGGCGAGGCTGCCCAGGATCACGATCCCTGCGGTGGCGCCGAGGCTGGATGCGATGTCCTGGATCGCAGCTGCGGGGCCTGTCTGTCGCCCGGATACCGTGGTGACCATGAGCTGGGCGCCGACCACCATCGGCGGGCTGACTCCCAGGGCGATGATGGTCATCCCCACGGCGAACAGCGGCGTCACCGGTGCCGCTGCGATTGCGATCAGCAGGACGATCGTGCCCACCACGGCGATGCCCATCCCTGCTGTCATCACGGTTGCGGGGGTGAGTTTGCGGCTCAACACCGGTGTCATTGCGGTGGCGATGATCGCCGCGATCGCGGGGATCGCAAGGAGCAGACCCAATGGAGCGGTGGAGATGCCGGTGACGACCTGGAGGTACTGCACCAGCACGAAGTCGGCGGTCATGAATGCCACCTGGGAGGTGACGAAGACGATCGCCAGGATGCGCAGCACGCGGATGGAGAACAGGTCCAGATCCAGCAGTGGGTTCTCGATGCGCCGTTGCCGGCGGATGAACCACCAGCCGAGAGCGAGACCTGTAACGACCGCCAGCGTGTAGGGGACCGTGATGCCTCGGTCCGCGAAATTCTGTAGCCCGTAGACGACCAGTATCACCGCACCGACCGAGATCAGCACGCTGGTCATGTCGATCCGGTCGGTGGTCCGGTCGGCGGCGCGAGGGAACAGCCACAGCCCGGCGAGCACCGCGACGGCGGCGACCGGGACGTTGAGCAGGAAGACCGAGCCCCACCAGAAGTACTCCAGCAGCAGCCCGGCCAAGGGCGGGCCGAGCGCTCCGCCGACGGAGAAGGCGCCCATCACCACGGCGAAGCCGATGGCGAAATGTTTGGCACTGCTGAACAGTGAGCGCAGCAGGGCGATTCCTGCCGGGGAGGCGGCGGCTGCCGCGAGGCCGATCAGCACCCGAGCAACAAGCAATGTCTCGGCATTGGGTGCGAAGGCCGCCAGTGCCGAGGCGATGCCGTACAGGGCCAGCGCCATCAGCAGTAGCAGACGCGGTCCGATGCGGCCGGTGAGCCAGCCCATCGTGATCACAAAGCCCGCGGCGATGAGCTCTCCGATGTGCACGACCCACAACAGTTGCGTCGTGGACGGCATCAGGTCGGCGGCGATCGCGGGTGTGGCGAGGAAGATCGCGGTGAAGTCGGTGGCCATCATGAACAGCGGCAGCGCGAGCACCGCCAGTGCGGTCCATTCACGCCAGGTGGGGTTTGCCGGTGTGCCGGTGCGGGCTTTCGTGGTGTTCATTGCGAGCTCAGCTCCTGAAGATTCTTGTTGGGTGGGCCGTCACTCGGATCCGACGAAGGGGTACGGGCGCTCGGTGCGGGCCTGCCGCAGGGTCAGCGCCCACCAGACGAGCTGTCCCAGGAACCCGTCGGCGTGCCTCGAGGTACGTTCGGTGTCCACGAGCCGGCCATCGTGATCGAAGGTTTCCCAGAAGTTGGCGAAGGTGATCGAGTCACGCAGCGGAACACTATGGAACTCGGTGAACACGTTGCGCAGCGCGTCAATGGACTGCAGGCCGCCAGTGATGCCGCCGTAGGAGATGAGCCCGACGGGCTTGAGCTGCCACTCGGCGTAGAACCAGTCGATCGCGTTCTTCAACGACGCCGGGTAGGACCGGTTATAGATCGGGGTGACCACGACGAACGCATCAGCAGGCGCGAGGCGCTGGCCGAGCTCGGTTACGGCCTCGGGCTGGGGCGCGTTCTCGTCGTTGCCGCCCAGCACGATCGGCAGGTCGTAGTCGGCCAGATCGATCAGATCGACATCGACGTCCTCGCGCTTGCGCGCCTGGTCAGCGATCCAATTCGAGGGGGTTGGGCAGAAACGATCCTGGCGAATGCTGCCTACGATCACCGCAACCCGTACGGGCGTGCTGGCGGTCTTATCGGAGGCGGTCTTCTTGGTCGGAACTGTGACGGTGGTCATCGGAATCGGCTCCTTCGCATCATGTTGTCTACGGTCGATACCGATCCTGCGACGCACCGGCTTCGGGATGGTTTCGGAAACCCTTCGGTCCCACAGGCGACGGGCTCAAGACACCGAAACCGGCAGCACCAGTGGATGCGTCATCGCCCTGGCATGATTGACGCGGCCAAGTCGGAAGCCGATGGCCAAGCCACGCAACGTCGTGTTCGACAGGCAAGCCACTCGCGTTCGAAAGTTTCAAGGCGGGCTATTCCCCGGCTTACCTCCTGCTCTCGAATATTCGCGTTGCAGGTGGCCCGGCCGTCGGGGTTGCCGAGCGGATCATTGCTTCTGCGAATCGCGCCTTCTGAGGGCCAGAACCAGGATCACAGCAGTGATCACCACGGCCGTTGCGATCCCGAGGGAGGTTTGCAGACCGAGGGTCATGGACTCGCCGATCGCGGTGAGGAACTCGGATCGAACGGGCTGGTCGAGGCCTGTCGCGATGTCAGTGGCGGCGCCGGGACTTTGCCGGGCCGCACAGACATCGGAGGCATCGAGACCCGGTAGCAGCGCCAGTGTGGTGCGCAAGATGAGCGCGCCGAGGGTTCCCATCACCGCCACGCCGCCGGCGGTCCCCAAGCCGGTGGTGAGATCTTGGACGGCGGTCATACTGCCGGCCCTTCGTTGTTTTCTCTGCGGTATTTTTCTGTTCGAGTTCGCGGTTGCCTGTTTCGTGGTTTAGAGTGTTCTCGGGCCTATAGCTCAGTTGGTTAGAGCGCCACG
>NZ_CAMEFJ010000035.1 GCF_945915485.1 uncultured Agrococcus sp.
GCGGCGGTGGGCGATCGTGAGTATCCACGCACGGGCACCCCCGCGAGAGGAGTCGAACTTCGCTGCCGTCTGCCACACTTCCAGGAAAACGTCCTGCAGCACCTCTTCGCTCTGCGCTCGATCGACCAGGACGCGCAGAATGAGCCCGAAGGCGCGAGCCGCCAGCATGTCGTACAGGGACGCGAACGCGGTGTCGCTTCCACCCGCCGTCCGCTCGAGCAACTGTGTTGCGGGGTCGGCAGCGTCTGGCCCCTCGGGCACTTCGACGTCGTCGATCACCATCGTGACAAGCATGTACCACGGCCGCCCGAATTCGCGCAGCCTCGCCTGCGGCCGCCACGATCGCCTCGAAATGCGCTCGGGCGGCCGCGGAAGTGTCGTTGCGTAAACATGCACAGTGCTCGCCTGCCGATTGAAGATGGGCCGCTGCCAGGGCCGGTCGCTGAAGTATTCGGAGTGCGCAGCAGACCGGATTGGCGCGGCGTAGCCCCAGCGACAACCCGAGTTCGCCCAAACCGTTCTGCGAAGCGCTCCGAATAGCCATGCAAACCGCGAACGACGCGGTGCAATGTTCCGGGAGGGCATCATGAAGAAATCAGCAAACCAGCTCATCGGCACTGTCTTCGGCGCGGTGTACGTGCTTGTGGGCGTTCTCGGATTCACCGTGACAGGAGGCGTCGGATTCCTCGCAACCGACGGCGGCCTCCTGCTCGGCGTCTTCGAGGTGAATCCGCTGCACAACGTCGCACACCTTTTGATTGGTGCTGCACTCCTCGTCGCAGGACTCACGGGCCTTCGCGCTTCGAAGTCGGTGAACGTCACCGTCGGGGCGGCCTATCTGCTGCTGGGAATCGTCGGCTTCTTCATCGCCGATTCCGCGCTCAACATCCTGGCGCTGAACACGGCCGATCACGTGCTGCACCTCGCGAGCGCCCTCTTGCTGCTGGGCGTCGGTTTCGCGGCCGACCGTGACGTGCACGCCTCCCGTGCCAGCGCAGCCTGATGTTTCGCACGGTATGGTCTGCCCTCGCGCTTGCGGGGGCGGGCCTCATCCTGTTCGCGCTCGCTGCGGGGCTGCACGCGCTTCTGGCGGTGCCACTCATAGCGCTGGCCGTATCGCAACTCGTCTTCGGCGGTGTCCTCCTGCGTGCCCATGGCATCCCCGTCCCGCGGACACTGCTCGTGCTCTGCGCGGTCACGACCGCCGCATCCCTGGCGCTCGTGTTCGGCGGGCTGATCGGGTTCGTGCCGGTCGTGGCGCTGCTGCTCTTCCAGTGGGGAGTCGCGATCACGGCCGCGTTGCAGCTGCGGAACTCGGCGGCTCGGCAGCACAGCGGGGGAGGAGGGCGCATGATCGCAGCGCTCGTGTCGGGCGCGATCGTGGTCGCCACGATTACGACGCCGGCGCTTTCTCTCACGGAACCGGGCTCAGTGGCGTTGCCGCACGGCGTGCACCACCACCAATGACCAGCGCTGTGGTCCTGCTGCCGTAGGGCTACAGCGCCTCGAGCAGACTCGCCTGCACGAAACCGAGCCAGTCGACGACCGCCGAGAACTGCTCGAGGTCGTCCTCGTCGAAGTCGGCGTTCTGGCCGCCGGTGCCCAGCTCGATGCGGCTCGACAGGACGGTGCGCATGTCGCTGACGCCCCGCAGCCAGTCATCGACCTCGTCATCGCCGACGGAAACGATGCGGTGCCCTTCCTTGCGATCGGCGGTGACGAGACCGACGATGATGGCGTCCTGAGCGCGTTCTCTGCTTTCGGCGATCTGCGGAAGCGAGAAGCGCTTGAACTCCTTCGCTTCTTCCGGGTCGCTGTAGCCGTCGGGATACAGTCGCTGGACAGCCGGGTCGGCGAACTCGACGGCACCCTGTGCCGCCGCGCGATGCAGCAGCTTGAGCTGATCGGCCAGGTTCTCGAACATGGCCGCTTCGGCGTCCTCGAAGCGGGCCCTGACGCCGTCATCCGTTCGCTCCCACGCCCGCATCAGATGCGCTCCACCGTCGCCTGCAGGCCGTAGCCGTGCATCGCTGCGACGTGCCGCTCCTGCTGCTCGCGATCGCCGGAGGCCACCGAGGCTCGTCCAGCATTGTGCACCTGCAGCATGAGCTGCTCGGCATCCTCGCGCGAGTATCCGAAGTACTGCCGGAACACGTACGTGACGTACGGCATGAGATTCACGGGGTCATCCCACACCGTTGTCGACCAGCCGTGCCCGAGCGCCGTGCGCGTCTCGGAGTCGGCGAGTGAGTGTGTGTCCGACATGTTTTCCAGGATGTCACATCCGGTGCGCCGTCACGGCACTCTGAGTTCACGGGCCGGCTCTCGCCGCGCGGCCCAGAACGCCGGAAACACCGAGGCCAGGACACTTACTGTCACTGACAGGACGATGACGGCAGCAAAGTACCCCGGCCCCGGGACCGGGCTGTTCATTGCTGTGAGCGTTATGAAGGAGCCTATTGCGCCCAGGATTCCGCCGATGCCGGCGAGCACGGCGGACTGCGCAAGCACCAGGGCCAAGATGAGTCGTTGACTCGCGCCCAGCGCTCTTCGGCGTCCGTAATCGCGTCGTCGCATCATGACGAGCGCCGTGGTGACCGCCGCAACCAATACGGCGGCGAGTGCGAAGATTGCTGCTGTGATCGTCTGCGCTTCGCCAGACAGCTGACCGTCGACGATGGTGCGCAACTCGGCGAGCTGCGCGCTGGTGTCGATCGTGATGCCTTCCGGGTCGACAACGCCGAGCACCGAGACAATGACCTCTTGCAGCGAGGTGATGTGTTGGGCGTCGGTTGCGGTCACGACGAGTGTCGAGACCATCATCGGCTCTTCGAGGGTGCCGGGGTCGGCTGGTGCCACGAGCACGGGCTCGAGAAACCCGAGTTCCTCTGGCACGTCTATGCTGCCGACAACTGCTGCTTCGCGGCCCTCGTGCGTCGTGATCGAGCCGGCCGGATGCTGCATGCCGAGGAGTTCGAGTGCTTCGTCGGATGCAACGACGCCACCCGGAAGGACATGCTGGCCGGTGTCGAAGCCGTAGCTGTCGCGCAGCGCGACTCTCGTACCGCCGGGAACGTTGGTGTTGGTGGCATCGACCGCCGGGCCGAATGCGGTCGCGTCGGCGACAGACGAAACCCCCTGC
Source organism: uncultured Agrococcus sp. (assembly GCF_945915485.1). GTDB lineage: Bacteria > Actinomycetota > Actinomycetes > Actinomycetales > Microbacteriaceae > Agrococcus. Next base: position 3,143 of record NZ_CAMEFJ010000035.1, read on the forward strand.
AGACGTTCGAGTACCGATGTATCGAGCCCCGCCTCCGCTGAGGCCCTCACCACGATGGTTCGCGTGCCGGCGTCATCGAGAGTGCCGACGACCGCTTGCTGCGTGCCCACGGCTCGCCCCTGCGTCATGAGCACGGCGATGCACATGCCCGCCACCATCAGAATCGTCAGGATCGATACGACCGGCTGCCCCTTTGCTGCGGCAGCGGCTTCGCGCAGAACACGGCCGAACATCAGAGTTCCACTCGCCGATCACACGCTGCCATCACCGAGGGGTCGTGTGTAGCGATCACGACGGCGCTGCCGTGGTCGGCCTGATGCCTCATGGCGTCGATGACGATGCGGCTCGAGACGGCGTCGAGGTTGCCGGTTGGCTCATCGGCCAGCAGGATGCGCGGATTCCCCAGCAGCGCTCGGCAGACAGCGATACGTTGTGCCTGGCCGCCGGAGATTTCGCCCGGCTTGTGATGGATGCGCACGCTGACTTCGAACTGGTCGAGCAGTTCGCGTGCGCGATTCTCCAGGTCGCGGCGGCGTTCGCCACGGTACAGCGTTGACTCGAGCACGTTGTCGAGCACGGTTCGCGTGAGATCGAGCGCGGCGTCTTGAAACACGAACCCGTACATGTGCGCCCTGGACTTCGCTCGCTTGACGTCCGAGGCTTTCGCGAGGTCTTCGCCGAGCACCCGAACGTTCCCGGCATTCGGCACCATCAGCAACCCGAGAATATAGAGCAGCGTCGACTTCCCGCGTCCCGACGGCCCCGTGAGCGCAACGACTTCGCCTGCGGGAAATGACTCCCGAACGTCTCGCAGGATCGAGTTGCCGCGCCGGTAGCTGAAGTCGATGCCCTCGACTTCGAGCAGGGTTGTCATTCGGCATCCTCTGCAGGAATCTGCACGCGCAGGCCGGTGTCCACGCCTTCAATCAGAGCCATGCCGTCAGCGGTCTGGACGATCGCGACGGGGTGCTCGTTGCCTTCTGTGTCGATCAGCAGCGTTGCGCCGGTGGAATCGGTGCGAATTGCGGCGACCGGCACCACGAGACCGTCTTGTGGCGGAGTCACATGGATGGTTGAACTGAGCAGCGTCTGCCCGGTGACAGGAATCTGCGAGCACTCGTCGCCGCAGATGGTTGCTTCATCGGGAGCTTCGAGGGTCAGAATCATCATGTCTGATGCCTCCTCCGCCGCCTCGCGCTCGCCGACCACGGCATCCCATGTTTCGCCTTCGGGGCCGGTGATACTGACTTCTGTGCCTTGCGGAATCATCTGGGCCTGCTGCTGAGTGAGTGGCATCGTGAAATCGGGCGCGGCTCCCAGCGCATAGATGTCGCCCTCACCGGGCAGGATCGATCGACCGCTCGAAAAGACTTCGCTTTCGAGCGTGACGCGAGTCGGGAGGTTCGCAAGCCAGATGATGTCGCCCTGCTCGACGATGCCGGTGACGGGGTAGCCCGCATCGCGCTGCCAATTGCGCACAGCCGTGTGGGTGCCGGGGCCGAATTCGCCGTCGGGTTCGAACGACAGGTAGCCTCCGTCGAGCAGAAACTGCTGAAGCTGCCTCACGACTTCGCCTTCGGAGTCGCGCTGCATGGAACCGTATGCGGGGGTATCTCCTTCTGCGACGATCACGGGCCGCTCGTTCACGGTGTACAGAGCGTCTCCGGCTGCAACCCGGTCGCCCTGAGACACCTCGATGCTGGTGATTATGCCGTCGGCGGCATTTGCAGCCATAGGCCGAGAATCCCATTGCGCAGCCGCAGAAAACTGCAGCGTCGAGCCGACGGTGCCCTCTGTGACCTCAACGGTTGCGGTCGCGGCATCCTGCGACACGTCCTCCGCGGGCATGAAGACAGTCGCAGCCGCCCATCCGATTACGCAGCCGAGCAACAGTGCGATTGCGGAAGTTGCAAGGATGCTCGGCCAGCGTTTCCGTCGCGAGTGCTTCGGCGCTACTGCCTCGCGGCGCTCGACCGTCTCGGGTTCTGCTGATGTTTGTTCGCTGCTCACTCGTGTAACTCCTGGCATCTTCGCCTGTGAAATTCCATCCCAGCATAGTTGCTGACTGAAGGCCAGAATTTACAACGTTCGAATATAATGAACTGGTCACAATGGTTTCTATACCTTGATTCTAAACGGTGTCGGTGCAATTTTGGTGAGTAGTTCTTCGACGAGGAAGAACCTGAATGAGATCGGAACGAGAATGAAAACGACAAGCAATTCGAAGAAGCTCGGCATGAAGGCCGCACTTGCGCCAGGAGCGAGTGCGGCCCTTGCTTTGACCGGAGCACTGCCTGCGACGGCGAGCGGTTCGGCGATGAGTGCCGAACCAATGCGGGGACAACAGATCAGCCAGGATATAGGCACTTTTCAAAATAACTACATCCCGCTCCCCGATCGTGATTGTCGCTCGATTCCAGGGCACTCCGTCTACATTTCATCCACGGCTAGGAACTTGATTCGACACACTCATCGGGGTACTTCTGGAACCACGGTCCCTTACACGTTCAACGACTTCAACATGACGCAGCGCCGTACGAATGCAGGCATGCTGCAAGAAGTGGGTCCAACGTTCGGTTATATGAGCGCGAGTGACTACACATCAGCAACCACAGTTTGTGATGTCTAGACGGTGGAAACCTGTATTCAGATGGGCGGCGCCGTTTCTGTTGCTCACTGTCGTGACGGGTTGCGGCACTTCTTCCGCCACAGACTCGCTCCCTGAAGACTATCCGGGGCCCACGTCGCGCGAGGAGAGCGACCAGATCTTCATGGACTGTCTTGCGGAGCGGGGCTGGGAAGTGGAGCAGATGCCGGATGGCGGATTCACTCCGGGTGAGATCCCGGATGAGCAAGTCGAAGAATGGAACGGAGCCACGACCGAGTGCTGGGAGCATGCCAACGTGCGACCAGAGAACTTCAGCCAGAATGAATGGGAGGAATGGTACGGCAACACCATTGAGACCTCACGCTGTTTGGAGGCGGAAGGCTATTCTCTGCCTGAGCAACCCACCTTGCAGGAGTTTATCGATGGTGGAGGCGAGTGGAGCCCATACGTCGAACTCTTGGGTTCGGGTGTGATGAGCGATGGCGAGTTTACCGTCGTGCAAGATATCTGCCCTGAGCAGGAATTCTGGCCGGGGCCGCGGTGATGTTCAGCCGTCTTTCCAAAGGCGGCTTCGCAGCCGCGGCTGTGGGGGTGTTGACTCTCGCGGCCGTGGTTGGGTGTGCTGGTGATACTGAAACCACCGGCAGTGATGATCAAGCCTCAATGAGTTCGCAGTGGGCAGATGTCCCGGCTGACGCGGATGAGCTGCTCGAACGACTCGCGCAGTGCATGCAAAGCAAAGGCTGGAACTATTGGGTTGAGGACGGCCAAGGGGTCGGCCAGAATCCTCCGGAACAGCAGGATGAAGTAACGCGGGATCGTGAAGCCCGCATGGATGAAATCGGAGCGAATGATATTCTGGCGCCCGAGTGGACTCCAGAACATATGCGAGAAGTGTACGATGCGACTGCTGAGTTTCATGACTGTCTCATCGATGCGGGTTTTTCCCCGCCGAATCTCATCTCATACGCTGAATGGGAGGAGATGCTGCTTGTGGAGTATCAGTATTACGACTTGGTGTCGTTGACTGGCATTACCCATGCGCAGCTCCAAGAGACCGAGTGTGTTGATCCGCTCAGCACGTGGTGAGTTCATCGAGATACGCATTGAACTTTGCACACGGGAACACCGTAATGGCAGCGACACATGGCCTACTTTGATGGGAGCGGCAACTATCTCTCATCTACTACATTCCGCGATCTATAGATCTGCCGATGACTAGGGCATTTCGGAGGTTGCCCGCGCTCGCAACTGCGGCTTCGATGCTGGTCTTGGCCGGGTGCAGTGGCGCCGATTCAGCAGAGCTAGATTCGGAGGAGTGGCCGGGCCCGACTTCGCGGGAGGAGAGCGACCAGATCTTCATGGACTGTCTTGCGGAGATGGGTTGGGAAGTGGAGCAGATGCCGGATGGCGGATTCACTCCGGGTGAGATCCCGCCGGAGCAGGGGGATGCTTACAGTGAAGCTACCGCCGAGTGCTCTCCATTAGCGTTGCCGCGTCCGGAGAATTTTACGCAAGACGAGTGGCAAGAGTGGTACGAAAGTCTCATGGAGACGACTCGGTGCTTGGAGGAGGAGGGTTACTCCTTCCCTGACAAACCGACGGTGCAGCAGTTTATTGACGGGCAAGGCGAATGGAGCCCGTATGGTGACCTGTGGGATTCCGGTACGGTGACGGGAATCGGTGAGACTGAACTGCTGTACGAAATCTGCCCTGAGCAGGAATTCTGGCCGAGCCCACGGTGATGGCCAGCCGTCCTTCCAAGGGCGGCTTCGCTGCCGCAGCTGTCCTAGGGGCGCTGCTCCTCTTTTATTGACGATGCTGAAGGGCTTTGCCACCATCATCCATAACTCCTTCACGAAGAGGAGTCGGAGCTGCATCGGAGATGCTAATGATGGAAACCAACAAACTCAGGGGGCGGGCATTGGGCGGCGATCGCGATCGGAGCGAGTGTGAGCCTAGCGTTGACTGGATATCGCTTGCCAGTGCCTAAAACGTTTCGTCTGCTATTCGCATTCGCAGCGGTGGCTATCGTAGTTGTCGTTCTTGGTGGATGCTCTTTAGATATCGAATCCGAACCACAGGGTTATCCTGGGCCGGCCTCCGAGGAGGAGAGTCATGCCATCTATGTTGAATGCATGGCTGGCTTTGGCTGGGAGGTCGAGGATGCTACCGGTGACGGCGGTTTCAGTCCAGGGGAGATACCAGAAGAGCAGCTTCAAGACTTCCATGATGCTGACAGTTCGTGCTGGCAGGAAGCGAGTATCCATCCGGAGTATTTTTCGCAAGCGGACTGGGAGCGGTGGTACGAGAGTCTCAAGGAGACGACTCGCTGCTTAGAGGCTGAGGGGTATTCGATTCCTAATCAACCGACGCTGCAACAGTTTATTGATGGGCAGGGTCTCTGGACACCGTATGAGTATTTGTTGGACGAGGGGATAATAATAGGGTCAGAGTTGCCTGCAATGCATGCAGTCTGTCCGGAAGAAATGTTCTGGCCCGAGCCTCGAGACTGACTAAGCATCCGCGGCACGAGCCTGGTAGCCGGACACGTCATAGTATCCGTTAGGCTCGTGCTCCCTGTGCATTCCGGGAATACCCTTCGGCGCCCTGCGTTACCGTATGGAGTACGTGCTCAGCACACCGCCTCCATGAAAGGAAAACGTATGGCTAAAGTCATGATTCTCGTTGCATCCGTCCGCGAAGGCCGAACGGGTCTTCCCGTTGCGAAGTGGGTCGAGCGAGAGCTCTCCTCACGTGATGTCGAGGTCGACTTTGCCGATCTCAAGGAGATCGACCTGCCGTTCATGGATGAGCCGAACCACCCTGCCGCGCAGCAGTACACGAAGGAGCACACGAAAGCGTGGGCGAAGCGCGTCGCGGAGACCGACGCGTTCATCTGGGTGACGCCCGAATACAACCACTCCTTCACCGCTCCTTTGAAGAACGCCATCGACTATCTCGTGCACGAGTGGCGCGACAAGAGCGTCGCCTTCGTCTCGTACGGGGGCCAGTCGTCCGGAACGCGCGGCGTGGCCGGGCTCGGTGAGACCCTCGGCTACCTGGGCCTCAACCGGACGGTTGCGAACGTCGAAATCTCGCACCCCTGGGGGCATCTCACCGACGGCGGCGAGTTCGAAGGAACCGGCCCGATGAACGAAGCAATGAAGGCAACGATCGACGAGATCGTCAACGACGCCGACTCGCACGCGAAAAATCGGTAGTTCTTTCCGTCAGATGCATTTGCAGCGTTTGTGGCCACCCGTTTCGCGGGTGGCCACAGTGCTGTTCGGTCAAACTGGTTCAGGAATGCACATCTGCAGAGAGGACCCCACGTGACCGACGACTCGTGCAACCAGGCGCAGAAGACCTGGCTGTCGAAAGTGGCAACTGCCGAAGAGTCCATCCCGCTCATCGGTCGGCTGTATCGGGAACGGAACGTCGTGACAAGCGTGTTCGGGCGGACGCTCGTCAACACTTCGGCGATCGACGTCGTGAAGGCGCACCGCTGGGCGCGCCGGATCGCCGACGGGGAGCTCTCGCTGAGCAACTCGCTGCTGGCGCTGCAGATCGCGGACGAGCTCGGTGTGCAGGACACATCCCTCGACCTGGGGGCGCTCGCCGCTGAAGCATCGGCTTCCGAGAAAGATTTCGCATCCTTCGCACGCGCCGCCATCGGTGATCTGGAGGAGACGCAGCCGCACAATCCGCAGGACGTCGTGCTCTACGGGTTCGGACGCATCGGGCGCCTGCTGGCACGCATCCTGATCGCGCACCAGGGGTCGGGAACCGGCATGCGCCTACGGGCCATCGTCGTCCGCAACGCGGGCCCCAACGACCTCACCAAGCGCGCGAGCCTGCTGCGGCGAGACTCCGTGCACGGCGCGTTCGAGGGCACGATCGAAGTGGATGAAGCGGGCAGCGCGATCATCGCCAACGGCACGCGCATCCAAGTCATCTACTCGAACGACCCGTCGACCGTCGACTACACGGACTACGGTATCGACAACGCCATCGTCGTCGACAACACCGGACGCTGGCGCGACGAGGCCGGGCTTGAACAGCACCTGCAGGCGAACGGCGTCTCGCGTGTCGTGTTGACGGCCCCTGGCAAGGGCGGGCTGCCGAACGTGGTCTTCGGCATCAACCATGACGAAGTGACCCCCGAATCGCGCATCGTCACGGCCGCCAGCTGCACGACGAACGCGATCACGCCCGTGCTCAAGGTGATCGACGAGCGGTACGGCATCGAGTACGGGCACGTCGAAACCGTGCACTCGTACACGAACGATCAGAACCTCATCGACAACCACCACAAGGGTGATCGGCGCGGACGCTCCGCGGCCCTCAACATGGTGCTGACCGAGACGGGAGCCGCGAAGGCCGTCGCGAAGGCACTGCCTCAACTGGAGGGCCGGCTGACGGGCAATGCGATTCGCGTTCCGACGCCGGATGTATCGATGGCCATCCTGAACCTGACGCTGAGGAAGCCTGTCGATCGCGACATCATCAACAACGAGATGCGGCAGGAGTCGCTGACCGGTGACCTGAGTTCGCAGATCGATTACATCGACTCTCCCGAAGTCGTCTCCACCGACTTCGTGGGCAGCAATCGCGCAGGCATCGTCGACGGTCTCGCGACGATCGCGACCGACAATCACCTCGTGATGTACGTCTGGTACGACAACGAGTTCGGATACTCCTCACAGGTGATCCGGGTGCTGGAGCTCATGGCGAAGCAGACCGCTTAGGGGTTCGCCATACAGACCAGGGCCGGGCCGCGCGCTACTTCCGGGGAGTGCGGCCCGGCTCTATTTTTGTTCTCACGCGTTCGAAAATGGGGCGGGAGAACCCTAACGAACTTGCTGCACCTGGAACTGCTCGCGGGGATGCGCGTACGCCTCCTGCGCCTCCACGAGCTGCAGTTCGCGCTCCCCGGAGTCGAGCGTCAACTGCAGCAGGTCGAAGACGCTCGAGGTGGTCTTGCCGAGCGCCTCCGCAGCGGAGCCCGACGTACGGTAGTGCGCGGTGAAGAGCGCCGACGTGACGTCCCCGGAACCGTTGGCCTTCAGCGGCAGGTGGGGTGTCTGGACGATCCAGGCGCCTTCGTCGTCCACGGCGAGCATCTCGATGGTGCCGTCCGGCCTGTCGGGTCGCTCGACGCTGGTGACGAGCACGGCACCGGGCCCGAACTCGCGGGCGGCATCCACGGATGCCAGCGTCGACTCGAGATCGGTCGGGTCGGTGTTCGTGAGATAGCCGAGTTCGAACTGATTCGGCGTGATGATGTCAGCCTTCGGCGTCACCCTGTCGCGCAGTAGCGGCGGAATCAGGTCGGACACGAAGCAGCCGCTCTTCGCGTTGCCCATCACGGGGTCGCACGTGTACGTCGCGGAGGGGTTCTCGGCCTTCACCATGTCGACCGCTTCGAGGATCACATCGGCGATGTCGCTGCCGCCCTGATAGCCCGAGAGCACCGCGTCGACCTGCCCGAGCACACCGCGCTCCTGCATCCCCACGATGACGTCGCGCACATCGGATGCCGGGAACATCGGCCCTCGCCACGCCCCGTATCCGGTGTGGTTCGAGAAGTGCACCGTGAACACCGGCCACACTTCGTGCCCGAGACGCTGCAGGGGGAAGACGGCAGCGGAGTTACCGACGTGGCCGTACGCCACCGATGACTGAATCGACAGGATCTTCATCCCTCTATCTTGCCGTCTCTTGTGCGCCGCCGCCGACATCCAGCGCTATTCTCTCCCCGCAAAAGTCAACTTCTCGGTCGCCTGACGATGGGAAGGCGTTTCTGCGGCGTGTCGTCGCCCAGCGACCGAGAAGTTGATCTGCTCAGGGGGAAGGGGATGCTGCGCGGAGGGGCGAACCCAGCCCCGAAGCGTCGGAAAGCGACCAGACAGGCCGTGAAGTCTAGCTCAGAACACCGGCCAGGCGACGCGCGCCCTCCCGCAGGTCCTGCTCGCTTGCGAGCGAGTACGCGAGCCGAATCGTGTCGGTGCCCTGCCCATCCGCGTAGAACGCAGTGCCGGGGATGAACACGATGCCGTCATCGATGCCGCGCTGCAGGAGACTCTCGGTGTTGATGTCGCGGTTGAGCGTGAGCCACGTGAAGAAACCGCCGGTCGGGTTCGTCCAGCGAACGTCCGACGGCATGTGCTCTTCGAGCCCTTCCACGAGCGCGGCGGCGCGAGCCCGGTAGCGGCCGGTGGCGGTTTCGACGCTGGCACGCCAGTCGAATTCGGTCAGGAATTCGAGGGCAAGGTGCTGACTCAGCACGCTCGCGCAGATGGTGGTGGCCTCGCTCGCCAGCTGCAGCCGGTCGCGAAGTTCGCGCGGGGCGAGCATCCAGCCGACCCGGAGCCCGGGGGAGTAGATCTTGCTCATGGTGCCGAGGTAGACGACGCTGTCGTCGAGCGAACGCATCGCCGGTACGACGGATCCGTCGAAGCTGATGATGCCGTAGGGGTCGTCCTCGACGATCTGCACACCCTCCTTGCGGCAGATCTCGACGATCTGCCGGCGGCGCTCGAGCGAGAGCCGGATTCCGGTCGGGTTGCTGAAACTCGGAATCGTGTACAGGAAGCCGATCTTCTTGCCCGTTGCGTGCACGGCACGAATGCTCTCCTGCAGAGCAGCGGGAATCAGGCCCTCGTCGTCGCTGTCGACGTGCACGACGTCGGCTTCGAGGCCCAGGAACGTGCCGATCGCGCCCACGAACGTCGGTGATTCGGCCAGGACGACATCGTCCGGTTCACAGAGCATAGTCGTAATCAGCTCGATGCCCATCTGCGAGCCGGACGTGACGAGGAGGTCGTCGGCGTCTGAGCGGATACCCGACAGCGACATCACGTCGGTGAGCGCCTCACGTAGCTCGTCGACGCCAGCACCGGTGCCGTACTGCAGTACTTCGGTTCCGCGGTCGCGAATGAGGCGAGCGGATGCGTCACCGAGTTGCTCGAGCGGCAGCACGGTCAGATCGGGGTTGCCGCCGGCGAGAGAGATCATGCCCGGCTTCATCGAGATGTCGAAGACGCCGCGGACGGGCGACGGCCGGAAGTGCTGTGCTCTTGCAGCGTAGTTGTAGCGAGGGGATACGGACGTGCGCATTTGCAGACTCCTTGCGTGCACGAATGACAATGGTTTTATCAGCCGCGTGTTACGCAAGGATGGCGCAACGCATGCATCTTCTCTGGCGCTATTCTGCCATGTTTTTGTGTGGGCGTCATCCCGCTCCATTGCCGCAGAAGCGACTCAAGGGATTCTGTTGCCGTTGCTTTGCGTCGAAACGGGGCCGGCTAGGTATCGCGTGATTTCCAGGCTTCTCGGTGCTGCGGGTCGAACACGGCGTCGAATACCCCACCGATGACATCGTGGTTGATGCGCTGCGGCTCGAGCAGGTGCCGTAGCATGAGCCCTTCGCCGAGTGCACTCTGGCCGATCGCGAGGTAATCGATGGACTCGGGCGGATCAGCGGCCTTACGACGGAGGAACTTCGTGGTGAGCGAGTCGATGTGCTGGTAGCGCTCCGCCACTTCGGTAATGAGCCCGGGCTTCTCACGAATCGCGTACAGGATCATTTCCAGGCTCAGGATGGCCCAGCGAGACTCGAAATGCTCGTGATTCTCGAGGAGTTCGTTGTCGTGAGAGATGTCGCCGGTATGCGCGAGATCGTCGGCGGCTTGGAGGCGGGCTGTCCCTTCGTTGATGCGTTGATCGGCGACCGCGAGGAACAGTTCGTCCTTGCTCTTGAAGTTCGCGTACACGGCGCCTTTCGTATAGCCGGCATGCTTCGCGATGGCGTCGATCGATGCTCCGTGAAACCCTCGCTCGATAAAGATATCGAGTGCCGCCTCGAGCAGGTTCTCCCGTGTCTCGGCCTGCTGCTGCGCGCGCGTTCTATGAGTGGATTGAGTCTCTTGTTCTTCGGGCGACGCGTTCTCCTCAACCATGCTGCCATTCTAATCATTGACATACCGTTCAGTACTCGGATACCGTTTAGTATCCAAATACCGAGTAGTATGCAAAAGGAGTCTCATGCTCAGCGTGCGAAGCGTGACCAAGAGGTTCAAGCGGGTGCTGGCGAACGACCGTGTCGATATCGAAGCGCGTGCCGGACAGGTGGTCGGTCTCCTCGGACACAACGGTGCCGGCAAAACCACGCTCGTAAACCAAGTCGTGGGCATCGCGAAGCCCGACGTCGGCGAAATCGTAGTGGACGGCATCGACGCGATTGCGCATCCCAGCCGGGCTCGGCAACGATGCGCGATACAGGCGCAAGCGAACGTCCCGATTTCAGGGCTGACTCCGGCACTGGCCGTGGAGCTCGTCGGCCGCCTGCGAGGCGCCTCGAAATCCGAGGTTAGAGCTAGGGCGAAAGACCGGTTCGAGCGTCTCGAACTCGGCGACTGGATGCACCGACCGACCGATCAGCTCTCGGGTGGGGTCAAGCGCTTGGTCGCCTTCGCGATCGCCACCGCAACTCGAGTTCCGCTCGTCGTCCTGGATGAGCCTACGAACGACGTCGACCCCGTGCGCCGTCGGCTGCTGTGGCAGGAGATCCGCCGCGAAGCAGACGAGGGTGCTGCCGTTCTCCTTGTCACACACAATGTAAACGAGGCGGAACGTGCTGTCGATCGCCTCACGGTTCTCGATCGGGGCAGGGTCGTCGCAAGCGGCACGCTCGGTCAGCTGACTTCGCACTTGCGCAATCGGCTTCGCGTCGAGCTTCGATCGTCGCCGGGGGCCACGCCGGAAGCACCTCCCGGTACCGAGGTCATCGAGGCTCGAGAAGGGCTGCTGTCTGCAATGGTGGATGCTGCCGACAGCGAGCGCGTTCTCGCCTGGGTTCGGGAGGCGCAGGACATGGGGCGGATCGAAACCTTCGCTATACAGCCGGTCTCTCTGGAGGATGCGTACGTGCAGCTCACCCAGGACGCTGCGGAAGAACGCGAGAGAGCGGCATGACCCCTGTCCGAAACTGGTTTCGCGCGTGGTGGCTGCTCATGCGCTGGAATGCCGCGTCATCGAAGATGATTCTGCCGCTGTCGCTCGTCGTGCAGATCATGCTGGCGGTCGGCATCGTGATCGGCTTCGGCTTTCTGGCGCCCGTCGATGATCCGGCGACCGCCTTGCGGCTCTCAACCGGTGCCCCCACGATCCAGCTGCTGACAACCGGTCTCGTCCTGGTGCCGCAGGCGGTCGTCGCAATGAAGCAGGAGGGTAGCTATGACTGGTTCCGGACGCTGCCGGCTCCGCGCTCGGCGTTCCTCGCTGCCGACCTCACGATCTGGACCCTCATCAGCCTGCCCGGCATCATCCTTGCCGTTGTCGTGGCTGCTTGGCGTTTCGACCTCGACTTGCAGCTCTCCTTCTGGTCTCCGATCGCCGCGATCGCAGTCGCAGCGATCGCGGCGACCATAGGGTACGGCATGGCGACGGCGCTGCCACCCCGCGTAGCCCAGTTGCTCACCCAGATGCTGGTGTTCGTCATCCTGCTGTTCAGTCCGATCACGTTCCCGTCGGCAGCGCTTCCGGACTGGTTCGCCGCGGTTCACCGTGTTCTGCCGATGGAGCCGATGTCCGACATGATCAGGACGAGTCTCGCGCCAGACGCTTTCAGTATCGCCCCGGCTCAGATCGTCGTAGTGCTGGCGTGGGGTGCTGTTGCGGCAATCGCAACGCTGACGATGATGTCGCGCAGATCGTGACGTTGCGCCCGGCGGACAGCCCGCGCGACCCCTGAACGCCGGTTTGCAGCTAGCTCGCGAGGGGCCCCTTCAGCACGGAGTCCGGGGTAAGCGAGCGCACCCGGTCGAGACAAGCCCCCGCAAGCACGGTGCTCGGATCGACGAAAGTCGAGCCGACCATCAGATGTTCAGCGGCGAGCGGCAGTTCTGTGCAGCCCCCGACAATGGCGTCTGCTCCGCGCCGCTCGAGAGCTTCGAGAACGGGAGCCAGGAGTTCCGCGGCTCGTAATACATCGCCGGCTTTGACAGCAGCGATAGCGGCCGACACCAGTTGCTGCTCCGCGGCGTGTACTTCGACCGACAACAGGCCGCGGCATTCAAACGCCGTTCGATAGATGCCGCTCCGGACGGTCGCCGCGGTGCCGAGCAGCGCGACTCTCGACCGTTCATGTCGTAGGGCAAGCGCTCGCGCGGTGGCATCGATCATGTCGAGTACGGGGACGTCCACCTGTTCTCGCACGGGTTCGAGATACAGGTGAGCGGTATTGCACGGGACGGCGATGAAGTCAGCTCCCGAGTCTTCCAGTCGTCGAGCGCCATCGATGAGGCCCGGGATAGGGCTGGCTCCGCCGTGCAGATATGCGGAAGCTCGATCGGGAATCGACGGGTCCGACCAGATCAGAGCGCGGGGGTGCTCCTGATCGCGCACAGCCGGCGTAGCGAGGACGAGCTTACGGTAGAAGTCCGCGGTCGCCGCCGGACCCATGCCGCCGAGGATGCCGATAACCGGCGATGCCCGCTCGCTCATTCGCACCCCCTGTCCGCTGCTTCCTCGTTCACGCTACGGTCTGCAGCGAGGGATTGGGGCGACTCGGGTGCGCTGATCGGTTCAGCTGAGCGACAGCGAAGGTATTGCTTGCGTCTGTGCTTAGGCAGGCGTTATCCCGGCGGGCATTAACGCTCGCCGCACGGCCCCGAGGAAAGGGGCGACTGTCGCTTGAACAGCACCGGGGGCGATCAGCGCATGGACTGTGCGCGTCAGCGAGAGTTCTGGAACATCGATGATCTGCACCTCGGATGCGGACGCGAGCAGCACGGACGCGGGCAGGAAAGTAGCTGCGGCGCCGGCGGCGACGAAGTCCAGCAGCACTTCGAATTCGTTGCCGCGCACGGACACGTGCGGGTGGACGTTGCAGGCGCGGAACGCGTTTTCGATTGCGATCGCATCGCTGGAGCCGGGATGCATGGCGGCCCAATCCCAGGCTGAAAGCCGCTCGGCGGTCAACGGTTCATCGTCTTCTATGCCCCAGGATCGGGGAACCGCAAGTCGATACGGGTCGGAGCCGAGCAGCAGTTCCTTCGCCGAGGACGGCCAGGCAAGGTCGGCTGCCCCGTATCTGTAGACGAAGGAGACGTCGGCAGCGTCACCGGCGGCGAACCTGCCGACGCTCGTTGACGGATTCTGCACCACGACTCGGAGGCGGATTCCCGTCGCTTTGAACGCTTCGTCGGCAAGCACCGTGGGAATCACCGATCGCGAGAAGCTCGAGTAGAGCCCGACCGCCAGCTCCTCGTTCACGTTCTCAGCCGTGCGCCGGGCCGTCTCGACGATCTCGGCGAGGTCGGAGAAAACAGGGACCGCGGCCTTTGCCATTGCCTTTGCAGCAGCCGTCGGGTGGGCGCTGCGCGCCGTTCGTTCGAACAGAGTGATGCCGACGCTCTGCTCCAGCGAGTTCATCTGCTGCGACACCGCTGAGGCAGTGTAGCCGAGTCGATTGGCAGCCCGTGCGAAGGAGCCCAGCCCGACAACTTCGATAAGTGTGCGCAGGTGAATGGGGTTGAGCATCATCGCTGCTTACGCTCAGCGCAAGATGGCCGTGGGAACTCGAGTGAATTCTGGCCTTCTGCTCGTTGTGCATCAGCGGTCACTCTGACACTGTAGCAAGCAGCGTAAGCAAAGCTGATGGTGTTTGCTCTCCTGACCCGGTTGGCGTACATGCGGACAGAGCGAGCACAGCCGAGCAGGATGACGATTCAGGAGTAGCTTCGATGAATGAACAGCATGCACGACCGCGGCTGGCGGATCTGGGCGTGGCAGCGGGCTCGTCGAGGCGTGGGCCGAATAACGCGATAACGGATGTTCCGGGGGTCCGCGTGGGGCACTCGACGTTGTGCACCGACACGTTCAGCACCGGCGTGACCTCGATCGTGCCCGATGCGCTCGGCGCTCGGCGCAAGCAACTGCCTGCAGGGCTCTCGATCGCGAATGGCTACGGGAAGCTGATCGGTGCGACGCAGTTGCAGGAACTCGGCACCATTGAAACGCCGGTGCTGCTGACCAGCACGCTGTCGGCTTTTCGCGTCGCGGACGCACTCGTCGCCTTCATGCTCGAGCAGCCCGGCTACGAAGACACGACATCCTTGAATCCGCTCGTGGGGGAGACGAACGACTCGCACCTCTCCGACATCCGCAAGCGACCGGTGAACGAGAGCATGGTGCGGGAATCACTTGCTACCGCGGTGTCGGGGCCGGTTGCCGAGGGCGGTATCGGAGCAGGAACTGGCACGGTTGCGCTCGGCTTCAAAGGCGGCATCGGTACCTCTTCGCGTATCGCGAGGATCGGCGAGAGCGAATGCACGATCGGTGCGCTCGTGCAGAGCAACTTCACGGGAACCTTGCGTATCGACGGGGTCGAGATGCCGGCGAATGAGATGCTCGCAGAGGACCCGGCCGTCGGCGACGGCAACTCCTGCATGATCGTCATCGCGACGGATGCCCCGCTCGATGCTCGTCAGCTCGGTCGCGTCGCGAACCGGGCGACCTTCGCGCTTCGTGGCGTCGGCTCCGATTACTCGCAGGGGAGCGGGGACTACGCCATCGCCTTCTCCGTCGGTGAGGGTGCGCCGCCTCGCGATAGCGATCTCTCGCCCAGTTTCCTCGCCGCTATAGAGGCGACGGAGGAGGCGCTCATCAACTCGGTTCTCCAGGCCCGAACGCGCGTCGGTTTCGAGGGGCGGAGTGCGAAGGGGATTCCCATCGACGGCGTCCGGGAACGCCTGCTTCGTGCGCGTGGCCGATAACTCCCCTCGGCACGAGTCACCCCGAGTAGTACGTAGCATGAGTGCATGACCGTCGCGGCTGATCCACGTCCTCGCGTTGCCGACGCAGCACCCGTGCTGTTGCGCGGCGGGCGGATTGTCGATGGCACGGGAGCGCCAGCGCGCCGCGGTGACCTGCTCATTCGTGACGGTCGCGTCGCCCGCATCCTGCCGCCCACCGCTCGGCACCAACGGGATATCGAGATCATCGATGCGGGAGGGCTCGTCGTCGCCCCCGGATTCATCGATCTGCACTCGCACGCCGATTTCACGGTCGAGTCGGAACCGTCGGCGCGCGGCCAGCTCGCGCAGGGCGTCACGAGCATCGTCACGGGAAACTGCGGGCTGTCGCCCTTCCCCGTCGACGACCTTGCTGCTCTGCAGGCGTGGACGGCCTTTCTCGGTGGCCGACCCAGCTGGCGGTGGCGGGACACCGCGGGGTTCGCCGAACGAGTCGCGGCGTCACAGCCGGCCGTGAACGTGCTGCCGCTCGTCGGCCACATCCCCGTGCGCATCGCGGCGATGGGTGGCGACCGCCGCGATCCCCGCCCTGATGAACTGCTGCTCATGCGCAGGCTCGTCGCAGCCGCAGTGCAGCAGGGATCGTGGGGCCTCTCGACGGGCCTGATTTACGCCCCCGGATCATTCGCGTCGCAGGAGGAAGTCCAGGCGCTCGTCTCGACGACGACCGAAACGGGAGCTTTGTACGCGACCCACATGCGAGACGAAACCGCACGAATGCTGGACGCGCTCGAAGAAGCGATAACCGCAGCGACGGCGACCGAGCACTCTGCCCGGCTGCAGATTTCTCACCTCAAGGCCATGGGTTCTGCAAACCACGGAATCGTGCCGAAGGCGTTGGAACGCATCGACGCTGCACACGATGCCGGTGTGGATATCGCCGCCGACGTCTACCCGTACACGGCATCCGCGACAACGCTCGCCTCGAGACTGCCGGAGTGGAGCCTCGACGGCGGACTGCAGGAACTCTGCCGTCGGTTGCAGCACGAGCACACGCGTGTGCGCATCGGCGCAGACCTCACAGCGCGCTTCGAGAACGGTGACTTCGACCCCGCAGGCATCGTGCTGAGCGGTCTGCGGGATGGCCGATTCTCCTCTGCGCGCGGGCAGTCGCTCACACAGCTCGCTCGTTCCCTCGGCACGTCTCCCGCAGATGCCGCGCTCAGAGTCCTCGCGGAGCACCGAGGCACGGTCGGCATCATCAACCACGCGATGTCGGAAGAGGATGTGCGGGCTGCGGTCGCGCATCCCCTCGTCGCGGTGGCAAGTGACGGAGGCTCGCTCGACCCGGCAGGGGATGGCGCCACGCACCCGAGAGCGTTCGGCACCTTCCCGCGCGTCTTCGCGAACTATGTGCGGGAGGAGAGGCTCTTGACGTTGGAAGAGGCCGTGCGGAAGTGCACTTCGCTGCCGGCATCCCGGCTGGGGCTCCGTGACCGCGGTGTTCTGCGCGAGGGGGCCGTCGCCGATGTCATAGCGTTCGACCCGGCCTCATTTCGCGATCTCGCCGACTACGAGCAGCCGCGAAGACTCGCGACCGGCGTGCATGCCGTCATCGTGTCCGGTCGGCTCGCGTGGAGCGGTGGCGAATCGACCGGCACCCGCGCGGGGCAGGTACTGCTCAGGGGCGCCGCCGGCCTATAGCCCCAGCACAGCGCGTGCTACGGCACGAACGACGGTCTGCCCCTGCCCGTCCGTAAAGCCGCGTGAGCAGATCGCCAGGCAGCGTGTTTCGCCCGCGTGCTCGATGAATGCCACGTCGTGCACGATCCCACTCACCGAGCCGCCCTTGCTGCCGATCGACACCGAGTCGCCCACCGACTCGAAGTGCTCAGCCACCGTTGCGATCACGGGCTCTTGACGCATGCGCATCAATCGCTTTGCGTACTCCGTGCGCGTCTCGTCCAGCAGATCACCGCGAGTCAGTGTGGCAACGAACCTGGCGAGCCCGAGGGCGGATGCGCGATTCGTCA
The DNA here is from genome assembly GCF_945915485.1 of uncultured Agrococcus sp. Classification (GTDB taxonomy): domain Bacteria; phylum Actinomycetota; class Actinomycetes; order Actinomycetales; family Microbacteriaceae; genus Agrococcus. Next base: position 20,545 of record NZ_CAMEFJ010000035.1, read on the forward strand.
CGCCCGCCTCGAGGCCGGCCGCGTCGGAGTACGGGCGATCCATGCACGTATCGTGCACGCCGGCGTCCGTGAACGCGGCAAGAACTCGTTCGTGCCCGAGCTCTTCGAACAGCATGTTGGTCGCGCAGTTCGCGCTCACGGTCATCATGCGCTCCAGAACGCGAGCCCGACTGACGGTGTCACCGGGCTCGCCCAGACCCGGGTCGGTGCTTCCGGCCTCCATGACGAAGCGGCCGGCGCCCTTCGCGACGCTCGCGAAATCGTGCGTCACCGTGAGCTGATCGTCGAGACTCCACTCCGCATTCTGCACAGCGCGCAGCGCGGCCACGAGCACTCCGATCTTCACAGTGGAGGCCGAGTAGTAGACCCGCTCAGAATCGTTTTCCAGCAGCACGGTGCCGTGAGCATCGACGAGCGCGTAGGAGATGCGCGGAATACCGTCGGAATACGTCGTCACGAGACCGCCGTGCGCTTCGCTCACGGTCACGCGCTCCAAGCCTGCTGTTTCGTCGCTCATACCCGCACCAGAAAGTCGTGCAGAACAGCTTGTCCGCCATTGACAGCCGAAACGGGCACTCGTTCGTCGATACCGTGCACGCCCGCGAAGGTGCGACCGTCGGGGTCTGCCGTGAGCGGTGTGAACCCGAAGCACTCCATGCCGAGCCGTGCGAACGCTTTCGAATCGGTGCCGCCGCCCATGCAGTACGGTACGACGACGCCGTCGGGGTCGTGCCGGAGCACCGCTTCTCGCATCGAAGCGAACCAGGGCGAGGATGACGAGTAGTTCGTGGGGCGGCCCGGACCCATCATCTCCGTTTCCACGTCGGGGCCGATCAGCTCCTGCATCGTGCGCAGCGTCTCATCGAAGGTGCCCGGAAGAGCACGAACGTCGACCTCCGCTTCGGCAACACCGGGGATGACGTTCACTTTGTAGCCGGCGCGCAGGACGGTCGTCGTCGCCGAGCATCTGATCGTCACGCGTGCGACCCTGCCTGCTTCGCCCATCCGCTCGATGGCCGCCTCGATGCCCGCTTCCGTTTCGAGGTCGACTTCGAAGCCGAGCGCTGCGTTGGTTCCCTCGATGTACTCGCGTACGGTGTCACCGAGTTCGATGGGCCATTCGTGCTCGTTGATGCGGTGCGTCGCAGCGACCAGCTTGTGCACGGCGCTGTCCGGGGTGGGGCGCGAGCCGTGACCCGAGGTGCCCTTCGCGCGAAGCCGCATGTGCAGCGTGCCGCGTTCGGCGACGGCGATGGGGTAGATGGCGACGGTGCTGCCGTCGGCCGCTGTGAGAGGCGTTGCGTGCGCGCCGGATTCGCCGATCGACGCACCGAGCCCCGCGAAGAGCTCAGGGTGCGTTTCGACCAGCCAGCTCGCGCCCCAATCGCCGCGGTCTTCCTCGTCGGCTACGAAGAGGAAGAGGATGTCGCGCTCGGGCGTCGCGCCCTTCTCGGCCCACTCGAGCAGGGTGTACAGCATCATCGCGACCATGTTCTTCATATCGACGGCACCGCGGCCGTACACGTAGCCGTTGTCGATAACGCCTTCGAACGGCGGGACGCTCCACTGCTCCGGCTCGGCGGGAACGACATCGAGGTGCCCGTGCACAAGGAGACCGGGAAGCTCGCGGTCGCGGCCGGGAACACGGACGGCGATGGATGCTCTGTGCGGTTCACGCGCGTACGTTTCGGGCGCGTAGCCCGCTGCTGTCAGCATCCTCGCGATCTCCTCGGCGAGCGGCGTTTCACCGCGGCTCTCGCCCTCTCCGAAGTTCGTGGTGTCGAAACGGATCAGGTGCGCGCACAGCTCAGCCGGCGACATGGAAGTGGACACGGTA